>DATNCH010000079.1:0-62179 GCA_035571655.1 Pyrinomonadaceae bacterium
GTTCTGGGAAGTGATGGATGGCGTACCCGTAACTGGATCAGTTTTACAGATTCTCACCGAAGACCTGGATAACGGCCGCGTCATTTATCGTTCAATGTCGCCGACGGCCGACAGGTTTTCTGTGAAGGCAAACCGCAACAACCTGTACTGGAAGTCCGCCGACTTCGTTGTTAGAAAACTAAGAGATCTTGCCGCCGGTCATCCCGTTTGCCTGCCCGACAGTCAACTTTACCGTCCGTACTCGAATCGACTGTTCCGCATGCCGACGAACCGCCAGTTGATTTCGCGGCTGTCGCGGCTTGGGACGAAGTATGCAGCCGGCAAGGTTCGAAGTGCTTTCAATAAGAATCAGTGGGTGCTGTCATACAGGTTCAGATCCGGCCCCTCAGATTCGAACAACACGATGTACCGGTTCAAGACTCTGCTGCCGCCGAAGGATCGCTTCTGGGCGGATCCGAGCGCGATCAAAGCGGGCGATCGTTATTACGTCTTTCTGGAAGAGTATTTGAACGAGACCGGAAAGGGTCACATCTCGCTAATTGAGCTCGATCGGCGAGGCGTTGTGAATGGTCCAACGAAGGTGCTCGAGCGCGACTATCACTTGTCGTATCCGTTTGTATTTGAGTGGAACGACAATTACTACATGGTGCCGGAGACTGCTGCTAATCGAACTGTCGAGTTGTACCGCAGCACAAACTTTCCGTATGAATGGGAATTAGAGAAAGTTCTGATGACTGGTGTGCGCGCGAAGGACGCGACGCTGGCTGAGATCGATGGCAAGTGGTGGATGTTTGTTTCGATCGCGGAGAACAGCTTTCCTGACGAGTTGTCTTTATTCTCGGCCGAGAGCCCGCTGGGACCATGGACACCGCACCCGCGTAATCCGGTTAAGTCGGACGTGAGAGGCTCTCGTCCGGCAGGCAAGTTGTTTGAGTGGAACGGAGATCTTTATCGGCCGGCACAGGATTCTTCCGGTCTTTATGGTTACGCGATTTCGATAAACAGAGTAACCCGGCTGGACTCGGACGCGTTTCATGAAGAACAGGTCTCAAACATTTTTCCTAACTGGGACAAAAAGCTGCTCGGCACGCACACGATCAGTATTGCCGGAGATCTGACGGTCATTGATTGTTTAATCAAAAGAGCGAAGTGGTTTTGAAAAGTTGGCGCAGAATACTGTTAGGGCTGCTGGTGTTTATTGTTGCCTGGGAAGTTGTCGCCTGGGTGGCTGCGCGCGCGCTCGTTGTCGACGCAGATCTCAGTTCCGCGGATGCGATCGTCGTGCTCAGCGGTTCGAGTGCTTACGTCGAGCGCACACACAAAGCCGCGGAGTTATATCGCGCCGGTAGAGCGCCGCTGATTTGGCTGACGGACGATCACATGCGCGGTGGGTGGTCCAGCGCGTTGCAGCGAAATCCTTATTTCGTCGAGCGAGCTACGGACGAATTGATCAAAGCGGGTGTTCCGGTTGAGAGGATACGAATCGTTCCGGGTGTTGCTTCGAGTACGCGCGATGAATCTTTGATATTGAAAGACTATGCACGGGTGCAGGGAGTGCGGTCCGTTTTGGTCGTGACTTCGGCTTACCATTCGAGAAGAGCGTTGCGGAGCCTGCGACAGAGTTTCGCGGGAACGGGGATTACGGTTGGTCTTCACGCGGTTCCGTCGTCGTCGAATGCGTCCTGGTGGTTGCAGCCGAACGGGTGGCGCGACGTCGCGGGTGAGTATATAAAATTGATTTATTACTGGTTCAAGTACTAATAATGGACGCCGCTCCTTTGGGGGCTTCTTTTTTGTGGCTCGATTGACTTATTATCTAGCCCTCACGTACCAGCCAGTCTTTATACATTCGGGAGAACCTTGGGGAACCAGCAAAAGGACATTGTCAGCAAGTTCAAGTGGTCTTTACCCTGGCTTGTGCGATATCCCTTGTGGCGAGCTCGCAACCTGATGGAATCGGGCGACAGCCAAAACGGCCTCACGCACGTCGTGTTTGTAGTTGCAAATCACTTCGAGCCGGGAGTCGGCAAGCAGGCAGTGGGACCGGTTGACCGCTGGTGCAAGTTGGCCACCCAAACTGGCCGTTCACTTCAGGATCATGACGGCACTCACTTCCGTCACACCTATTTTTTCCCAGCCGAGCAATACGATTTCGCATCTATTGAAAAGCTGTGCGCTCTCCAGGCTGAAGGTTTAGGCGAGGTCGAGGTGCATCTTCATCACGGCGTAGACAAACCGGATAACGCAGAAAACACTCGATATGCGCTGGAGACGTTCAGAGACACCCTCGCGTACAAACACGGTTGCCTCTCGTACGAAAATCCCGCGGCGCCACCGCGCTATGCCTTCGTTCACGGCAACGTTGCGCTGGCTAACTCTGCCGGTGGCAGAAACTGTGGCGTCGATTCAGAGATGCAAGTGCTGGCTGAGACAGGCTGCTATGCCGACTTCACTTTGCCGTCCGCACCGGACCAGTCACAGGTACCTAAAATCAATTCCATCTATCAGTGTGGAAACCCGCTGACCGAGGCCAAACCACATCGATCGGGGCCGGATTTGAAAGTCGGCGATAAACCAACTCTCCCGATAATCATCAACGGGCCGCTGGTTTTTGATTGGACCAGGCGAGTTCATGGCTTGCCAGTGCCACGACTCGACGACGGCGCGCTCGCACGCAATTATCCATTGAAAATGGATCGGTTCAGGCGTTGGCGGGGAGCGCACATCGGAGTGAAAGGCCGGCCCGATTGGATCTTCATTAAACTCCATTGCCACGCGTTCTTCGAGCAGGATCAAAATGAGATGATCGGCGACGAACTGCGCCGGTTCATGACTGAAGTCATGGAGTTTGGGAACGCCGACGGCCGTTTCAAGGTCCATTTTGCGACGGCAAGAGAAGTCTTCAACATGGTCTCGGCAGCACTGGAGGGTCAGTCGGGCGATCCAGCGCAGTATCGAGATTACGTGATGCGGCCGATTGCCGGCGCACGGCAGACAATCCCTACTTCGAACACGTCTCATATGGTGGGCCAGAGTTGAACGCGAATGGAGCCGAGTAACTACCATCTTGATGAACTTCAAATCGCAACCACGGCGGGACATTCCCAACGCATCATGCCGCCTGTGACAAAGACAGACCGGCTGGTTCTCGACGTCGGATGCGGCGCGGGCCAGACATTGATCGCGACTAACTTCGAACCGGGCACGACAGTCATCGGTCTCGACGTCGATAGATCAGCACTTGCATTGGGAAGAGAGCTTGATAAGACGATCTCGTTCGTTTGTGCACGCGCAGAGACTCTACCTTTCCAAAGTGAACGACTGGATTTTGTGTTCTCGCGAGTTGCTTTACCCTACATGCAACTGCACGACACGTTGTCTGAGATTTGGCGTGTGCTTAGGATTGGCGGCAGGGTGTGGTTGACGTTGCATCCCTACTCGATGGTTCTCAAAGAAACGGCGGGAGCATTATCGCGCTTCAACTTCCGTCGCGCGATGGTTTGCATGTACGTCATCGCGAATGGGATAACATTGAATTCAGTAGGCAGGGAGTTTCACTTGCCGTTCCGGAAGGATTACTACGAATCTTTTCAAACGACCAGGGGGATTAGCAAGCTGCTTCGAAAGACCGGCTTTGAAGACATACGAGCTGAGCGGAATGGCTTTTTTGTAGCCACCGCGACGAAGACCCATCAGCAAGCCGAAATATGATAGTAGCCGAAATAGCATCACTTAAAATTCCTCCCACCCAAAGTCCTCGCCCCGCCGTCAGTGTCATCGTCCCTGCTTACAATGTGTCGGAGTACATCGGCGAAGCTCTCAATTCAGTTTTCGACCAGACCTATACATCTCACGAAGCGATCGTAATCAACGATGGCTCGCCTGATACCGAGGAACTGGAGCGCGTGCTCGAGCCGCACGCTGCGCGGATTCGCTATATCAAACAGGAGAATCGCGGGGCTGCGGCGGCGCGCAACACGGGATTGCGATCCGCGCGGGGAGAGTTCGTTGCGTTTCTCGATGCGGACGACACGTGGTCGCCGGCGTTTCTCGAACAGCAAATGGAGCTGCTCGAGTCGTGCAATGCGGATGTGGTTTACGCTGATGCGTTGCTGTTCGGTGAGTCTCCGTTGGCGGGGCGGACGTTCATGGAGGTCCAACCTTCTCGTGGCGAAGTTACGCCGGAGAGTCTGCTCGCGGTAGAGGTGACTGTGATTACGTCTGCGGTGCTCGCGCGCAAAGAAGCGGTGTTCGCGGTTGGGTTGTTTGATGAGGGAATTAAGCGTGGTCATGATTTTGACTTGTGGCTGCGTTTGGCGAAGAACGGGGCGCGATTCGCGTATCAAGAGAAGGTTCTCGCGCAACACCGGATCGTGGAGAGTGGGCTGTCGGGAGATACGATCAGCCAACTCAAGCGGACGTTGTCAGTGCTCGAAACAATAAGAACTAAAGAGAAGTTGACCGACAGCGAGGAGGCAGCGTTCCGCGTAAACCTGAACCGGACACTCGCGGAGCTTGCGCTTGAAAACGGGAAAGAAAAGCTACGGAGCAGGGATTTTGACGGCGCGCTCCAGCATTTCACGGAAGCGAGGAACTTGCGACAGGGCTGGAAGTTGGTCCTGGTTTGTTTTGGTTTGAGAGTGGCGCCCGAGACGTTCCGGCGCATTTATTTACGTCGAAATGGCGCCTCGAAGGTCAGTTAAGGTGGAAGCGCCGCGCTCTTGGAAGTATAGATACTCAAGGTGCCACAAAAAGGCACGAAAAAGCACAAAAAGACAGACCTGGCTATGGTTCAGCAAAAATATCGAAGCTCGTTGACGGTGCAGGCATTCTGCTTGTTGGTTGCGAAAACGCTCGCGTTCGCGTTTGCGTTTGCGCTTCCCGTTTTACTGACACGCAGTCTCAGCCAAAACGAGTACGGCCTGTTCAAGCAGGTGTTTCTTATCATCACCACTCTAACCGCTCTCCTGCCGCTCGGGTTTGGCATGAGCGCTTATTACTACCTTCCACGCGAACAGGATCTCGCACGCCGCGGGCAAGTCATTCTAAACATCCTGCTGTTTAATCTGGTGATGGGCCTCGTGGCCTGTCTGGTCCTGGGATTTCGGCCAGGGCTGATCGGTGCAATCTTCCGAGATCCGGCGATGTCGTCATACGCGCCTCTCGCAGGCGTCGTCATACTTCTATGGTTGTTTTCATCGTTTCTCGAAACCGTGGCCGTAGCCAATCAGGAGCTCCGACTCGCCACGATCTTCATCGTAGCGGGACAACTCACACGGACCATCCTGTTACTCGCGGCTGCGATTCTCTTCGACAGCGTTGCCGCCCTGATCTATGCGGCCATGATCCACGGAGTTCTTCAGAGCCTCGCGTTGATCTGGTACGCCTCCACTCGTTTCCCCGGATTCTGGCGAGCATTCGACAAGTCTCTAACCCTGAAGCAAGTCGCATACGCGCTTCCGTTCGGAATGGCGGGCCTCCTCTATACGATCCAAACCGATCTTCACAACTACTTCGTCTCTCACCAGTTCAGTGCAGCGACCTTCGCAGTCTATTCAATCGGCGTGGCCCAACTTCCGTTCATCGGAATTCTGCGAGAGTCTGTAAGCTCGGTAATGTTGCCGCGGATCAGTTATCTTCAAGAACAGGGCTTGCCGCGCGAGATCGTCCTACTGCTCGCGAACGCGACGCGAAAGCTGGCAGTCGTGATTCTCCCGGTGTACGCGGTTTTGATGGTGACAGGACGCGAGTTTTTGACTGTGATGTTCACTTCGGCTTACGCGAAAAGCTGGCCCATCTTCGCCATCAACCTGACGCTGTTGCCACTGTCGCTGTTGGACGTCGATGCCGTCGCACGTGCGTACGAAGGCCACCGCTTCTTTCTGGTCAAACTTCAGATCGTACTGTCGATCGTGATGGTGCTAGCGCTTTGGTACTGTATCGGACGCTTCGGACTAACGGGCGCGATCGGAGTCGTGGTAGGCATCAATTTCGTCTTGCGCATGGTGCTGGTGGCAAGGTTTACGCGAGTAATCGGCGCTAAACTGAGAGATCTGGTCCTGCTGAAGGACGTCGGCAAAATCGGGCTGGCGTCGAGCGTAGCCGCGTTGAGCTGTCTGTTTGTGCGTACAGCAATGACCGGTGCGCGACCGCTCGTGGTTTTAGTCGTCTGCTTTGCTGCATTCGGGGTAATCTATCTCGGCGCGATTCTGTTGCTCGGCGTGGCGACAACTGACGAGCGGCAGAAGGTACGACACGGCGTCGCACGCCTCCAGCAGTTCGTTTACCTTGGACGTTCTGCTTCGTGAAACTTCTGTGACGACACAGAGGCTTTATTGGTTCCTCGATGCGGTTTGGAACAGTGACAGTGGGAAGCTTGAAACCTAAGCTATGGTGAACATCGCAAGATTTTCGCGAGCGTTCAGGCTCCAGGCTGTAAGTAAACTGCCTCAAACCGTTCACACGCTCGGCACGAACCTAATCCTCATACCCATCGGCATCGCCAGCAGCGTTTTAATAGCTCGGACCATCGGCCCCGCTGGAAAAGGCGCATTCGATCTAATCATCGCAACGGCGACACTGTTGCTGATGGTGCTTGGACTCTCTCTTCCTGCGGGCGTGACTTACGAGGTCGCGCGCGGCGACGCAAACATTCCTTCATTAGCGCGCAGGCTGGTGCTCCTGGCCTTCGCACAGGCCGTCGCTTGTGGACTGATTCTTCTGGCGGTCGTTCAGTTTGGCCAGGCGGATCGCTTCCTTCCACCGGCTGCGCGGAACTGGTGGGTACTCGCGATATCCGTGTATCTCCTGCTCGAGATGCTGGCTTGCCACTGGCGAGCGATTCTTGTCGGACGGCAGGAGATCACAAAGTCGAACCACTGCGAACTCATCGCGCGAATCGCACAGCCGATACTGCTGTTCACACTTGCCGGGTTGCTGTTTCTGAACGGCCAGCGAATCACGATCGTCGTGCTCTTCGCCGTGGTCTTGACTATCTCGATACTTCTAAACGTCTTACTGCTGCGAGAGCTTCGACCTGCTTTTGCGTCGACGGGAACACGTGATCTCTTCAGGGGAGCGATCGCGTTTGCAATGCCGTGTTACGGGGCCAATCTGACGCAATTCCTGAACTATCGTTTGGACCTTTTCATCGTCGGGATTCTTGCGGGATATGCTTCCGTCGGCCGCTACACGCTCGCGGTTTCGCTGGGCCAGTTGGTCTGGCTTTTATCGCAATCGGCGGCGAATGTTTTGTTGCCGAAGATTGCCGCCGCGCAGAGTTCGAAGGACACAGTCGAAAATACCAATCGTTTGAACCGGCTTGTGTTGTTCGCGAGTTTCCTCAGTGCTCTCGGTTTGGGAATCGTCGCCAGCCAGGCGATACCGTTGCTGTATGGCGAGGCTTTCCGGCCTTCGTTCGCGGCGCTGGTTTGGATACTTCCGGGAATCGTCGCGTTCAGCACGGTCAACATTCTCGCCGCGTACATTGCTGGAATCGGAAAACCACGACTGAATCTGTTCGTGGCCGCGGTCGCTTTGGTCGTGACGGTGAGCCTGAATTTGTACCTGATTCCGAGATTGGACATCGTTGGTGCTTCGCTCACCAGCACAGCCTCCTATTCGGTCAGCGCGGTGTTAACAATATTTCTGTACGTCCGTCTGACGGGTTCATCACTCCGACAACTCCTGGTGCCGACTGCGGACGATTTCAACTTTGCGAGGCAGTTGGCCCAACCACTACTAAGACGCGTGGGTCTACAAAGAGCAGTCTGAGATGCGGAAGAAGATTTTGTTTGTACCTGCATGGTATCCAGACGACGACGATCCGATCACGGGCGTGTTTATCCAGGAGCAGGCGGTCGCGCTGTCGAGCGAGTTTGATGTAGCAGTTCTGATTCCGGGCATGGCTGCCTGGCGAAACATCGCGCGGGCGAATACTCCCGATCGCTCAGAGACGAGGTTGCAAGCCGGCTTGCCGGTGTATCGTGAGTTTGCGCTGCCTCTCATTCCGCATGGTCCGGAATCGACAGACTACGCAACGTTTGCGCGCGCCGCGGAAAAGGGTTTCAAGAAACTCGTCAAGGAGTGGGGCACACCGAACGTAATTCATGGCCACGTCGTGCTGCCGGCGGGCTGGTCCGCCTGGAGATTAGGCCAGCGGTATAGCGTTCCCGTCGTACTCACCGAACATTCAAGCCCGTTTTCCATGCATTTAGGCACGGATCTGAGCTGCCAGCTCGCGCGTGACACTCTGACTGGCGTGAAGCAGGTGATTGCCATCAGTCCGTCTTTAGCGAAAGAATTGCTGGAATTTCACCCCGGATTAGACATTGAAATCATCGGCGAGTCGGTGAGGACCGATTTTTTTGTACCCGCCAATGGAGTTGACAAAAAGAACGCAAAAGGGAAAAGCTTCTTCGTGGCAGCCAGGCTTGCCGAACAGAAGGGTTTAAGTCATCTCCTTGAAGCAGTTCACATTCTTCTGCGCAACGGATTGAATTCCTTCGAATTGGTAATTGGTGGTGATGGTCCCGATCGTCTGAAGCTCGAGAAGTTGGCGCGGACGTTGGGTGTGACTCAGCATTGCCAGTTCCTTGGCGCACTTAATCGCGAACAAGTTAAAGATAGAATGCAGCAGTGCGATGTATTTGTGTTGTCGAGTCTGCATGAGAGTTTTGGGGTTGTGCTCGGTGAGGCGATGGCGTGTGGGAAGCCTGTGATTTCGACGCGTTGCGGAGGTCCGGAGTTTGTAGTGAATGAAGAGACGGGCGTTCTGGTGGACGTCGGCAAACCGGAGGAGATGGCGGATGCGATGGCTGATTTCATTTCGGGTCGCCTTTCGTTCGAGCCTGACGCGGTGAGGAATTCGGTGGTGAGCAGGTTCAGCCCGGAAGTGTTTGTGCGTAACGCGGCGGCGGTGTACGAACGGTTTTGGTAAGGCTTTGTGTGCAATCTGTGTACACAGAAGGCACAAAAACAAATTAGACGACGATGTGCGGAATATTTGGGATTTGGAATCTGGATGGCGGGCCGATACATCTCGGTGCGTTGAAGCTCGCTAACGATTCCATCAGACATCGCGGACCCGACGACGAGGGCTATCTGCTGGTCAACACGCGCACCGCAGAGGCGCGATCGTGTGCCGGGCCGGATACTGATTACCGCCTGCCCCTGCCCCACATCGACTGCTTCCAGTCCGAGCACTTCGATCTCGCTTTCGGTTTCCGGCGTCTCTCGATTCTGGATCTGTCTCCCGGCGGTCATCAGCCAATGTCGAGCCCGGATGGTAGGTTGTGGATCGTCTTCAACGGCGAGATCTACAACTACCAGGAGCTGCGAACCGAGCTCTCAAACTACCAGCACACGTTCAAAACCACTTCGGACACGGAAGTAATTCTGGCCGCTTACGAGCAGTGGGGCGAGTCATGTGTCGAACACTTCAACGGCATGTTCGCGCTCGCCATCTGGGACACTGTCGCCAAAAAAATCTTCGTCGCGCGCGACCGGTTTGGCGAAAAGCCGTTCCATTACGTCTATATTCCAGATCGGCTGTTTGCGTTCGCTTCCGAGATGAAGTCGCTCTGGGCCGCGCGTGCCGTAGATCGCGAAATCCACGAAGAAACGCTCGCTCTTTTCACACAATACGGCCAGGTCGAGACCGGTGAACAGACGATTTACCGAGGCATTTCGCGTTTGCCTCAGGCCCACTGTCTAACGCTGACCTCGGACGGGCGGCTACAAAAGCGCCGCTACTGGGACATCGATCCGCGAGTCAGGATCGACGGTTGGACCGATGAGCGTTATGCCGAACAGTTCCGCGAACACCTGGTCAACTCCGTTAGCCTGCGGCTCCGCGCAGACGTACCCGTCGGGTCCAGTTTGTCGGGCGGCCTCGACTCCAGCACGATCGTCAGCATCATCAATCGACTCCTGCCGGAAAGCGCCGTGCAAAAGACATTCTCCGCGCGGTTCAACGATCCATCTCGAGATGAAGGCAAGTGGATGGATCTGATTACCAGGCGCAATCGAGTGGAGCGCCACGACGTCTGGCCCAGCCCGGAACAGTTCTTTGAAGAGCTGGAGAGTCTCTTCTGGCATCAGGAGGAGCCGTTCACGTCGACGAGCGTGTATGCGCAGTGGAGTGTGATGCGGCTTGCGAAACAGAACGGCGTCACAGTGTTGTTGGACGGACAGGGCGCCGACGAGATGCTGGCGGGCTATCATTCATATTTCAACGAGGTGACTGACGATCTTCTCAACTCTTTCAACCTTCAGGGCTACCTTAAATGGCGCAGAGACTGCTTCGCGCTGCACGGCGTCGTGCCCGGCGGATTTCGCCGGCTCGTTAGTCACAAAACGCCGGAGCCGCTCAAACGCCTCCTGAAAAAAAGTTTGCGCGGGCGCGGATCTCTTCCTGAGGTTGAGCCTTCGACTCCCGTTTATCCCCGTGAGTTCAGCAAACTTTCCACCCTGCGTAAAACCCTGTGGTGGAACACGACGAGAGAAGGATTGGTTGAGTTGCTGCGATACGCGGATCGAAACAGCATGGCACACAGCAGAGAAGTCCGGCTTCCTTTTCTCGACCACAATCTGGTCGAGTTTGTGTTCAAACTCCCGGAGCGTTTGCTGTTGAGAGACGGCTGGACCAAGTGGATCATACGCGAAGCGTTTCGCGATCTCGTGCCGGAGGAGATCAGCAATCGCATTGACAAATTAGGTTACATGCCGCCGCAGGAGCAGTGGCTTAACGGTAGGGCATGGAAAGACGTGATGGTGGGCCAACTCTTGAACGGAGGATCGGGCCAATCGTCGCGCGCCGAGGAGTTGGAGTTAAATCACGCATAAACAAATGGTACTTAGTAACAACGTAACAAACAGAATTACAGAGGGTGTCGTCCGGCGTTTCAAACGCGCCCGCCGCAAATTGGTCCGCCTGGACGAGGCGAGGATTCTGGCAGCGCTCGAGAGTTTTGGCGCGTTCAAAGCTGATTTGCTCTTCGTGCACAGTTCGCTCTCGGCGTGTGGATCGATCGAAGGTGGACCAGCGACAGTCGTGAATGCGTTGCGATCCTGGATTTCAGATCGTGCGGCGCTGGCGCTCCCGACGCACACATGGAGCTATCCGGATGCGACGGGTGTGGCGCCTGTTTACGATTTCAGATCGACGCCGAGCGTAGTTGGAACAATTACGAATTACTACTGGCGACAACCCGGGATCGTGCGGAGTCAGCATCCGAGTCATTCGCTCGCATGCAACGGCCCGGAGGCGGAAGCGTTTTTGCGCGATCACGAGTCTTGCGAGACTCCATGTGGGGCGGGTACGCCTTATCAGCGCATCGCGGAAGGTAATACGAGTGTGTTGATGTTTGGCGCGACGATGGACTCTTACACGCTGTACCACACGGCTGAGGATGCGGCCGGAGTTCCGTACTTGTACATGCCCGAGCAGGTTACGCTTCGCACGAAAGGCGTTGATGGTTCGGTTCGGTCAATTCAAATGTGGCGACAGGACATGAGAGTTCCTCGCCGTTTCGAGGAGACGGCGGACTGGTTAGCTGAGCAGGGATTACTGATCAGGCGTAAACTTGGCTTGAGCGAGTTGTTGTTTATACCAAGCGCGCGCGCGTTACATGAGACGATCGTCAAGACGATGCAGCGCGAGCCAATGTTTCTGGTTAAGGAGCCACGATAAGGCACCAAAAAGCACACAAAAGAACTATGCCAAATATCAAGAAAATCGTCCGGAAGTCAGCCAAGCTTGCGGCAAAGAGCGCGATTCGAACGCTGCCGCAACTGCCCGGCAAACCCGGCCGTCTCACCGGCACGCTCGCGAAAGAGGGAGGCCTGCCCGTCCGCGACACTCGCCTTCGACCGTGGCCCAGCTATCCGACGACGTCTTTCGCTGAATGGACCACGAAGATTGCACCACGGTTCTTACAGATTTATCTGACCGGCGTCGAAGGATTGCCGCAACCCCTCGCGACTCGTTTCGCTTCCGAATGGGCTGCTTACTGCGGCGCCACGTACGGTCTGCTCCTGCCGCACGGCACTGACGCACTCCGCGTCGCAATCACAGCGGCGATCGATCACGACGGCATGGAATACGGCGGGGAGATCATCGTTCCTAACTTGTCTTTTATCGCGAGTGCGACAACAGTTCTTGACCGGCAGTTTGGCGTGGCTCTCGTCGACGTCGACGCGGAGACTTATCTGGTCGATCCGCAGCGCGTGGAAGAAGCCATCGTACCCGGCAAGACGCGCGCGATCATGGCCGTGCATCTGTTTGGTCAACCGGCCGACATGACTGCGCTGCGCGACATCGCTAAACGCCATTCGCTCGTTCTCCTCGAAGACGCGGCCCAGGCACACGGAGGCATACACGAGCTCGGACGCACCGGCAGTCTCGGCGATGCGGCAGGCTTTAGTTTTCAGTCGTCGAAGAATCTGACGGCCGGCGAAGGCGGCGCCTTCACCACCAACGATTCGCAAATCTTTGAGCGCGCGTACTCCTTCCATAACGTGGGCCGCGCACGTCGTGGCGGTCAGCGTTGGGGCCATCATTCGCTTGGTTTCAACATGCGGGCCAGCGAATATGTCGCCGCGATATTGCTCCAACGAATGCAGAAACTCGAAGCCGAGCAGCAACGCCGTGCAGAGAATTTCCAGCTCTTACGTGAACACCTCGCAGACGTGTCGTGTCTGAGGCCGCTTGGTATTGGACCAGGAGTTCAGCGCCACGGTGTGCACATGTTCGTCATGCGTTACGACACCGAAGAGTGCGGCGGGTTGAGCATTGAAGATTTTATTGGCGCGGTGCAGGCTGAGGGCCTTCCGCTCAATCGCGGTTACACGGCTACGATGGCCCAACAACCGGCGCTACAACTCATTGCAGAAAAACATCCGTCGTATCTACGCGTGCTGCCCACGCCTGTCGCCGATGCAGCGGTTAAGAACATGCTGTTCCTGCCGCACGAGATTTTCCTTGGTAGTGCATCGGACATGAGCGAAGTGGCGGCGGCGTTCAGGAAAGTTCAAACGCGGTATCAGGCGAAGAGTGAGAAAAGCACTGTCGTTCGAGAGACTGCTGCTCCGGTCGTTGCGCGCACCGAAGTCACAGTCACTCCGCTCGCAACTGCTGCCAGGACTAAGAAAATCCGGTTCGGCGTCATTGGTCTCGGCATCATGGGACAGGAACACGCGAGAGCAATCGGTTCCAACCCACTGCTGGATCTCGTTGCCGTAACCGACGCTCAAGCGAACACCGGGCGCAAAGTGGCCGCCGATCTTCGTTCACGCTGGTTCGACAGCGCGGAAGAGATGATCAAGAGTGGCGACGTCGATGCCGTCGTAATCGCGACACCGCATTGGCTGCACGGAGAGCTGGCGATAAGCGCGTTGAAAGCCGGTCTGCACGTGCTCTGCGAAAAACCGTTGACGGTGACTGTCGCGCAGGCTGATGAGGTTTTGAATGCAGCCAGCCAGAGTCGAGGGATGTTTGTCGTCGTACACCAGAAGCGGTTCGAACCGGCGTATCTCTACGTCAAACAGTTACTCGACAGCGGTGAGCTCGGACCTCTGTATCGTTGCTCGATGATTGAATCCGCCTGGCGCTCGGAAGCCTATTACCGTTCGAGCCCCTGGCGCGGCACGTGGAAGGGCGAAGGTGGCGGTGTGCTGTTGAACCAGGCGCCACACATTCTCGACCGCTATGCGTGGCTCTGCGGTATGCCGGAAACAGTTACTGCGCGTTGCGACACGAATCTGCATGCGATCGAAGTCGAAGATACTGCGAGTGCGATTCTGCACCACGCCAACGGCGCGCATGGTTACATTCACATCAGCACGATCGAGGCGCCGGCGATCTCGCGGATGGTCCTGTG
The DNA here is from genome assembly GCA_035571655.1 of Pyrinomonadaceae bacterium. Lineage (GTDB taxonomy): Bacteria > Acidobacteriota > Blastocatellia > Pyrinomonadales > Pyrinomonadaceae > PSRF01. The sequence goes on from DATNCH010000079.1 coordinate 13,881, forward strand.
TTGCGATCGCGGCCGCATCACGGTTGAAAATGGAAAGGTGCAGGTGGCGACGTTGCGCGATTCCATTCGCGAACGCACCGCGAACGATACGCAACTGATGGGCGCCCTCGAAAACGAGACGCGCACGATTCAACTGCCTTCAGAAGGTGACGTGTTGAGCGTGTTTTATGACGACTTTGTGGCGGCGGTTCATGGAACCGGGACTCTGACGTGTCCGGGACACGAAGGACTCAACGCAGTCGAATTGGCCAACGCGATGTTGTTGAGTTCGGTACAGGGAACGACAATACATCTTCCCCTTGACCGCCTGGCGTACTCTGAATTCATGGAGAAGATGCTCGGAAAAGAACTCCAGGCCGTTTGAGTTTGATCAATGTGCGGGATTGCGGGTTTAGCGGGATTCAGCGATCGGGGTGACGCACAGCACCGCGTTCGCCAGATGTTGTCGAGTCTGGCCCGAAGGGGGCCTGATGGCGAAGGGCTCGAGGTTTGGAATGGCGCCGTGCTCGGACACCGTCGACTCGCGATCTTCGATTTAAGTGACGCCGGATACCAGCCGATGCAGTCGCCCGACGGCTCGGTCGGCATTGTCTTCAACGGCGCAATCTACAACTTCCGCGAACTCAGACGCGACTTAGAACGTCACGGCTACCAGTTCAAGAGTCACACTGACACTGAAGTCCTCGTGCTTGGCTACCAGGCGTGGGGACTGCAATCGCTTCTCGGCAAACTCCGCGGAATGTTTGCGTTCGCCCTTTGGGACCAGCATAAACGCTCGCTTTTCCTCGTTCGCGATCGCCTGGGCGTCAAGCCACTTGTTTACTCGTGTCGTAACGGCCAGATCGCCTTCGCTTCAACCGTCCGCGCGCTGCGCGCTGCCGGCTTCGTCGATGAAATCGACGATCTCGCGGTCGCCGAGTACCTCGAATTCGGATATGTGACCGACCAGCGTTCGATTTATCGCGGCGCTCAGAAAGTCGGAGCCGCCAGCATCGTTGAATGGTCGGATGGAACGGTGCAAACACGCGAGTACTGGCGACCACCCACAGCGGCAGTCAAACAACCCTCCTTCGACGCAGCGGTAAAAGAAACCGAACGACTGTTCCTGGAAGCTGTTGAGAAACGTCTTTTCGCAGACGTTCCGATCGGCGCGCTCTTGAGCGGCGGGATCGATTCGAGTCTCGTCTGTTGGGCTATCAAACATCTCGGCGGCGACGTTACGGCTTTCACAGTCGGCACACCCGGCGATCCGGCAGATGAAACTGTCGACGCGCGCGAGACCGCCATGCGTTTGGGAATTCGCCACGAAATACTCGAGTTGACCAGCGCCGAAGAGCCAAACATCGATGAGCTGATTTCCGCGTACGCCGAGCCTTTCGCGTGTGCTTCGGCGTTGGGGATGTTGCGCGTCTCGAAAGCTGTAGCCGGTTCGGCTACGGTGCTGTTGACGGGCGACGGTGGTGACGACGTCTTCCTCGGCTACCCCGAACACCGGCACCTTTTGTGGGCGCAAAAAGTAGCCCACACAATGCCCGGTTTCGTGGCGAGAGGCTGGCTTAGTAATCGCGAAAAGCTTCCACAAGTCGCTTCACTAAAGCGTCTACGTTCGTTCCTGAACTATTCAACGGGGGGTCTGGGCGCTGTCGCTTGTGCTCACGACGGATTGCCTTCGTACTGGCAACACGGAATGCTGGGAGAACGGTTGTCGGGGATTTCGGTTTCACATAGAGACATCGAGTGGTCGCACGAGAGCGGCCACAAAGTGTTGACCGAGTTTCTCGAATACGATCGTGCGGGCAGGTTTGTCGGCGAATACCTGACGAAGGTCGACGGCGCAACGATGTTTCATGCGCTCGAAGCCCGATCGCCTTTTCTCGACCAGGACCTGTGGGAATTTGCGGCGTCGCTTTCGTACGAATTGCGTCTACACGACGGTCAGTCAAAGGCGCTGCTGAGAGCATTAGCGCGTCAAAAACTCGGAAAGCGGTTAGCTGCGGGGCGTAAACGCGGCTTCACGATTCCCGTGCAGCGCTGGCTCGTCGGCCGTTGGCGTAACGCGCTGACAGAGTCGCTGCAAACATCCGTTCTCGCGCGCGAAGGCTGGATAAACGCTCGCGCCGTTCTCGATCGTCTAACACTTGCGGCAGAGCAAGGCTCGGCTCCGAATCAACTCTGGTACATTTTCGTGCTCGAATCGTGGCTTCGTCATGAGCAGAATTCCAGCATCAAGGCAGATAGTCATGTTGTCGAAGACGAACGTGCAGTCGTTCCCGGATAAGAAAATGCGTACCTCGTCGGTACTTGCTGTGTCGTTGTTAGCGCTGTTGATCGCGGGCGCCGGAATCGTATTCGTGCAGCGAGCCTGGTCCGGGCGCGATGTCGTACGGAATGGTTCGGTTATACAACTCGGTCCGAAAGGCGATCTCCAGCGCGCGATCAACCAGGCGAAGCCCGGCGAGACGATTGTCCTGCAAGCGGGCGCCGTTTACACCGGCCCGTTCACGCTTCCGGTGAAGTCTGGCAGTGAGTTCATAACGATTCAGAGCTCGCGAGTCAGTGAGCTGCCTGAAGGCGTTCGTGTCTCGCCTGCGAAATCAGCGTTGTTTGCAAAGTTACAGTCGGCTGAAAAAGACGCGGCAGTTGTAAAGACAGAACCCGGAGCGCATCACTTCAAGTTTATCGGAATCGAGTTTTCAACCGCCGACGAGAACGTCGTCGTTCACGACCTGATCAGACTCGGCGACGCGCAACAAACTACTCTCGACGCCGTTCCACATCACTTCGTATTCGACCGGGTCTATATTCACGGCTTCCCGACGCAGGATGTTCAGCGCGGTATCTCGCTGAACAGCGCCGATACGAACATCACCAACTCTTACATCTCAGACATTCATGGCAAGGGATATGAAGCGCAGGCGATCTGCGGATGGAGTGGTCCCGGCCGGTACAAGATCATCAACAACTACATTGAAGGGTCCACGCAGAACATAATGTTTGGTGGCTCGGATCCGAAAATCCCGAACCTTGTTCCTTCCGACATCGAAGTCCGCGACAATTACATGTTCAAACCGCTGAGCTGGAAGGTTGGCGATCCCTCTTACGCGGGCCATCACTGGGCCGTCAAGAATCTTTTCGAATTGAAAAACGCGCGGCGCGTCGTCGTCGATCACAACGTTTTTGAGAATCATTGGGTCGATGCGCAGCCTGGACCGGCGATCCTCTTCACTGTTCGCAACCAGGAAGGTTCGTGTCCGTGGTGTATTGTCGAGGACGTCACATTCACCAATAACATCGTTAAGAACAGTCCCGCCGCGCTGAACCTCCTGGGCACGGACAATGTGAAACCGTCGGCACGCTCGCGAAAGCTGGTGATCTCCAATAATCTTTTTATCGGGATTACGGGGACGTTCCTGACGATGTCGGGGTATCCGGAAGTGACCATTTCCAACAACACTCACATTCAGACAGGCAACATCATGACGCTGCATGGCCAGCCCTCGCCGGGGTTTGTCTACGAGAACAACATTACCGCGCGCGATGGGAATGGATATGGAGTAAAGGGCGACGCGACGGGCGAGGGGACAGTCGCGCTCGGGGAGTTTACGCCGGCGGCTTCGTTCCGAAACAACGTCATCGCCGGGGCGAATGCGTCGCTGTATCCCGCGAATAACTTCTACCCGGGTTCGGTGAACGACATCGGCTTTCTGAGCCCCGAGAAAGGCGATTTCCGCCTAAATCCACGCAGTAAATACAAACAACTCGGCTGCGACTTCGAGCGCCTGCCGAAGCAGTAGGTCGGATCTGCAGGTACAAACCCTTTCAAAATGACTGTTGACAGCCGCTGATTAAGATTGTTTAATTCTGTTTGCCCGCCTTGATTCCCAGGGTCCACCAACTGATCTTTAAACGCACCGAAAAGGCAAACCTGCCGTGAGGTAGGGACGCAAAGCCGAGAGTCTTCCACTTTCGTCCGATTGGACGGAAGAAAGATAGTCTGGTTGCCGAAGGCGATTCCGGAAGCCATTTTCACACCACAGTGTCGAAGCATGGTTGAACGAGCTCTCAAAGGCCTTTTCGCTTTGTGCGGTCGTTTCTCTCCGTCGTCATTCGAATACACCTACGCTCGTCGTTCCTAACCTATCCACTCAACGGCAGTAAGCCAATGGAGGCATCCAAATGGTTACGAGCCGAAAGCCAGCTTCCGGATCGATCTCTGTTCTTCGTTCTTATAAATTCCGCTTTGTAGTTCTTGTCATCGTAATTTTCTCGATTCTGCCCACCGTTTCATTCGGACGGGCAAATGCGGCGCCGCCACCGGAGCTCTTGCTTGCCGACGGCAGCGAAGCTGATTTCATCATCGGTCCACAACTCTCCACCTCGACCGGGTGGTTTGACGATACCGAGATCGCGAAGGCGAAGGCTCATGGAGAGGCCTTCCCCGCGACTGCTCCGACGACGCCTGATGAAATCGACAACTACATCCTGACTCATTACTACGATCTCGGACTCACGGAATACGTAGCCTACCGCCGCACAGGAGATCCGATTTTCCTGACCTACGCGCGCAAGGTATCCGATTCGTGGTGGCTGGGACCGTACGTCCAGGGCGGCACGATCAGAAACTTCGACTCTGGTGGTCCACCACCGCGCCATGCCGGGATTGGCGGACTCGCTCTCCGCGCGTTGGACGGCCGTCCGGAACTGTGGGACTGGCTCAACGCCTACACTCGTTATCACCTCAACGTCTGGTTGAAGATGCGCCTGAACAACTCCGAGCTTTACTACGGCGTGCGTGAAGGTGCGTTTGCACTTCATTACGCGACGTGGTTGGCGAGGGTGCTCCCCGATTCGTTTCCGAAACAGGCAGGAGGAACTGAGACGGGCGGCGCAGCAATGCGAGCACAATACCTCGCAGACATCGAGCAGATCGTCGTTCAGTATTACGGAAGGTTGCAGCAAGCCGACGGTTCGTGGCGTTGGAACGATCCTGATTACATCGATTCAGACGGGGGCCACCTGGTCGGTATCATGCAGCCGTTCATGATCGGACTGCTTTTGAACGCGCTCATCGATGTTCACCGCCTGACGACTAACTCCACGGTCAAGACAAGCATACAGAATCAGATCACCAGGGCATGCCGGCATTTATATCAGGATGGACCATACCGCAAGAACGAGCCTGTTCCTGGTCTCAGTGGAAAATATTGGCGCTCTTTCTGGTACTTCTATCACGGTGGTACGTCTGTCAACCCAACGAAGTATGAAACCGGTGGGGGCAGTTACGTCGACACGACTGAAGGTCCGTGGGTTGTGAACAGCGAGCGGCAGGGAATCTCCACGATCTTCAGTGCGTATGGCTACGCCTATTTACTTACGGGCGATCCGTCGTTCAAGACTATGGGCGACGAGTTGTTCGACGCTGCTTTTATCGGTTCAGACGGAATTCGTAATCTAGCCGACGGTACTCCGAAGAACTACAACCAGAACTATCGGATGGGTGGTCGTTACCTGGTTTGGCGCGGCGGTGGTTCAATTGCACCTCCGAGTCCCACGCCCACTCCCAGCTCCAGCCCGACTCCGACCCCGACGCCGACGCCCACGCCGACTCCGGTCGCCACGAGCCGTGCCACATTCGTTCAGTTGGACACAACTACGAAAGGCAACTGGAAGAACACGTACGGCGGGGATGGCTTCAACACCATCAACGACGCAACGAAGTATCCTGCTTACGCGCAACTGAGCGTGTCAGGAAACTCAACCGCGACGTGGTCGTCTTCAACTGCTGATTTGCGAGCACTACAAAAAGCCAGTGGCAGCGATCGTGTCGCTGCAAGGTGGGAATCGAATTCGTTCTTTATCCTCGACCTGAATATAAGTGACGGTCAGACGCACCGCGTCGCGCTCTATGGTTTGGATTGGGACGGCAACAATCGTTCAGAGCGCGTGGACGTGCTGGACTGGAACACGAACTCATTGCTCGACAGCAGAACTATCTCTTCTTTCAACGGTGGGGAGTATCTCGTGTGGGACATCAGCGGGCGCGTCAAGATCGTTGTGAACAAGACGGGCGCCAGGACTGCCGTGGTCAGTGGTATTTACTTTGGTGGTGCTCCATCGAATTCTCCGACGCCGACGCCGACACCAACGCCTGCGCCGGGCGCGCCACAGGTCACGCTTACCGTGCCTACCAATGGGGCGACGTTCGTCGCGGGGATGGACATCACTCTCGCCGCCACCGCCACAGATTCGAACGGTTCGATCACCAAGGTTGATTTCTACCGTTCAGGCACTCTGATCGGAACTGACACGACCAGTCCGTACAGCGTTGTTTGGACCAGTGCGCAGAAAGGCGCTTACGATTTGACTGCGAAAGCAACGGACAACAGCGGTCTCTCGACAACGTCAGCGCCGGTGTCGATCACTGTTACGAATTCGCCGAACAGCGTCAACAAAGCGAAGGGACACGCCAACAGCCTGCTTCAACAGGACTACGCTGGGGCGGCCGACTACAGTTCGCTCGAGAATACGGCTCTCGCAGCCGACATCAATGGGTTAACGGCAGACATCCAGCAGGCGTACCTCGAGTTCAAAGCCGAAACTGGAGCGTTTGGCGGTGCCGCGTCTGCGATAGATGCTCAGCTCAATGCCGCAATGTTGTTCAGCAAGGCAGGCGCGGGCCTGGCCCTGAGAGCGGCGACGAGCCCGAATGTAAAGAACGATGTGTTGCGAGTTGCTTCTCATCTCGCGATTGCAGAAGACCTGATGCGGTATGGGACGATTAGGCAAGCGACAATCGATCAGGCGAATGCGACGAAGACCAGGACGAATATTGTTGTGGGCCAGGCAAGCACCGGCTATGGAATGACCACGATGTCGTCCATCGCACCGGGCAGCATCGGATCGATCTCGGGCCAGGGAAACACGTACCCGATGGTTGGTCAAACTGTCTTTGCATCACTCTCGAGCGACAAAATTGTTCCGTACGAAGTGGCTGGCTTGAGTGTGACTGTCGGTGGAGTGGCGGTGCCTGTTCTCTATGCTTCACCGTGGGGCATCAAGTTCTTCATGCCGGCGGAGGTTCAGGTGGGCATCTCGGAGATCGTCGTTTCTTCGCAGGATGGTTACGTCTGCCAGGGACTGGTCAGTATTCAGCGAAGTGGTTCGAGGATCATGACGATCAATGACGACGACAATGGCGGCGCAGTCGTAGTCAACGGTCAGAGTCAGACGTCCAGTAACTTCGACATTACGACGCTCCAGAACTTTGCGTTGGACAAACGCACGCGGTTGAGCTTCTTCGCGACCGGTGTAACGGCGACGGCGGCGAATAGCAACCTAGCGAACGACGTGACGAATCGCGGGACCATCAAACCGAATTTTGCTGAGTCTGTCGTAGTGGAGGCACGACTGAGCAACGGTCGCGTTTACACGCTGCCTGTTGAATTCGCCGGCAATCAGGGTGTGTTGCCCGGCCTCGATCAGATCACGGTGATCCTGATACCTGACTTGAAGGGCGTTGGCACAGTTCAGTTATCACTGATCATCGGTGGCGAGCGAAGCAACGCCCCCACCGTCACGATCAAGTAAATTCATAGCCACAAAAGGCACAAAAGTCACAAAAGAAGTTTTGGTTCTGGTTTAATTCTTTGTGACTTTTGTGCCTTTTTGTGGCTAGATCTCGGAGTCGAACCCGGAACTGAAGGTCCATTAAGCCTTTTACAGATCTGGTCTAAAAAGGCATCGGTGATTGTTTTCGATGCCGATTTGAGATAAGCTTCGGTCGCGCTAGTTTAAATCCGGGTGAGAGATTCTTTAGGTCACCTGCGGTTTTCGCAAGGGAAATTGCCCTTTTCTTGAGGAAACCTATCAAGGAATTAGGAATGAGTGTCGTCCCGGCCAACAGGAAACTGTGGCAAGGTATTGCCATCGGTTTCGCCATTGTTTTTGCCTACGTCACAGTCCTGGTCAAGCTTTTTAATGACTGGTGGACCGACGAGAATTACTCCCACGGCCTCTTAATCCCTTTAATTATCGGTTACATACTGTGGACGCAGCGCGAGAAGCTGTCGGACGCGAAGGGTCAACCGTCACCGCTCCTGGGCAGCGCCGCCATCCTGTTTGGTTTATTCGCGCTTTGGGCCGGTGTCGCGGGCGCTGAGCTCTACACGCAGAGGTTGTCGCTGATCCTGCTTCTCGCTGGAATCGGCGTCTATTTCTGGGGTTTGAGCCTGCTGCGAATGCTGCTCGTGCCGCTCGGATTGCTGTTTCTCGCGATTCCCATTCCCGCTATCATTTTCAACAAAATCGCATTTCCTTTGCAGTTGTTTGCTTCGCGTGCCGCCGTGTGGTCGATGAGCATGCTCGGCATCCCCGTGTTACGAAGTGGAAACATAATCGAGCTAAAGCCGCTAAACTCTTTTGATACAAAGAAACTCGAAGTCGTGGAAGCCTGCAGCGGCATCAGATCGCTGATGACGTTGCTCACGCTCGCGGTCGTATTCGCTTACTTCACGCACACGCCTTCCGATTCGAGCGGCTCCGGCGGTCGTTTTGGCTGGCTCAGGAGCTACTGGTTCTGGCGCTCGCTGATTCTGGTCGTTTCGGCAGTGCCGATTGCCATTTTGACTAATGCATTCAGAGTGAGCGGTACAGGTGTATTAGCGCACTATTACGGGACAGAAGTGGCGGACGGGTTTTTCCACTCTTTCTCGGGTTGGGCCATCTATATCGTGGCCTTTATCCTCTTATTCTGTCTTGGCATGATACTTGATCGCTTTAAGCCGACTCAGGCTGAGGGCGAGCAGGTCGAAAGGAAATCGCCGCAGCCTGAAACTGCTGTTTCAATCAGTCCAGTGGTCTCGGCCGAAGGCTCAGAGCTATGAAATCTTCTATGCGATTCGGCGTGCTGCTGGTCCTGATCGTTTTGGTCGGGGTTGTGGTTAATACATGGTCCTACCTCGGCGAAGCGCATGTCGAACGCCAGCAGCTGAATGACTTTCCCGAGACTGTCGGTCAGTGGCGAAAAGTCGGCGCCGACAAGATCCTGGATGATGAAACACTGAAAGTCTTGCGGGCCAGTGACTACCTGCTGAGGGACTTTGAAAAACCCGAAGGCACGGTAGCTAATCTCTACGTGGGTTACTACGCATCACAACGCTCGGGCGCAACTTATCACAGCCCTTTGAACTGTTTACCAGGATCCGGCTGGACTCTGAGCGCGCCCGGCAAAGCAACGATTGCAATGCCTGATGGAAGTAGCTTCGTTGCCAATAAGTACATAATTCAGAACGGCGACTTCAGAAATATGATGATCTACTGGTACCAGGGAAGAGGTCGGAATGTCGCCAGTGAGTACTGGGGCAAGATTTACACCGTGCTCGACAGTGTCAGCAAGCGACGTTCTGATGGAGCGATGGTCCGGGTTACTGTACCGATCACAGATTCTGAACAGTCGGCGGAACGATCGGCGATCGAGTTCGCGTCAGCCGTCACGGCGGTGTTACCGCAGTTTGTGCCATAGAGGACGGAAAATTAGTTTCGGAAATGTTAATGAATTAACCTTTTTGGAAAGTTGTCTCAGGTTTTAGGAATTGCCGGCATTTGCCCGCCAGCGATTCTCGCGAGCCTGAAACAAGAAATCGGATTACGGAGCAAAACTTAAATGAAAAGTGAGTGCCGCGGATATTCATATTACCTGACCTTTTTCTGCCTTCTTTTGGCAGCCGCACTTTTTCTCGCCGGCTGCACCAATCCCGAAAAAGCAAAAGCGCAACACGTAGCACGGGGCGAGACTTACCTCAAGGATTCAAAGTTTCAGGAAGCTTCGCTCGAGTTTCGCAACGCAACCCAGATTGACGACAATTTTATCGCCGCCCATTGGGGCCTGGCCCGCGCTTTCGAAGGTCTCGAGCGTTTCCCGGAAATGCTCGACGAACTGCGAAAGACTGTAAGCCTGGATAAAGAGAAAAACTTTCTCGACGCCCGAGTGAAACTCGGTAACTACTTTCTCGCGGGTGGTCGAGGCCGATCAGACATCATTGCCGAATCGGAACGACTCGCTAAGGAAATTCTCGACAAGGATCCCAACCACATCGAAGGTCACATTCTCATGGGAGGTGTGTACTTCGCTCAGCAGCAAAAAGATAAGGCTTTCGAAGAACTAAATCGCGCGATCGAGATCGACCCGAAAAGAGTCGAGTCGTATTTGAGTATGGCGCGGTTCTACATGGTCAATAACGAACGCGAAAAAGCCGAGGAGCTTTACAAGCGCGGGATTTCAGTCAACGCGAATTCGCCGATCGCCTACACGGAATACGGCAAGTTCCTCGCGCAAGCGAATCGTCAGGGAGAGGCCGAAGCCGCACTGCGTAAAGCGGTCGAGGTTGGGCCAACAAATCGCGACTCGCGTTTCGTGCTCGCGAGCTTCTATCTCGTCAATAAACAATTCGACAAGGCTGAAGAATCATACAAAGCACTCGCGGCGTTGCAACCCGATAGACCAGAGAGCCAGGCAGTACTGGCAGATTTCTATTCGTCGATACAACGCACAGACGAGGCAGTGAAGATCTACAAGGACATCCTGGCGAAGTCGCCGGATTTCCTTCAGGGCCGCTACCGCTTGACTGAGATTCTTTTGACGCGTGGCGACACCGCCGGCGCGACTGCTGAGATCGACGAAGCACTCAAGAAAGACAAACGCGATCGCCGCGCGCTCCTGCTGCGTGCGCGCATGTTTGCCCAGCGCGGCCAACACAACGATCTAAAGAGCGCGGTGGAAGATCTGAACGAGGTCCTGAAACAGGAACCCAATTCCAAAATGGGCCTCTATTTCATGGCCCAGGTTAACTACAGCCTCGGACTCATGGACCAGGCCCGCGCGTTTGCCGGCGACCTCGAAAAGAATTACCCCGACTATCTCCCAGGCAAGCTGATGCAACTACAGCTTACGCTTGCATCCGGCGACCAGAAGTCGACCATCGCACTTGCTTCTGACCTGCTCTCGCGTTTGGAAAAAGCAGTTCCTGACCGCGCCGAGAACTCGCCGCAAGTGCTGTCGCAGATTCGCGAGAAAACGTACCTCGTGCGAGGCACCGCGCAACTGCAACTCAAGAACCCGACCGCCGCGCGTGCAGACTTTGAAGTGGCGAGACAAATCTCGCCATACGATCCGATTGTTTACAACAGCCTTGCGATGGCCGCGATTTCAGAGAACCAGGCGCAGGCCGCGATTCCATGGTTTGAGAATGCGCTCAAGGTAGATGCAACCAACTTTGACGCGCTTAATGGCCTGATCGCCATCTATAGCAGGAACCAGCAGATCGATAAGGCCCATGCCGCGATCGACCAGGCAATCAGTGCCTACCCGAATGTCGCGCCATTACATTTTTTGAAGGCCCAGGCCTACAGCTTTCAGCAAAACGCCGAGGGCATGGAAGCGGAGTTGAACAAGGCCGTCGAGCTCGATCCGAATTACCTGCCGGCTTATTCGGCCCTGGCGAATCTCTACATCAGAGCAAAACAGGAAGATCGCGCGATCGCGCAATATCGGAAGATCATCGACGTTCGACCAGACAACGCGATTGCTTACACGCTGATCGGCATGCTCGAGGATCAGAGGAAGAACCTCGACGCCGCTGAAGCGAATTACCGGAAAGCCCTGGAGAAGGATCCGAACAATGCGATTGCCGCCAACAACCTGGCCTGGCTCTACGCGACTTCGGGAAGAGGCAATCTCGACGAAGCGTTGAGGTTGGCCCAGGGCGTGGTGCAAAAGCAACCGAACATTGCCGGCTTCATCGACACGCTCGGTTGGGTCTACTACAAAAAGAACCTTTACGCCGCGGCGGTCGATCAGTTGCGTAAAGCCGTAACGATGAACGAAGCAGACGCTCGCGCGACGAACGGTACGCCGAGCGCGAGTTATCGGTTCCATCTGGGAATGGCATTGAAAGGCAAAGGCGACAGGGAAGAGTCGCGCCGTGAATTGGAAGCTGCGATCCGGCTCGGAGACAAGGCTCCGTTTGCTGATGTTGAAGAAGCAAAGAAGGCGCTGGCTACGTTGTGATCTGCACACAGAGAACAGAAGAGATTGCACAGAGATAACAAGATAGGAGTGCGTTTATGAGCGTTGAGTTTAGGCAAAGAAAACCCAGTGAATACATCAGGATTTTGCAACGTCGCAAATGGCTGGTGATTCTTCCGGTGCTTGCTATCACGACTGCGGTGGCGTGGGTTGTCTACCGGCTTCCCAATGTCTACCAGTCAACCACGCTCATCGTCGTCAGGCCCTCCACGTTGCCCACGGGCGTTGTCCCAACGATCAACGAAGACAGCCTGACTCGACAGCTCACGAGCATCACGCAGGTCGTCACGAGCCGAAGTTCGCTCGAACCGCTGGTAAACAAATACGACCTGTACCGCGTCGAGCGAGCACGTGGCGAGGCGATGGAAACCGTCATTGCTACGATGCGCGACGATATCAAGGTCGAGGTAAACACGAGTCGCAACGACATCACTAACGGCTTCAACATCAGCTTCCGTTACGAGAATCCTAAACTCGCACAAGCCATCACTTCCGAGCTCGCTGGAAAATATATCAATGCGCAGGAAAGCAACGCCGTGACGTCGAGCGCTGCCGCCCGTGCGTTCATGGACAACCAGGTAAACCAGGCGCGCGAGGCGCTGGCGGAAGTTGATAAGCGCCTGCTGGAATTCAAGTCAACGAATGTTGGAAAACTTCCTTCTGAAGCGCAGTCTTTGTTCAATCAGCTTTCAGGTCTTCGCGAAGAACAGAAAGCGCTGATGGCAGAAATCGGTCGCTTGCAGGATCGACGTTCAGCCGCTGCCGGTCAGTTGAGTTTGATCAAGCAACGGAATACTCAGGCGATCGCGGATGCCGCCGAGAACTTGACCGATCCGAAAACAACGATGGCGTGGTCGCAGCTCGTCTCGCGTAAGGCTCAGCTCGAGGGAGAGTTGACCAGGATGAAGCAGGAGTTGAGAGACAAGCATCCTGACGTCATCGCAAAGCAGAAAGAAGTCGAGCAGGTTCAAGGCGAAATGAAGTCGATGCTCGACGAGTGGCAGGAAAAGATCAAAATCAAACAGGAACGCCTCGAAAAGAGTCCTGACATCGCTGCCGCATCCATCGAAGCCGAAATGAAACTCGCAAAGGGCGAAATTGACCGCCAGCAGAAACTGCTTTCTGATAACGAACAACAGATCGCAAGTATCATCGAACGCATAAACAACGTGCCGGGCGTCGAAGTCGAACTCGGCGCGATCGAACGTGACTACGCGATCAAGAAGACGGCGTTGGACGAACTGCTCCAACAGCAACAGAAGATCGCACTGGGCGCAGAGGCGACCAGAGAACAGCAGGGCGAGGGAATCGAAGTTATCGACGCAGCTAACCTGCCGTCGAGACCGGTGGCGCCAAAGCGTCTGCTGCTCGGAAGTCTCGGAGTGGGTTTTGGGCTGGGCCTTGGATTGCTGCTCGTAGGAATCTTTGAAGGACCACGCCTGCTCACCATTCAAAACTCTGAGGACGCCAGACACTACACGAATCTACCAGTGCTGCTGGCGGTGCCGGAGTTGTTAACCCCGCAGGAAGCGCGTGCGATTCCGCGCCGTCGCAGGTTGTTACTCGCAGCCGGCGTCGTAGCAACGGTCGTGAGTATTCCCGCGCTGGCGCTGGCGTTGAAGCTCACGCACGTTTTCGAGTTCCTAATGAGATCACGTTCATAACAAGAGCTTTGGCGAGCGTGTCGCCAAAAGTGGAGGTCCAACTAGAGTGTACGCAGAATTTTACGGTCTCAAAGAGTTGCCATTCGCGCTGACTCCCGACCCGCGTTTCATTTACTTCACACCGTCGCACACGGAAGTGATGGCCAACCTGCATTACGGCATTGAAAGCGGAAAAGGTCTGGTGGTGGTGACTGGCGAGGTGGGCACGGGCAAGACCACGATTTTACGGTGGATGATGGAGCGTCTGGATCGGACGGTACTCGTCGCTTACATCTTCAATCCGCGTTTGTCTGTGCCGGAGTTTTACCAGCACGTCGCGACGCTGCTCGACGTTCAGAAGTGGGAAACAAAGTCGGATTTACTGTTGGAACTCGGCCGTGCACTCGAGTCGCGCCATGGACGTGGATTGCGCACGGTGCTGATCGTCGACGAAGCCCAGGGCTTGTCGCCACACGTGCTCGAGGAGATTCGTCTGCTTTCGAATTTTGAGTCGAATACGGCAAAGCAGTTGCAAATCGTGTTGACCGGCCAACCCGAGCTGCGCGAGGTCTTGAATAATCCGGATCTGCGCCAGTTGAAACAACGTATCGCGCTGCGTTGCGTTATCAAGCCATTGCCGAATGTCGAAGAGACGGATCGCTACATCACTTCCCGTCTGCTCGTGGCAGGTGCTGAGCGAACGGATGTTTTCTCGCCTGAAGCCGTCGACTATATCTTTCGTTGTTCTGACGGCATTCCGCGAAACATAAACAATCTTTGCGATAACGCGCTCCTGGCGGGTTACGCGGCAGGTGAAGCAACGATCGGGCGCACGATAATCGAAGACGTCGCCGACACCTTCGACATGTTGCCTCGCTCCGATCGGGGACGCGGGCAAACCGGAGAAGAACGCGAGGCTCCCGCGAGAATTTTTTCATCAGCCGGCAGAGCCGAGTTATGGAATGCGGGCAAAACGACTACTGAGACAGAATGACAATTCTTCTTTGTGCAATCCGTGCACCGAGAATGATGAGGTGAATCGATGGGAAGAGTTTTTGATGCCATGAGACGACACAGCGCCACCGACAACGGCGGTGCTGCGAAAGAATCAGCAAAACCAGAGCACCGTGAAGACAGCAGGCCCAGAGTTTCAGGACTGCCTTCAGCGGAACAGGTCGAGGAACAGTTGTTGAGCGGTTCCTCCATCATGTCTGTTCCGGGCAAAACGGTGCGAGGCTCAGCGTCCACTGCGCACACTGCGGATGTTCCCGGCGGGTCGGCACTCCCCGGCGGAATAGCTTCGCGTGATGCTGGGGCAACTTTGGACGCTGCTGGTACGACGCGCGCCGGAGGATTCGTCACCTACGACGTTTCTCCTGCGCGCGTCGAACCCCATCTCATCGCGATCAGCCAGCCTCGCTCGGCTTACACCGAGCAGTTTCGTTCGTTGCGAACGAAGATATTCGAGGTCGCCGAGCGCAAAGAGATGCGGGCTATCGTCGTCACGAGTGCGGGCGTCGCCGAAGGCAAGACGCTGACGGCTCTCAATCTCGCCTGGCTGCTGGCGCAAACTGACGGCGTTCGCGCGCTCATTATCGATAGCGACCTGCGACGCCCGTGCGCCACTGATTACCTCGGCATCGACGCGACTGCCGGATTGTCGGAAGTGCTCGGCGGGCAGTTGCGTCTCGAAGATGCAATCGTTCGTCTCGACCCTGCCGGTCTGCATTTGCTGCCCGGCGGCCGCCCGCGCGACGACGTTGCCGAGTTGCTTTCAGGTCCGAGCTACGCGCGCATTCTGACCGAAGTGCGCCGCATGTTCGACTACATCATTATCGACGCACCGCCACTCGGAATCTTCACCGACGCGAACGTACTCATGTCGCGAGCGGATGGAGGTCTGCTCGTCGTGCGTGCAGGCAAGACGCGCTACTCGGCAGTCGACAAGTTGCTCGAGCAGATGCCGAAAGATCGTTTGCTCGGAGTTGTGCTGAATCGTACTGAAGAGCAGCCGGATCCCTCCTCATACTACTACCAGCACCGCTACTACAATCGCGAAAGAAGAACCACGGAAATGCAGCCTCTCCCACCAAGTGAAAGACTTGAAGAGGAGGTAGCAATCGTCAATTGAGGCGTCTGAACGGACGAACTTTATTGTTGATTCTAGCCGAGGCGTTCCTCGTCTACGGCGCGATCGTATTCGCTGTTTACCTGCGCGTCGGCATCGCAGGCGCGCCGGAGGAGCTGATCGCAAAGAATGGTTATTTGAAAGCCGGCGTTGCAGCTTTCTTCTGTCTCGCGGCTTTCTATCTGTTTGATTTGTACGACTTCCTCGTAATGCACGACCGGCGCGAGCTGGTGCTCCGTCTGGTTCAGGCGCTCGGGCTTGCGTGGATCGCACTCGCGATCTCGTTTTACACGTTTCCAGGCTTAAACCTCGGGCGCGGAATCTCGTTGATCGCCTTGCCACTGGCGCTCACGCTGATGGTTTCGTGGCGCGTCTCGATCCACTGGGTCCTGGGTCACCCCGATTTCGGTGAACGCATCTTGATTGTTGGCTCAGGCAATCTCGCCGTCGAGCTCGCGCGTGAAGTATTGAACCGGCCTGATGCGGGTTACCGGATCGTGGGTTTTGTCGGCACCGATGCGGAACTATTGGGGAAGAGCCTGATCAATCCGAGAGTGATTGGTATGACCGACCAACTCGAAGAGATCGTAAAGCGTGACGGCATCGACCGCATCGTGGTCGCGATGGGCGAGCGGCGCGGGCAGTTTCCTACAAATAGATTGCTGCAACTGAGTCTGACCGGTCAGGTCAACATCGAGGAAGGCGCCTCGTTCTACGAGCGACTAACGGGTCGCGTGTCGTTGAACATGATTCGTCCTTCATGGCTCATCTTCACCGGACGCGGACGCCAGGCAAAACTCGCGGAGGTCTCTCGCACCGTCGTGCACTGGATGGTGGCTTTTATCGGCGCAATTCTGTCGCTGCCGCTCGTTTTGATCACTGCGATTCTCATCAAGCTGGAATCGCGTGGACCGGTCTTTTACAAGCAGGAAAGAGTCGGGAAGAACGGCCGCCCGTTTACATTGATGAAGTTTCGTTCGATGAGAGTCGACGCCGAGCAGGATGGTCCGGTGTGGGCCAGCAAGGGCGACTCTCGCACGACGCGCGTCGGGCGCGTCATTCGCAAAGCGCGAATCGACGAGATCCCGCAGTTCTGGAACATCCTCAAAGGTGAGATGAGCTTCGTTGGCCCACGCCCCGAACGCCCGCATTTTGTGGCCCAACTGGCAGAGGAGATTACGTTTTACCAGCAGCGACATCTGATCGCGCCGGGACTAACGGGATGGGCACAGATCAAGTATCCGTACGGATCGTCTATCGAGGATGCTCGGCAAAAGCTTCAGTACGATCTGTTTTACATCAAAAACCAGAGCTTGTTTCTCGATGCGATTGTTTTGTTTGAGACGGTCAAGATAATTCTGTTTGGGCGCGGTGCCCAATGAAGAATGGGTTGGAGGTTGAAATGAAGAACAACAGAACATGGGCGGCGTTTGCTGTCGTCGTTATGCTTTTTGCAATGAGCCTTAACAGTGCGGCTCAAACGCCAAACGACGACCAAAAAGCCCGACCGCGGACCACGACGAGCGGCCAGGACAAAGACAAAAAGAATCAAAAGCCGCCGAGCGACGGGCTCGAGCCGGACGACACGTCGCGTACGCCTGCCGATGTCCCACAGGAAATGCAGGCCAACCGCCAGGAGCAGCTCTCGGAAGAAGCGGCGATCGCCCGCTACTACAACAACTTCTTCAGCAACTATCGCCTGGGTCCGGAAGACGTGATTTCTGTTGACGTCTTCAATCAGGACCGGTACTCGCGCAAAGGCATCACGGTGCCTCCAAGCGGCCGGATATCCCTCTCACTCATTCCCGGCGGCGTTTTCGTCAACGGTAAAACTGTGGATGAAGTAGCGGAGATCATCAGGAAGCGTTACGACGAGTACATCATCGAGCCGCAAGTCACTGTTTCGCTCGATAAGGCGGCGTCATATCGTTACAGTGTTATTGGCGACGTGGGCCAACCAGGCATTCGTCTGATGAATCACCGCATGACCGTCACCGAGGCGATTGCTGAAGCAGGCGGCGTGCTGAGCACGGGCGACAAGAGCAAAATCGTCGTACTGCGGCGCCAGCAAACCGGCACGCTTGCTCAAATTCAGGTGAACCTTTCGCACATTTACAAGGGCACGGCTCCCGACACCACCTATCTCGCTCCCGGAGACCAGATCTTCGTGCCGGGAAACAAGATGAAGAAGTTCAAGGAGCTCCTTGGATACACGTCGGTGCTCGGCTTCGCGCGTATCTTTGGCGTCGGATTCTAAGGTTACGAAGGCCACGCATGTTGACATCAGGAGCAGGAGCAGCAGTCAGGAGCAGGATCGCGTTTTCCGGTTCCTGCATGCTGTTCCTGCTCCTCTTTGTTTCTTCCGCCGTCGCGCAGTCAGGCATCTGGACGCGCCAGCCTGCCGGAACGATGGCGTGGCTGCATTCCGTTTTCTTTCTCGATCAAAACCGCGGCTGGGCCGTCGGCAGCAAGGGTACGCTGCTGCAAACAGTCGACGGCGGTAACAACTGGAAACCGCGCGGCGCGTCGACCAACGACGTCGTGCGCGACATCTTCTTCATCGACGAGAAAAACGGCTGGCTCGTTTGTGAGGTCAATGTCTACGAGCTCAAAACCACAGACCAGCCCCGCGCTTACCTGATGAAGACCACCGATGGTGGTGAGCACTGGAATCGGATCGAGATCAAAGGTTTCGACGTCGACGCCATTCTCGTTCGCGCCGTCTTCAGTCGCAATGGACGTGGCTGGGTGTTTGGTGAAGCCGGTT
Organism: Pyrinomonadaceae bacterium; assembly: GCA_035571655.1. Taxonomy (GTDB): domain Bacteria; phylum Acidobacteriota; class Blastocatellia; order Pyrinomonadales; family Pyrinomonadaceae; genus PSRF01. The sequence goes on from DATNCH010000079.1 coordinate 32,501, forward strand.
CGATCTACACGACTAACGACGCAGGTGAGACGTGGACCAAGCTGCGCTCGCCGACGCGACGCTTGTTACTCGGCGGCATTTTTGTCGACGACGATCGCGGCTGGATCGTCGGCGCGGGCGCCACGATCATTCAAACATCAGACGGCGGCGAGACGTGGTACCAGTCGCAGCTACCTCAAGTCGCAAAATCAGTTCGGTTCACCGCCACCTCATTCATCGACAATCGTAACGGATGGGCCGTCGGCAGCGGGGGCAGCGTCTATCGCACAAATAACGGCGGCCGCACGTGGCAACAGCAGCAGTCGAAAGTCTATGTTGACCTGTTTGACGTGAAGTTTGTCGATGCGCATGAAGGTTGGGCCGTCGGCGCCGAAGGAACGATCATTCACACCTCTGACAGCGGCGAGACCTGGACCGTCGAAAAAAGCGATACGGTGCATCCGTTGGAGCGCGTTTTCTTCACCGACAAGAATCGAGGCTGGGCTGTAGGCTTCGGCGGCACGGTCGTCTCATTCTCACGAACGCGACCACGGCAACTGACAAAGTCATAAAGCAATGAACAAAATCATCTTCTCCCTGATCCTCCTACTGGCTGCGAGCTTGAATGTCTTCGCGCAGGACGTCGACAATACGACCGATCCGGTTGCGAGTTTGCGCGATCAGATCCATGCGGCCGCGACTCCTTCCGATCGCATTCGCTTACAACTGAAACTCGCGGAGTTGCTTGTTTCCACTGGCCACAAAACTGAAGCGCTGAAGGAATTACAACTGATCGCGAACTCGGGTTCGTTCGATCCCGCCGGCTTCTACAACCTCGGAAACTCATTTGCACGAATCGGAGAGACGGACGCAGCCATCGACGCGTATCGCACGGCAATCGAGCAGCGCAATGGCACGTATTCTCGCGCATACAACAATCTCGGAGTGCTGCTGTTTCGCGGCGGAAGGATGGACGAGGCTTCCGACGCGTTTCTGTCAGCGTTGAAACTTGAAAACTTTCGTTATGCTGAAGCGAGCTACAACCTCGGGCGTGTGTACGCTGCGCGCGGGCAAAAGGATCTTGCGGCGCGTGAGTGGAAGCGGGCTTTGTTCGTGAATCCACAACACGACGCGGCAGCGCAAGCGTTAGCGAATCTCGGAACGGAAGAAAGGATCGTCGTCGAGTCGAAGCCGGTGAAGTCGCAGCCGGTGAAGGTGTCTGGTCCGACAGCGGCGCCTGCGCCGAAGTCGCTGACGCTTACGCTCGATCAAGTGAGTTTCGATTTGCTTCAGCGAGCTCGAACCGCGGCGGAGCGCGGGAAGATGACGGATGCGGCAGATGATTTCACTCGGCTGTTGAATCGTGAGGGTGGCTACTTTGCGCCTGCAAACCTCGAGTTGAGTTATGCATTGATCAGTCTCAAACGTTATGACGAGGCTATAGCCAATCTGCTTAAAGTCTCGGAGCGAGATGGCGCTCGCTACCCGATCAGTTATTACCACCTTGCTCGACTGTATGAGTCGCGGAATGAGTTGAAGCTTGCTGAAGCCGCGTTCTCGCAGGCTGCGGCTATTTACACTCCGACCAACGCGCAATTTTTTCTCGACCTGAGCCGCGTGCGTGAGAAGCTCGGCGACTTCAAGGGCGCGCTCGACTCGATGGAGCGTTACTTGAAACTGGCGCCCGAGCGAGGTGACAAAGCCGTCTGGTCCGATGAACGTCTCGCGGAGCTACGCCGCAAAGCCGGACAATAATCAGCGCCACAAAAAGGCACAAAATGCACAAAAGATTTTTTCTTCTTGTGTGCATTTTGTGCCTTTTTGTGGCTGATTCACTCTTTCGGGCGCATGTGAGGGAAGAGGATAACGTCGCGTATCGAGACTTTATTCGTCAACAACATCACCAGCCGATCGACCCCGATCCCGATTCCGGCGGCTGGAGGCATGCCGTACGACAGCGCGCGAATGTAGTCTTCGTCCATCAGCATCGCTTCTTCGTCACCACTCTCGCGCTGCCTCACCTGATCTCGAAAGCGCTCGTACTGTTCCAACGGATCGTTCAACTCAGAAAACCCATTCGCGACCTCCGTCCCGACGGCGTACAACTCGAACCGCTCGGCCACGTGCGGATTGGCGGGCGACGCTTTTGAAAGCGGCGAGATCGGCTTCGGAAAATCCGTAATGAATGTCGGTTGGATCAGTCCCGGTTCCACGTGTTGCTCAAACAGCTCCAGCACGCTTTCGTTCGTGACCTGGTCCGGCTCGACAGAACCAGTCAAACTCTCTTTCATTCCCACGCGTCGAAACGGTTGGCTGAAATCAAGATTGTGTTCACCAAACTGCACGTGCGTGTGGCCCAATACTTTGTAAACCACCGCCCGCAACATCTCTTCACAAAAATCCATCATCGCGTTCACGTCCGCATACGCCCAGTAGAACTCGAGCATCGTGAACTCGGGATTATGACGAGACGAAATGCCTTCATTGCGGAAGTTGCGATTCAGTTCGTAGACCTTTTCAAAGCCGCCCACGAGCAGCCGCTTCAGATACAACTCCGGCGCGATGCGCGCGTACAAGTCGATGTCCAGCGCGTTGTGATGAGTCTTGAAAGGACGCGCCGCGGCTCCGGTTGCAAGCGGCGTCAACATGGGCGTCTCGACTTCGACGTAGCCGTGATCCTCGAGGATCCGTCGCATCTCTTTCACCGCGGCCGCGCGCCGTTCAAACACTTCGCGCGGCGTGAGCGCATCGTCTTTTTCGTGCTTCAAGCTGCCGGCGATGAGATCCGCGTAGCGCTGGCGCTGTCGAATCTCGGGATCGTGGATCCCGTGCATCTTGTCAGGCAGCGGCAACAGCGCCTTCGAAAGAAACTGAAGCTTCTGTACGTGAACTGAAAGCTCGCCGGTTTTGGTGATAAAGAGAAAACCCTCGACGCCGATGAAGTCGCCGTGGTCCAACTGTTGAAAGATGGCCCAACCATCGACCTCACCACCCTGCGCATCGTTGCGTACACCGACGACCTCGTTTTTGCGGATGTAGATCTGGAGCCGAGAAACGCCGTCAGACAAGTGAACAAACGCAGTCTTGCCCATCACTCGCGGAGGTGAAGCGATGCGTCCGGCAACACGTACGACATGCTTGTTGAGTTCTTCCGCCGGCTCGAAGGCGCGAAACTTCTCGACGATCGCAGTGATCGTGTCCTCTTTTCCGGGCTCGACGATCTCGCTGCGGTCGAATTTATTCGGATAGGCGTTGCCGACGAGTTCGCGCAGCGCCTCCAGGTGCTGGTGGCGCGCGATTGTTTGATCGTTCTCTTCGATAAATGGTATCGACATAAAAGGCGGATTATACAGACATCGCGTGAATCCTGTAATCTTAAGCCAAATGATCGAAAAGATTCTGAGCCCGGCCGAGATGCTCGGAACGCGCGAACGTCTGCGCGCCCTAGGCAAGCGTCTCGTCTTTACGAACGGAGTTTTCGACCTTTTGCACGTGGGGCACGTGCGTTATCTCGCGCAGGCGCGCGAACTCGGCGACGCACTTCTGGTTGCCATTAACAGTGATCGGACCGTGCGCGAATTGAAAGGTCCCGATCGACCGATCTTCGATCAAGCCGAACGCGCCGAGATACTCGCCGCGCTCAGGCACGTCGACTACGTAACAGTTTTCGACGACGTCTCCCCGCGCAGTTTGATCGCAAAACTCCTGCCCGACGTGCTCGTCAAGGGTGGTGACTACCAGCTCGACGAGATTCACGGGCGCGAGGAAGTCGAAGCAGCAGGCGGTAAAGTGATTTCGTTACCTTTTGTAGACGGCGCGTCGACAACCGCGCTGATCGAGCGAATGAGGAAGAAGTAGCCGCGTAAATCTGCGGCTAAATTAATGATCCAACAAACGCTACAACAGATTACTCAAACCACCGAGTACCAGAAACTGCTCGCGGAGCTGCGTGCCAACGCGCGCGTCATCTCCGTTAATGGATTGGTGTCAGGTTCTGCGCGGGCACTCGCAGTCGCAGCGCTCCAGCGGGACACCGGAAAAACGTTCGCTGTCGTATCGCAGTCCACTCGCGATCTGGAGCCATGGGATTGCGATCTGCGTTTTTGGTACTCCGCGCTTTCCGGAAAAGAAGCAGCGGACGACGAGTTCCTCGTTCTGCCCGCTTCTGAAAGCGACCCGTACGCCGGCACCTCACCGCACGCGCAAACACTCGAGCGCCGCGCACTCGCATTGTGGCAGTTGCAGCAACGATCGCCGAGCTTTGTTCTGTTGACCGCCCGAGCTCTTGCGCGCAAGACCGTCAGTCCCGAAGCTGTTGCAAAAGCCGGAGTCGTGTTGCGACGAGACGAGGATCATTCGCCCGAAGCGCTCGTGGACAAGCTGATGGCTACGGGCTACGTCCGCGAAGATCCGGTCGGCGCCGTTGGTGAATTCTCGATGCGCGGCGGCATCGTCGACATTTGGCCGCCCGGAAGAGAAGCCCCGGTGCGACTCGAGTTTTTCGGCGACACGATCGACTCGCTGCGCGAATTCGATCCGGAGAATCAACTGTCGACGGGTCAATTGAAAGTCGTCGCAGTGCCGCCGATGCGCGAGTTTGTGGTGACGCCGGTCGACTTTCAGATCTGGAGCGAGGCGGCACGCGAACGCTGGGGCGACGAGCGTTATGCGCGCTCGTTGCGCGATCGAACGGCCTTCGCGGATGAAGGCGAAGCGTTTTCCGGTTGGGAGTGGTTGATCCCAATCACGATGGATTGTAACTCGACGATTTTCGATCATCTCGGCGACGCAGTTTTGATCGTCGACGAGCCTGCTGGCGTCGAGTCGTATCTCTCCGAATTCTACGAACGTACGTCAGAGCGCTATCGAGAAATCGACCAGGCTGACGACCTCGCCCTCACACCTGAAGAACTCTTTCTCACCGCCGAAGAACTCCGGCAATCGATACAAACGCGCCAGCGTCTCGAACTACGTACTTTAGGACGCACTGCTGTCCAAACTGATTTGGATCTCGCATTGGAAGCGGAGGCGCCGCAGGTCCAACTCGGACGCACCCGCGAGACGCGACAGCCGTTATTTCTATTTCCCGTCGTCGAAGCGGCGTTGGAAGTCGAATGGCAATCGCAATCGACCCTGCGTTACCACGGCCGGATTGCGGATCTCACGTCAGAAGTAACTCGTTCAGCGGAAGAAGCGAAGACGACACTCTTCGTCATGCCGAGTCTCGGTAACGGAGAGCGGATCGTCGAGATTCTCAACGAATACAAGATCGAAACACGTCTGACGTTCACCACCGAAACCTCTGACACCGCGAGCCACCACCCGGTCGTCGTAACTGTCGGGCGACTCAGCGGCGGTTTTGAACTGCCGCAATCGCGACTGATCGTTCACGTGGAGGCAGACGTCTTCGACGAAGCTGCCGACGCGGTCGAGCGACGGCCTACGGGCGCCGAAAGGTCGCAGCGAACTGAAAAGCGAAAGCGCAAGTCGAAAGCGGCTGCCTTCCTGTCTGACTTTCGCGATCTCAAGCCGGGCGATTTCGTGGTGCACATCGATCACGGCATCGCGCGGTTCGACGGTTTGCAAACTCTCGATCTTGGACCACGCACGGGCGAGTTCATGCTGCTGATTTATGCGGACGAAGCAAAACTCTACGTCCCGGTAGAACGCCTCGATCTCGTGCAGCGCTATTCGAGCGCGGAAGGTCACCAGCCGCAGCTCGATCGACTCGGCGGTCTCGGCTGGCAAAAGACGAAAGCCAAGGCCAAGCGGGCCATGCGCGACATGGCAGACGAGTTGTTGCGTCTTTACGCCGAACGAAAACTCGTGGGCGGCTACGCATTCGCCGCCGACACACCGTGGCAACAGGAGTTTGAAGACGGCTTTCAATTCGTTCTTACCCCCGATCAGGAAACAGCGATCGAAGACGTGAAGAAAGACATGGAAGAGCCGGTGCCGATGGACCGTCTGCTCTGTGGCGACGTGGGCTACGGAAAAACGGAAGTGGCGATGCGCGCTGCATTCAAGTCGGTGATGGAAGGCAAGCAGGCGGCGATACTCACACCAACAACAGTTCTCGCGTATCAACATTACGACACCTTCCGCAGTCGCTTCGCTCCGTTTCCGGTGAAGGTTGAGTTGTTGTCGCGTTTTCGCTCGAGCAAGGAACAGAAAGCGGTGGTGAAGAAAGTCGAAACTGGTGAAGTAGACGTCGTCATCGGCACGCATCGCATCCTCTCGAAAGACGTGCGCTTCAAGGATCTCGGGCTGGTCGTCGTCGACGAAGAACAACGTTTTGGAGTCGCACACAAAGAACGTCTGAAGCATTTGAAGAAGCGCGTCGACGTGTTGACGCTGTCGGCGACGCCGATTCCTCGTACGCTCAACATGTCGCTGAGCGGTATGCGCGACATGTCGCTGATTGAAACACCACCGCGCGATCGACTGGCGATCCAGACGCAGGTGGTCCAATTCTCCGAGAGTGTCATTAAATCGGCGATCGAGCTCGAGCTGTCGCGAGGTGGGCAGATCTTCTTCATACACAATCGCGTTGAGACGATCGACACGGTTGCGGCGCTCGTCAAGCGGCTGGTGCCGCAGGCACGTATGGCCACCGGCCACGGGCAAATGAACGAGAAGGAGATGGAGCGAGTGATGCTCGACTTCATCGACTACAAATATGACGTTCTGGTTGCGACCACCATCATCGAAAACGGGATAGACATCCCCCGCGCAAACACCATCATCATAAATCGCGCCGATCACTACGGTCTTTCTCAGCTTTATCAATTGCGTGGGCGTGTGGGGCGTTCGAGCCGCAGGGCTTATGCCTACCTGCTGATACCGAGCGAACAGGAGCTTTCACCCATTGCCCGCCGACGTTTAGCAGCCATTCGTGAGTTTTCGGATCTGGGAGCCGGATTTCGTATTGCGGCCCTCGACCTGGAACTGCGCGGCGCGGGGAATCTCCTTGGCGGCGAACAGTCGGGGCACATGGAGGCGCTCGGATTCGACCTTTACACGCAGATGCTTGAACGTACGGTTGCGGAACTGCGCGGGGAAGAGGTTGAGGACGAGGCGAGCGTGGCGCTCAACCTGGGCGTCGATGTGGCCATCCCGGACGAATACATTTCCGACATGGGGCAGCGGTTGAGGACGTACAAGCGCGTTTCGTCCGCGAGGGATGAAGCAACGCTGACGAGCATTCGGACTGAGACCGAAGACCGTTACGGTCGCATCCCGGAGTCGGTCGACCGGCTTTTTGCGTACGCTCGTTTGCGTCGTGTGGCGGAGGCGCTGGGCATAGTTTCTATCGACAGAACGCCGGATGGCGTGGCGGTTAAATTCAGTGAAAAAGCGCGGATTTCGCCCGAAAAACTCGCGGATTACGTCTCGGGTCATGAAGGAGCGGTCTTCACGCCAAACGGTGTTTTGCGGCTGGTTTTGACTGAAGACGAGCAGGACAACGTGCTGGATGTGGCTCGCGCCGTGTTGCTCCAGCTTCGCGCGAGCGATTAGAATCCAAAGGCGGCACCTATTATTTTCTTTAGGAGTATCTTCGTGAAATTTAAATATTTTGCAGTCCTAATTTTGGCACTTGCATTCGTTGCACTGAACGCCCGCAACGTCTTCGCCCAGGAGGGCGAGATGACGGTTGTCGACGAAGTCGTCGTGCAGGTCAACGACGACGTCATCACCCTTTCCATGTTGAAGCGCGAGACGAGAGAACGGATCGAGGCGCTGAAACAGAACGGGATGACGGAACAGCAGGCCGTGGAAGAGGTCGCGAAAAAGCAACCCGAGCTGATCGCGACTCTGATCAACGAAGCACTGTTGTTACAACGTGGCAAGGAACTCGATATGGCCTCCGAGATCGAGGGCGAAGTGAATCGCCGCATGTTGCAGATCGCGCAGGAGCAGGGCATCAATTCGATCGAAAAGCTCATCGAGGCGATGCGACTGAGCGGTCTCAAGTATGAAGACATTCGCGCCACGATGCGCACAGAGATGATGAAGCAAGCCGTCATGCAACAGGAAGTCGATCGGAAGGTCTATCTTCGTTACACGTCCAAAGAGGTCCAGGACTATTTCAACTCGCATCCGGACAAGTTTCGCAAACCTGAAAGCGTGAAGCTTTCTGAGATCTGGCTGAGTTTCGCGGGTAAAGACGAAGCGGCCGTGAAGGCGAGAGCTATCGAGCTCGTCAATCAGATTCGCGCGGGCGCCGATTTTGGAGCACTCGCTGCGGCCAATTCCGAGCGTGAAAAGAACGGCCAGCGCACCGCGCCGACAGATAAAGGGTTCGTTGGAGACTTTGACATTCCGAACCTGCGCGAAGACCTGGTGGCTTCCCTGAAGAATGTGCAAGTCGGTGGCGTGACCGATCCCATCAAAGCCGGCGACGGTTTTCAGATCATCCGCGTTGACGAGAGAACTCCCGGCGCTGCGACCCCGACGTTCAACGATAATCGCGTTCGTGAAGCGATGCTGGGCGAGGTACAGGGAAAAGAGCGCGAAGCGTATCTCCAGAGTCTCCGTAACGAAGCGTTTATCAAAGTCACCGAACAGTACAAAGCGAGTGTCGAGCCTCTTCTGAAAATCAATGCGCCTGTTGCTGCGAAGGGCCAGGATAAGGAAGACAAAAAGAAGTCAAAGAAGCCTTAACCATAATCTGTCTACTCTGTGTTTTTCCGTGGCAGTTGCAGAACCGCCTTGTGTTGCCTATCGAAAAACCTCGCATCGTAGTCTATAAGAAAGAGCGAAAACTCGAGTTCTATTCCGATAAGAGTCTGCTTCGCACTTATCGCATCGGGCTTGGATTCAGTCCTGTTGCAGACAAAGTGCGCGAAGGCGACGGTGCGACGCCCGAAGGCGACTTTTACATCTTCGTCAAGAACAACAAGAGCGCGTACTATCTGTCGCTCGGCGTGAGTTATCCGAATATTGAAGACGCGGATCGCGGACTACGCGATGGTCTAATTACGAGGGCCCAGCACGCGGCGATTACCGAAGCGATTCGAAAAAAGACTGCTCCGCCGCAGTACACGAAACTCGGCGGTCTCATCTACATTCACGGCCACGGTGCGAGGAGCGATTGGACATGGGGCTGTGTTGCGTTGGAGAATGACGACATCAAGGAGTTATACGACGCTGTTTTAGTAGGAACGCCAGTCACGATCAAACCATGACGCCGGACATCAAGCCATTCAAAATTCGCGACGTCGAGATTAGTCCGCCGCTGATTCTTTCGCCGATGGCGGGCGTGACCGACGTGTCGTTTCGGCGTTTGTTGAAGCGGCGTGGTGGCGTTGGATTGTCGGTGTCGGAGTTCATCTCGGTTGAGGGTCTGACGCGAAACAATCCGAAGTCGAAACGGCAGATGCGGTTCTACGCGGACGAGCGGCCGTTTGCGGTGCAGATTTTTGGCGGCCAACCGGAACGGATGTGCATGGCGGCTGAGATGGCGGAAGAAGTCGGCGCCGATATTCTTGACGTGAATTGTGGTTGTCCGGCGCCGAAAGTCGTCAAGCATGGTGGTGGATCGGGATTGCTCAAGGACTACTGCCGGCTCGAAACGATTCTGAAAGAGATCAGGAAGGCGATCAAGATACCCCTCACCGTCAAGATTCGCGCGGGGTTTTACGATCACACGATCAACGCTGTCGAGACTGCGAAGCTCGCGGAGGATTGTGGGGTCGAGCACATCGCACTGCACGGGCGTACGAAGGAACAGGGTTATCGCGGGCTGGCAAACTGGGATCTCGTTCGGCAGGTGAAGGAAGCGGTGAGCGTGCCCGTGTCGGGGAGTGGCGACGTCACGACGATCGAAGGCGCGTTTGCGAAGTTTCGCGAGACGGGATGTGACGGTGTTTTGATTGGACGTGGTGCGATGGCGAATCCCTGGATCTTTCGTCAGATCGAGGATGCGATGCATGGGCGTGAGATCTTTGAGCCGACACTCGGTGACAAGCGCGCGATCCTGCACGAGTATTTCGACATGCTGCGTGAAGACATGCCCGAGACTCCGGCGATCAACCGGATGAAGCAGTTGGCGGGGCAGTTCACGCGCGGGTTGCAGGGCGGGGCGCTGTTTCGGACGTCAATCTATCATTCGCACACGGTTGAAGAGGTGCTCGATCGCATCGAGGAATACTTCGAGGCGATCGAAAGCGGCCGGCCGTATTACGGAGAGGCCGGCGCTCCGATCGAAGAAGCCGCGATGGTTTAGTACACAAAAAGCACAAAAGGAAGCCACAGAGAATGGCACAAACGGAATTAATGATGTGCGCTTTTTGTGGCTGTCTTTGTGCCTTTTTGTGGCACCGGTTTTCCTGAACCATTATCCAGATTCACGGGTGCTGGGTAGCCTTTCTGAGCCAGAGTGCCCAGGTCGATCACGATCTCGTTCTGGGGCTTCGCCGGCTTTTTGGCCTTCGCCGTTTTCTTGGCCGGTGATGCTTCAGGTGTTGGTGAAGCAGCGGCAGTCGGATTCGCTGACATCGCATTCAGCGCGTTGAGAATTTCTGTTCGTTGCTGCTCGGTAAGATCGTCAAACCTCACGCCGTGCGCGTCTAACACGGCCCGCAAATTCTCTTCAGTGTTCGTGTCCTGCGCATACACATCTTTGTAGATGTGAAGCTTACCGTCTTCGAGCACGATCGTTTCGTAGCGCAGCTCGACCGGAATGGTGTTCTCCAGTTTTACAGTTTGTGTGTGGTCCTTCTCTGCCAGATACGCGTTGATTGTCTGTTCGGAGATGTTTGTGTCCGAAGCTTTGGTCAGCAGCATCGCGAAATCTTTGATCTGAGCATTCGTCAATCCGACACAACCATGCGAAGCAAACTTTCCGATCTTCGCCGGAGACTTGCCTCCATGAATCAGCGACGGTAAGCCAATCGGTATCTTGATTGGTCCAAGCGGATTCAACTTGCTCCCCGCCTCGACTATTTCACCCGGCGTGATGTTCTTCATGTCCGCAACCCACGGCGAGTCCGGCGGTGTCCACGTTGGGTTGAAGATAATCGTTTGCGCTTTCCGCAGACCCTGCGGCAACGGAAACTGCGGATAACCAATGCCGACCTGGTACGACTTGACTAACGATCCATCCTGAAACAAATCCATGCGAAACGCTGGAATGTTGACCACCACGCGCGTGTCCGTTGGCACCGCGTTTGGTCCTTTCAACATTTTGGGCGCACCGCTGCCACCATTGCCTGACGCTTCGGTTGGATCACCCTTGGACCAGTATTCATTTGTGAACGATGCGAGCTCTCTTGCTTTGTCCGCACCCAGTATCTGATTCAGTTGTTCACTCGCCCGCGCCTGAGGATTCACCGAACTGTCATCGAGGTCCTCGGCATTGCTTTTTCGCAGACTCGCCACCGCCTCGTTTGATACTCGCTTCAGTGAGTCGATCTGTTGCTCGTTGAGTTTGAGATTCGATTTCAACCGGTCCACAAACTTTTCATCCGTCAGCAACGCGTCGAGTAATGGTAACGTTATCTGGGCCGAACTCTGGCTCGGCTGTACTGGCGACGCCGTCGGTGCGGGAGTTGGACCAGTATTGATGTTGGCCGTGTTTGTATTGTTGATGGGAGCGTTCGTGCAGCTCGTCAATAAGCACACTGCAAAAGTGAGAATCAAAACTCGCCGGATCATTTTTAAACTCCTCGTATTAAATTTTTCAGCGAGTAATGAGCAACGGGCGTTCCAGCGCTGGAACATCATTTACCGCCGTTTTCTGCATGATTAGCGAACAAAGGAGGCGCGTGAATGTATGGCTACGGCCGCAGGAGAGGATATGGATTGATGTTAGTGCCTTCCCAGTAGCGTTTCGGATCGGAGACCATGGCGATAGAAAAGTGCAGATGGTAATTGCCTGGTCCGGCGTTTCCGGTGTCGCCGACGTAAGCAATCACCTCGCCCTGGCGAACTTCCTTTCCTTCGAAGAGACTCGGAGCGTAGCCCGCGAGGTGAGCGTAGTAGAAGATCAGTTCCTGGTTTGGACCAAGCTGATAGATCGTGGTGCCGCCGCGCTCGCTTTGAAAGAGTTTCAGAATGCGGCCATCCGCAGCCGCCAGTACAGGCGTTCCAGCAGGCGCCATGATATCGATCGCATCGTGCAGCCGGCCTTCCGATCTCGCGTCGTCGAATGTGTCAACCAACTGTTCAGGCTTGATACCCGCAACCGGAATTATCAGGTGCACTGTTCCGACAAAGTTCGACACTGTAGGAGCAGGCACCGGCGCAGCAGGTACCTGCTCGGGTGCGGGCGCAACGGGATCGGTTGATATCGGCGTTCCGATCGCCACAGGTGTGTTAGGCAGAGTTGGTGGGACGTCGAGAGCGGGGACAACCGGCGTACCGCGGTACCTGATGGCGGTCCACACGAGCGCCACAATGACCAGAAACAGAACACAAAGAACAATTCTTAACTTTCCCGCACCCATGTCAGGGTTTGGTAGACAACTAACGTTCCAAACCGAGAGGTAAAAGGGGCCGGGGATCAGTTCCGCCCAGGAACCAGCTCGCACCGACGCGAAGCCGGTGATGCCACGTCGGAAGCCGAGACGTGTACAACGCAAAGCGCGCCTGTCGTGCTAACGCGCCGCCGAACGCTTTGCCGCCCGTGAGCACCGCGGCGCGTTCAGTGCCGAGACTGATCGCTTCACCGAGCTCCTCGAAGTGCCTGGTGTGAAGCTCATTTCCTTCAAGAAATGCGTTGATGTTGCGAGCCGCGAGCGATGCTTGTTGAAAAGCCAACTGCGCGGTGCCTTGCAGCGAGGGAGTCGCATCCGGATAGAAAGCGACATCGCCGAGCGCGAAAACGTTGTTGTGTTGCGGTAACTGCAAAGTCGGGTTGACGATGAGTACGCCTCGCTTGTTCTTTTCGACGTCGAGCTTCTCGATAAGCGGACTCATCTTCACGCCGCCGGTCCAAACAACGCCCGCCGTTTTCATCGTCTCTCGATTCCCCTGGTGCTCGAACGTGACTTCGTCGCGCGTCACCTTTACCACTCGGGTCTGCGTGTGCACTTCGACGCGCGATTCGCGCAGGGCGTCTTCGACGAAAACTCGGATCTGTTCACCCATTCCCGGTACAACATGATCGCCCATCTCGATCAGCAGCACTCGCGGCTCGCCCTGAAGAGCGCGTCGCTTGAACGCGTCGAGAAGCAGATCGGCCATCTTTGTCGACAGTTCACAACCACTCGCGCCCGCGCCTGCGACCGCAAATGTGACGTCGCGGCGGACGTCTTGCGGCGCAGTCTGGGGCGGAATACGATCGAGCGCGACGACCATTCGGCGGCGGAGGTCGTCAGCATGCGCGAGCTTGCGAAAGGGTAACGAGAACTCTTCGGCCCCTTCGACTCCGGCATAATTCGTGACGCCGCCCAGCGCCAGCACCAGCATGTCGTAGCCAAGCTTTTCTTGGCGATTTTCAAGCGACACGGATTGATCCGTGAGGTCGATGGCAGTCACGGCGTCCTGAATACACCGGACGTTCTCGTTCAAAAGATCGTCGTATGTCGGCGCGATGTGCCAGGCCTCGACTTCCCCGCTCAGGTACTCGTAGAGCATGGGCGTAAAAAGAAAATGATCGGCGTCCGTGACGAGCGTTACATCCGCGGAGCCGGCGAGTTCGAGAGCCGTGAACACGCCGCCAAATCCGCCACCGAGAATCAGAATTTTGGGTTTGCTCATGAGGGGCGATAGTACCACCTCTGCGGTTCTCTGCGTTAAATCTGACACGTTAACGCAGAGATACGCAGAGGGCCGCAGAGAAGACCAGGCATTACAACCAGAATGCGGCATTTGTGCAATTTTGCGACACATGTTAAATTGAACGCGCTTTTTAAGTTTAGCGGTTGCCGCTTTTAGCGGAGTTTACTGCAGTTTGAGAGGACCATTTAGGCAAGTGGCGTTAGCAAAAACGAAGAAGGAAGCGATAGTGTCAGACTTCCGCACCCATGAGACGGATACCGGTTCACCGCAAGTTCAGGTCGCACTTTTGAGTCAGAGGATTAACGACCTCACTGAGCATTTCAAGACCCACAAGAAGGACAATCATTCGCGGCGCGGCCTGCTGAAAATGGTCTCGCAGCGCCGGAGTTTGTTGGATTACCTGAAACGCACGGATATCGAACGCTACCACGAGGTGGTTAGCCGTCTGGGTCTGCGCAGGTAGAGCTTCAAGACCTAACCGTAAATGAATAAGAGAGAGCTTCGACATCTCTGTTAGTTTAAAGCCCGCGTCTATCGAAGAGCTTGTGGCAGTGCCGAACGTGACGGCGATTGACTGGAAACAAGCAGACGCGTACGGCCCTAGCTTCGAGCAAAAAGGCGGCATGAGCTTCACGTTCAAGTGGCTCGTGCCGCCTTTTCCGTTACCGTTCAAGGAGAACAAATGCCAGAAAAGAAATACCTCAAAGAATCAATCAAGCTCGGCGAGCGAGAGATTACCGTCGAAACGGGGAAAGTAGCCAAACAAGCAGACGGGTCAGTCGTGATCCGTTATGGCGACACGATGTTACTGGTCGCAGCCGTCAGTGCTTCGACTCCCCGGGAAGGCGTTGATTTCTTTCCGCTCACGGTCGAGTACCGAGAATCAAATTACGCAGCCGGACGCATTCCCGGCAACTACTTCAGGCGTGAAGGACGCCCAAATGAAAAAGAAGTACTAACCAGCCGTCTGATCGATCGCCCCTGTCGCCCGCTCTTTGCTGAAGGTTACCGGAACGAGACTCAAGTTATCGCCAGTGTCATCTCAGCCGATCCTGACAACAACCCTGATGTTATTGCGATAACCGGCGCCTCGTGTGCCCTTTACCTGTCCGATATTCCCTTCTTGAATCCGATCGCAGGTGTGCGTATCGGCTTGATTGAAGGCCGTTACATCATCAACCCGACTTACGACGAAGTGCGCGAATCGCGTTTGAACTTGATCGTAGCGGGAACTGAAGAAGCGATCGTCATGGTTGAAGCCGGAGCGAGTGAAGTTTCGGAAGAGATCATGCTCGAAGCGCTCATGTTGGCCCACAAGGAGATCAATCGCCTCTGCCGGTGGCAGAGAGAACTCTACAAAGCACTCGAGATTCAGAAGCGAGAAGTCACGCCCGTCGTGCTCGACGAAGAGATGCAGCGAGAGATTTCCGACAATTACTCCGAACGCTTGCGCGCAGCGCTCGACACGGGCACTCATGATAAGCGCTCGAGTTATGCCGCCGTTGACGAGTTGAAAAAGGAAGTCGGCGAATCGTATCCGGAAGATCAGCCCGAACGTCGTTTCATGGCCAAGCTGATTTTCGATCATCTCAAGGAGACGATCTTCCGCGACGATATTTTGAACAAACGACGACGCCCTGATGGACGAAGGTTTTCCGAGATTCGTCCGATCACTGCGGACGTCGGTTGGCTGCCGCGTGTTCACGGTTCCGCGCTTTTCACACGCGGCGAGACGCAGGCGCTGGTGTCGACAACACTCGGCACGAAAGAAGACGAGCAGTTCATCGACGACCTGGAGAAGGGCGAAGTTAAACGACGATTCATGTTGCATTACAACTTCCCGCAATACTCGGTCGGCGAAGTTGGTCGCTTCGGATCGTCAAGCCGGCGCGAGATCGGACACGGTGCGTTAGCACGTCGAGCACTCGAGACAGTCCTTCCTGAAGATTCAGAATTTCCCTACACGGTTCGCATAGTTTCAGAAATAACAGAATCAAACGGTTCGTCTTCGATGGCCACTGTGTGTGGCGGAACCCTTTCGATGATGGATGCGGGTGTGCCTTTGAAAGCGCCTGTTGCCGGAGTTGCGATGGGGCTCGTGATGGAAGGTAACAAGTACGCGATTCTGACGGACATTGCCGGCGCCGAAGATCACTACGGCGACATGGATTTCAAGGTAGCTGGAACACGCAACGGAATCACGGCGCTTCAGATGGACATCAAGATCGCCGGCATCAACGCGCAGATCATGGCTGAAGCCCTCGAGCAGGCGAAGAAAGGCCGGATATACATTCTCGGCGCAATGGAAAAGACGCTTGCTTCTCCGCGCGAAGAGATTTCCGCGCACGCTCCGCGAATCATCCAGATCAGAATCAATCCCGACAAGATCCGCGACGTCATTGGACCAGGCGGCAAAGTCATCCGATCCCTGGTTGAAGAGACTGGCGCAAAGATCGACGTATCTGACGACGGTACGATCTCGATCGCGACGGCGAGTGGTGAGGCAGCGGATGCGGCAGTCAATCGTATTCGCGGTTTGACGGCGGAGGCTGAGGTGGGCCAAACCTATCTCGGTACGGTGAACCGAATCGTCGACTTCGGCGCCTTCGTCGAGATCTTTCCCGGCACGGATGGACTGCTGCACATTTCAGAGATCGCGGATCGTCGTGTGAAAGACGTTCGCGATGAACTGAAGGAAGGCCAGCAGATTCTCGTGAAGTGCATCGGCCGCGAAGGGAACAAGATCAAGCTTTCGCGCAAAGCGGTTCTGCGTGAGGAGAATCGAAAAGCCGAAGCAGCCAGCCAAAGCGGCGACGGCGAGATGTAAGCGCGATACGGTGACGCGGAGACGCGGTGACGCGGTGACGCGGAGACACGGGGAACTGCTCCGCGTCTCCGCGTCTCCGCGTCTCCCCGTCTCCGCGTCTCCCCCGTCTCCGCGTCGTAGTTGGTCCATCGGTCCAATTCTCAGACGGTTGGTCCAAGACTCAGACGAAGCCCGCACTAAGATCCCACAAAATCCCCGCTTTTGGGACATTTTCCGACGGCCCTGAATTTGCACGTGGGCTAGCGAACGAAAATGTCCCAGAGACTCCGAGAGGTCGTTAGATCTTTAGCCTTCAAGACACTCTCCTCTGTCAAAATATCCAGTATTCACCAAACAACGCGCGTGCGGCTGGAGTTTCTGGACTATTAGCATTGTCCTTCCAGTGGATAACATAATTCGGTTCGTTAGTAAGACTGTTCAAACAGTATGAACTTAACTGCCCCAAAGTGTTTCATTAAAAAGCTCCACTCCGGTGGTCGAGCGGCTTGCGCGCTCGCTGCTGTCTTAGCTGTTTGCGTTTCCACGGCAGCACCAGTGTTCGCCGATACTGTGCGAGTCAACCAGGTGGTCCAAACCGTGACTTCGCAGGGCCCGATCGAGATCAGGCTGAACACAGTAATCCCGCAGGACCCACAAAATCCTGGTCCAAAAACTACTACGCCACAAACTGGACCACGTACCGATTCGCAGGCCGTCAATCAAGGTGGAACGAAAAATGAAACGATAGCTTCCGGCGTAACAGTCAGCTCTGGACAACAACTCGGAGTCGACATCGCGGAAGAGGGCGAAGTCGAAGGCACTGTTTGTGATTGCGGTGAAATATATGTTGCGGGCGGAGCGTTTCCGAAATGGCCGCTGTTGTTTCTCGGCGTTATCCCACTGTTCTTCATTAGCAATTGCGACAACTGTGATCAGCCGCCGGACTCAACACCAACGCCAACTCCGACGCCGATTTCATCTCCATCGCCGCCGCCTCCGCAAGTTCCAGAGCCGGCATCGTTGCTTCTGTTCGGAACTGGCCTGGCCGCGTTTGGTGCAGGTATACGGCGACGCTATCAAAAGATGAAACTTGCAGAGCAGATCACAGCGCAGGAGGAAGAATAATGTCTGTCCTACACACGTTCATCCTCAACCGCAAATTCCAGTTTGCATTTGCTGCATTGCTTGCGCTGACTTTTTTCGCGGCGCATCCGATCGACACCTTTGCAAAGGCGAAGAAGGCGAAGTACGGCACGATCAAAATTCTTACGAATCCTGGCGGTCTGTTTCTCACAATCGACGGTAAGCCACGAGGCGAAACCACCACGCTGTATCGAGCCATCGATCTGGAGCCGGGACTACACAACATTGCAGTCACTCTCCCCAACGGCAAAACGTGGACGCGCGACGTGGAAGTGCCGGCGGGTCGCGTGAAGTGCGTTGTAGTGAACTACCGGCCATTACCGCCACTGCCGAAGTCTCCATGTCCGTACCCGGTGAGCATCTCTGCACCTGACAAAGTCATGGAAGGCGAGATCATCACCTTCGCATCGGACGTCGAGTATGGGGGCACCGCGAGTTTGAAGTACAACTGGACGATCAGCCCATCGACGGCTCGCATACTTACGGGCGCCGGTTCGCCGACGATTACCGTCGACTCGACAGGTCTCGGTGGACAGCGCATCGTCGCAACGTTGACTGCTGATGATGGATCGTCCGATCCAGCTTGCGCTCAAAGTGCACAGGCGGTTTCAGTGGTTGCGCCGGTCGTGAAGGTAAGCCTCGTCTCTTTCGAGTTTGATGAGTGTACCAACTGCACCTTCGACGATCAGAAGGCGCGGCTTGATAACCTCGGCGTCGAGTTGCAAAAAGATCCGAGCACGCGGGCATACATCGTCGCTTATGGTGGACGGATGAGTCCGTTGGACCGCGTCGAAGTGCTGATGTCACGCGCGCGCGACTACCTGGTCACGCAACGCGGGATCGATGCGTCGCGGCTGACGGTTGTCAACGGTGGATTCCGCGAAGAGGACAGCGTTGAGCTTTGGATCGTCCCGAGTGGCGCGACGCCCCCTCGAGCGACGCCGACGGTGCCGTCGAGCGAGATGAAAGCCCCCGCAAAGCGTCGCAAGCACGACTAAAATTCCGCCACGGATTACACGGATTACAGCTGATTCATCCGCACTGATCCTGTAATCCGTGGTAAAGTTTCCCCACTAGCCCCCCGGATTTTCCCTAAAAGTTAAAAGGAGGAACCTTCATGGCCGAAGAGGGCGAAGGTGGAGGTGGCGGTGGTGTGGGCGTTGTCGCTATCGTGGCGATTTTTGTTGTTGTCATACTCGTACTGGTGTTTGTCTTTAGAGGCCGGCTGTTCGGAGGCGGAGGAAAACAAGACATCAAAATAAACGTTTCGACGCCGAGCAGTAAGTAGTTGCGACAGGTAAGCCACGATTCGCGGATACGTTTTACTAATCTCGTGAATTTTGTTAATCCTGTATTCGTGCCTGCACCAAACATCGACACTATCGTATCGCTCGCCAAGCGGCGCGGCTTTGTTTTCCCTTCTTCCGAGGTTTACGGCGGCCTCGGCAGCGCCTGGGACTATGGTCCACTCGGCGTCGAGCTTTCCAACAACATCAAACAATCGTGGTGGCGTTGGTTGGTTTACGACCGCGACGACATCGAAGGAATTGACTCGTCGATCATTCTCAATCGTCTCGTGTGGAAATACTCGGGCCACGAGGCGACGTTTAATGATTGGCTGGTTGATTGTCGCAACTGCAATGACCGCTCTCGAGCGGACAAGATCGTCGACAACAAGTGCCCTAAGTGTGGCGCGAGTGACTTCACCGAAGCTCGACCATTCAACACCATGTTGCAAACGAGGTTGGGAGCTGTTGCAGACGACGATCCGGCTGCGGTGGCTTATCTCAGACCCGAAACTGCTCAGGGCATATTCATTAACTTCCTGAATGTGCAGACCACTATGCGGCGCAAGTTGCCGTTTGGCATCGCGCAAGTCGGCAAGTCTTTTCGCAACGAAGTGACTCCGGGAAACTTCATCTTGAGAACGCGCGAGTTCGAACAGATGGAGATGGAATACTTTGTTTCGCCAACTGCCGAACACTCGAAGTTAGTGGACTATTGGGTCGAGCAATATCTCGAGTGGTTTGCCTCACTGGGTCTAAGTCGCGAGAACCTTTATTTGTACGAAGTCCCGGGAGAGGAGCTGGCGCATTACTCCAAGCGTACGGTCGACATCATGTACAGGTATTTTCCCGAACGCGAGAAGCCGTGGGAAGAATTGATGGGAATCGCGTGGCGCACTGATTTCGATCTAAGCACCCACTCGAAGAATAAACTCGACGAGGAAGGGAAGCGCATTAACCCTGACTCGACCGAGGATCTGTCGTACTTCGATGAACCAACAAAGCAGCGGTTTTATCCGCATGTTATCGAACCGGCAGCAGGAGTGAATCGAACTGTGCTGGCGGTTTTGATGGATGCTTATTCAGAGAAGACGAACGACAAGGGCGAGATGCGGGTGATTCTCAAACTGACTCCGCAGCTTGCTCCGATCAAGGCGGCGATCCTGCCGCTGGCGAAGAACAAGCCGGAAATCGTCGGCATGGCGAAAGCGATCAAGCGATCGCTGCAACCGGTGTTGCGCGCCGTTTACGACGACACGGGCGGGATCGGGAAGTTGTATGCGCGCCAGGATGAGATTGGTACTCCGTTCTGTGTGACCGTCGATCACCAGTCGCTTGAAGATGAAGCAGTTACCGTAAGGGATCGAGATACGTGGGAACAGGAGCGAGTCAAAGTTTCCGATCTTGCCGAACATTTGCAGAAGCGTTTGAAACCGTATCCGATCGCGGCGCCTGAGCCGCAATGAGTTATGCCAGTAGTCAAGAAGCGCAATCAGCAGACTGAGACTCGGCTTTTGCTGGAATCGGAGGAGCCTGTCGAACTGCCGCCGGCGGAGATCGAGGATCGATCGGTGCTGGTCCAGTTTGATCAGTTCAAGCCGTATATTCCGGAGTTGCTCGAGGTCTTGCGCGCGGGAACGGTGGCGGAGCCTGTGCCGGTGATGATCGACGGTTCAACCTTTGCGATTCACGGGGCCACGCGAACGTTCTGGGTCAAGCTCTGGCACGCCGCCGGCAGCGAGATGACGAAGATCGATCGCGCGCAGGTGATCAGTTGTTTGCCCTCGACGCGTGGCGTGCAGG
Source organism: Pyrinomonadaceae bacterium (assembly GCA_035571655.1). Classification (GTDB taxonomy): domain Bacteria; phylum Acidobacteriota; class Blastocatellia; order Pyrinomonadales; family Pyrinomonadaceae; genus PSRF01. Next base: position 53,243 of record DATNCH010000079.1, read on the forward strand.
TGCTTGTCGAGTCGCCTGAAGACGAATAAAAAATTTCCTCGCAAAGCCGCAAAGACGCAAAGAACGGGCTTTGGTGTAGCTTTGCGTCTTTGCGCCTTTGCGAGGGAATTCCTGTGGTTTCCATGCCTGAGTTTCCCGAAAAAGTCATTGCGCTTTCGAGAGCGATCCACGACGCGGGTGGTCGTGCACTGCTCGTCGGCGGTTGTGTGCGCGACACGCTGATGGGCATCGCGCCCAAAGACTGGGACGTGGAAGTTTACAACCTTGCGGCGGACCGGCTCCGAGAGGTGTTGGACCAGTTTGGTCCGGTCAGTGTCGTCGGCGAAGCGTTCACGGTTTACAAGCTGGGCCAGGATCTCGACGTCTCAATCCCGCGCCGCGAACGTAAATCAGGTCGAGGTCACAAGGCTTTTGTCATCGAGGGCGATCCGTCGATGAGCGTCGCCGAAGCGTCACGGCGACGCGACTTCACGATCAACGCGATCCTTCAGGATCCGCTCACCGGCGAAGTGATCGATCCGTTTCAAGGCCGGCAAGACATCGAGCGGCGAGTCCTGCGCGCTGTTTCAGCAGAGACGTTTGTGGAAGACAGTCTGCGCGTGTTGCGAGCGGCCCAGTTTGCGTCACGCTTTCAGTTTGAGATCGAACCGGAGGCGGTTGAATTGTGCCGGACGATTGATCTCAGCGACCTGCCGTCGGAGCGAATCTGGGGCGAGTTGGAGAAGCTTTTGCTTCAGTCGACGCGGCCATCTATCGGACTTGAATGGTTACGGCAGTTGGGAGCGCTGGAGAAAGTTTTTCCCGAGATCCAGAGCATGATCGGCGTGCCGCAGGATCCGGAATTGCATCCTGAGGGAGACGTTTTTGTGCACACGCAGCTCACGATCGATAGAGCGCGTGAACTGATCCAGGAGCTGTCGTACCCGCGTCAGGTGACGGTTATGTTGGCGGCGCTGGCCCACGATTTTGGGAAGCCCGCGACCACCGAATTCATCGACGGCAGATTGCGCTCGCGCGGACATGAGGAGGCGGGCGTCCCGCCGGCCGAGAGTTTTCTCGACCGTATCAACGTGCATACGATCGACGGTTATAACGTGCGCGGCCAGGTTGTCGCACTCGTGCGAGAACATCTGAAGCCCGGTGAGTTTTATAAGAAGCGTGATGAAGTAGGCGAAGGCGCGTTTCGTCGTCTGGCGCGGCGATGCGAGCCGGATCTGTTGTATCGAGTGGCGAAAGCCGATTCGCTCGGACGCAACGCCGACTGGGTGCCGCGGGAACAGTGGTACGGATCGGAAGCGCAGGAGTGGTTCATTGAGCGCACGAGGGAATTGGAGGTCGAGCACCGGCCGCCGGATCCGCTCTTGCTGGGACGGCACCTGATCGAACTCGGCGTTGAACCTGGACCAGCAATGGGCGAGATCACACGTGCGGTTTACGAAATGCAGTTGGATGGTCGCGTGCGAAGTCTCGAGGACGCTATTGCCGCCGCAAAAAGCCTTTTACAGGATTTACAAGATTGAAGAGGATTGTCATGTATATCCTGTAAAACGTGGCTGCTGCTGCGTGACGCAGTGGATGGTGCCCATGCCCCAGACCAGCGGTTCGCAATTGATCGGAATCACGCGGCGCTCGGGGAAGACATCTTGCAGAGTTTCCGCGGCGCGTGCGTCGTTCGCGTGTCCAAACACGGGAAGTAGCACGACGTTGTTCGCGATGTAGAAGTTTGCGTAGCTGGCCGGAAGGCGCTCGAGATCTCGTGTGCCTGTGCTCGTTCCACCAACCACACCTGGCATCGGCAAAGTCACAATCTCGAATGGAAGTTCGTTAGCATTGGTCATCGACCTGAGTCGCGCGAAATTCTCTTGCAGGATTTCGTAGTTGGCGTCCAAGGGATCATCTTCCACGGCGCAGACGATCACATCAGTCGCCGCGAAGCGCGCGATGTCGTCGATGTGCCCGTCCGTATCGTCGCCAACAATACCCTCGGCCAGCCACAAGACTTTCGTCACTCCCAGGTAGTCTTTCAGGTACTGCTCGATCTGTGTTCGATCCAGTTCGGGATTGCGGTTCGGATTGAGCAAGCACTGTTCGGTGGTCAGCACGCAGCCTGCTCCATTGACCTCGATAGAGCCGCCTTCCATGACTATGCCGGGCGAAAAACGCGGCACCTTTAGATCCTTCTCTAACTGGCGCGGGACGTCGTTGTCTTTCTTCAGCTCTTCATACTTGTTGCCCCAGGCATTGAAGATCCAATCGTTGAACGCGCCCTCACCGTTCGGACCAAGCAGAAAATTTGGTCCATAGTCGCGAATCCATGAATCGACAGTTTTAATGTGATGAAAGCGCAGGTTTGCGATGGCAGTAAAACTGCTGCAACGCCGCAACACCGCGCGCTCCATTTCCTCGTCGTCAACCAGGAGGTTTACGACCTCGTGTGGCGTCAGCGCCGCGATCATCTGAAGGTAGATCTCCTCGACGTCGGTGACCCTCTCCGGCCACGTTTCGGGATCCTTGGGCCACGTCAGCCACGTCGAGTCGTGGGGATACCACTCCGCCGGCATGCGGAAACCGAGTGCTGCCGGCGTGTTTGCTTGTGGCTCAGCCATCGAGCGTTTGAGAGCGGAGAGCTTTTAGGCGGAAGTATCGATAGATGCCGACGAAGCTGATCAGCACCCAGAAAACTTCCATGAGCAAAGCGGAGAGATTGAAATCGAAGAGGAGCGAAATGACGATCAAACTCGCGCCGGCAGCATTCAGCACGGAATAAGCAAGGCTGTCGCTGCTCAGTTTGTTCAACTGCAACATCAGGTAGGTGATCATCAGGATGACGACGCCGACGTTTCCCACCAGGTCGAGAGGGCCGTAGCTCATAGCGATTCACCAAATCTGAGGCGCAGCCCGTCATAAGCGTCGATGCGGCGGTCGCGCAGGAAAGGCCAGTTCTGTCGGGTCTCTTCGATCTTCGAAAGATCGCATTCGACCACCAACACTTCCTCTCGATCCGCAGATGCTTTCGCGATAATTCGTCCGAACGGATCGGCCACGAACGATTGTCCCCAGAACGTCAGTTTTCCTTCGCGGCCGACGCGGTTGACTACTACAACGTAAACTCCGTTCGCGATCGCATGAGCGCGCTGAATGGTTTCCCAAGCCGAATGTTGGGCCTCATTCATTTCGGCCTCCTCGTCCGGAAGCCAGCCAATGGCCGTCGGGTAAAACAGAAACTGCGCGCCTCCCAAAGTAGTCAGGCGAGCGGCTTCGGGAAACCACTGGTCCCAGCAGACGAGCGCGCCGATTTTGCCGTAGGTGGTGTCGTGAGTTTGAAAGCCGAGATCGCCTGGAGTGAAATAAAATTTTTCGTAGTAAAGCGGATCGTCGGGGATGTGCATCTTGCGATACTTGCCCACGATCTTACCCGAAGCGTCGATCAAAACGGCGGTGTTGTGGTAAACGCCGGCAGCTCTTTTTTCGAAGAGCGAAGCGACAATCACGACCTTCTTTTGGCGCGCGACTTTGCTCAGGGCCTCCGTCGATGGCCCAGGAATAGTTTCCGCGAGTTTGAAGAGCTGAATGTCTTCGGTTTGACAGAAATATTGGGATCGAAAGAGCTCCTGTAGGCACACGATCTGTGCGCCGCGTTTGGCGGCATCATTGATACCGCCGATTGCCTTTTTGAGGTTGACCTCCGGCTTCTGATCGCAATTCATCTGCACGAGTCCGACGGTCGTTACCTCACCCGCTCGCTTTTTCTTAGGCATGGTCGCGAGTATAGCAAAAAGGGTCTATCTCTGCGGCTCTCTGCGTATCTCTGCGCGCTGTGCGTTAAGAATGCTTCCAACGCAGAGATCGCAGAGGTATGCAGAGGGCCGCAGAGTGCAGTGCTTGGACAATGCACTTTGGTGTTGGGTAAGATGTCCGGTCATTTTTAGCACCTTATTGGAAAGAGTAAAGAGATGATCGATTTTGAACTGACTGACGACCACAAGGCGCTGGTACAAACCGTGCGCGAGTTTGCGCAGAAAGAAGTTGCGCCTCACATCAAAGAATGGGACGAGAAGCAACATTTTGAACCGTCTGTGTTGAAGAACATGGCCGCGTTGAACCTTCTGGGAGTTTGCATTCCCGAGGAGTACGGCGGCGCCGGGTTTGACTACATCTCGCTGGGATTAGTGTGTGAAGAGCTGGAAGCAGTCGACACCTTCATGCGCGTTGTCATGTCAGTCCATACGGGACTGAATTCACTAACGCTCTACACCTGGGGCACTGAAGAGCAAAAGCAGAAGTATCTCGTACCGCAGGCGAAGGGCGAGAAGATCTCGACGTACGGATTGACCGAACCGGGCGCTGGTTCCGACGTGGTGGGCGCGCGCTCGACAGCGCGGCGAGAAGGCAACGAGTGGGTGCTGAACGGCGAGAAGATGTGGATCAGTTTGGCCGACCTCGCCGACAACTTTCTCTTCTTTTGCTGGACCGACGAAGAGAAGCGACGCCGCCGCGATCACACCGGCATGTCGTGTTTTATCGTCGAGCGCACCATGAAGGGCTTCTCTTCGGGCACGATTCACGGCAAGCTCGGCATTCGCGCCGGCAACACCGGATATTTCTCGTTGCAGGACGTGCGCGTACCTCAGGAAAACATGATTGGCGAAGAAGGCGAGGGTTTCAAGATCGCGATGTTTGCGCTCGAGCAGGGTCGCTACACAGTTGCTTCGGGCGCCACCGGTGTAATTCGTGCGTCGCGCGATGCCTCAGTTGCTTACGCAAACACTCGCGAGACCTTTGGTACGAAGATCGGGAACCATCAACTCGTAAAGCAGAAGATCGCCGAGATGGAAGCCGACTATCAGATGAGTCACTTGTTGTGGCTGCGAGCTGGATACCTGAAAAACGAAGGCAAGCCAAACGCAAAAGCGACGAGCCTCGCAAAATGGCAAGCCACCATACGCAGCGAAAAAGCCGCGTCGATGGCAATTGAAGTGCACGGCGCCAACGGCTATTCCAACGACTATCCCGTCGAACGCTACCTGCGCAACTGCAAGGCCGCCATCATCTACGAAGGAACGCGCGACATTCATACGTTGATGCAAGCCGACTGGGCTCTTGGCCTCAAGAAAGAGAAGGCAGCGCGTAGAACGTTGCCGCCGTGGAAAAAGTAGGACCACAAAAGGCCCAGGGGAGGGCCACAAAAAGGCAGAAGGAAGACCACAAAAAGGCACAAGGAAGACCACAAAAAGGCACAGGATAAAGATCAAGTAGGATGAAGAGTTGACTTGGTCTTTAGTTCTTGTGCCTTTCGTGTACTCGCTATTGCACGAGCCAAACGTCCCATGCCCAGCGACCGGCACTCCCCTCGATCGTATCCCTTACCTTTGCTCGATACCTGAACTGGTTTCCGTACTGATCGGTGCGCGGGGAGCCCTTGAATTCCAACTCCAGCGCCTTGATATTCAGCGAGGGCAACGTGTGTAGCTCGTTCGGTTCGGAGATGCCATTGTGGTTCTTGTCCTGCCATAGGCGCAGGCTGTTGAAGACTGTGTCACTGGAATCCACGACACCGTCCGCGTTTCCTCCGTTTTCGGTCTTGTCAAACTCCGCGAGCCCGAGAAAGCCGTTCTTATTAGTCGAGACGGGTTGAGGCGTAAAGTCGCCAAACAACTCCGCACCCGTTTCAATCTTTCCATTCCCATCGCGATCGAGCGCGAGCCACGCGTCATCTGAATCCGGCCGAGTCCATCCCAGACGTTCTTTCGTCCCGTCGCCATTGAGATCGAAGGCAACGCCGTCCGCGGAGTTCGTGAGCCCGATTCCGTTTCCGACGACATCGATTACGATCGGCGAGCCCGGGCACGTGAGGTACCCTGAGCACGAACATGTCAAAAGGTCGAAATCACCTCCGTATTGCAGACACTTGCTTGCGAAAGCGAGACTGCAAGTGGTCGACGTGGAACAGCAAAGACCGGATCCATTCGGCGTCGTACCTATCGGACAACTTCCGTTGAAGGACGGTGTCGTGCAATTGCCTCCAGCCGTAGCCAGATTGCAGGTGTAGTACTCTGCATTCGAATCGCGCCACAGGTTGCCACCGGTGACGGATGACGACGCAGATGCGATCAGCACACTCAACGAAACACTGGCGGTGGCGCCACAACTCGTTCCGATCAGACACACTGAGAAAGCGACACCGGTTGCCGCCGCGCAAGCGACACTTGTCCCAGCGGCACCTGTGCGGCTTTCTGTCTTCAGATCTTTGGTGCCGAAATGAGTAAATAGAGGCGTGATGTAATCCAGCGTCCCACTGTCGAACGCGACAAATTTGTCTACCACCACAGAGCAGCGCTGAAGATTCCCCGGAAGGCGTGAGCACACGCCTGAGTATTCTGCGGTACCGGTGTGACCTCCGGACGCGTGGTCGGTGTCGTCAGTCCTGATCCAGAAAGGCAGCGCATCGGAGGTGGGTTCCGGCGGATCACCCCCCCCATCCACCGTCGAAGTCAAAGACGACATCTCGGCCGAATCCAAACGTGTTGTGTCGACGGCCGTCGCTTTATATGCAGGACGTTTTTCCTTCCACACATCGCCAACACCATTCACCACAGAATCCCAAAACTCCGGCGCGCCCGGCTCCGAAACGTTCTGCGATTCACGAAACAGTGCAAGCGCGCGGTACGTGCGAGAACGACCTCCAAGCTTCACTGTCACCTGATACGTGGTATATCGCCTGATGTCGTAATATCTCGCCGCTTCAAAATGAAAAACGTCTGACACCGTCCATAAAGGATCAAAAACGGACGCATACTGCCCGCGTTCCCACTCGGCGGCGAAGCTGGCCTCCTGCGCACCACCATTCACGGAGTGACCACCGCGAGTGAGTGACACGATGTCGCCGGTCGGCAGCGTCACAAGCTCCGCGTAAGGCTTGTTCAGGATCTCGACGACGTCTCCTGAACGAAAGTCACTGAGTTCAAACTTGAGATTTGCGTCGACCCGAAGGGGACGTTTCGTCTGATCGTTCCTAAACATCTGCGCGGCGGCGTTGTAAGTTTCAAGTTTCCTGTAAGTTTCTCGAACCACTTTTTCATTAACCGAGTTCGAAGGTTCATGGGCCATTCCGGCGCTGAGGAATGCAAGCAACAGAAGTGAGGTAAAGGCTAAACAAGCAATTCGTTTCATGAGGATCTCCTAATTGGCTGAGGATTGTGTTTGACCAGCGCGCAGACTTAACTCGCGCTCGATGATTTTCTGAAAATCAGTAAAGCTGAGTGCACCCTTGATCAGCTTACCGTTGACGATGAAGCTCGGAGTGCTCTCGATGCGAAAGAGTCTTGCCGTTTCGATGTCCTTGACGATCGCGGTTCGCGATTGCTCGGACTCCAGACACGCTCGAAACTTAGGCACACCGAGACCGAGATCGTTGGCGATCTCTTCGAAGAGCGCCGGCGACAGATTCCGAGAAGCGAAAACCGCATCGTGAAACTGCCAGAACCGATCCTGCTCGGAAGCACAGTAAGCCGCGCGCGCCGCAGGCAGCGAATTTCGATGGCCCTCGAGCGGCATGTGCTTGAACACCAGCCGCACGTCCTTGCCATACGTTTGCATCACCTGCTTAAGCGTGCCCTGCACCTGGCTGCAAAACGGACACTCGAAATCCGAAAACTCCACGATCGTCACCGCCGCGTGAGTCGAGCCTTTTGCCGGTGAGACTCCGTCGTCCAACTCCAGTACAAATTGCGGCGCGTTGAAGCTCAGCTCGACACTCCATTTCTTACGCAAGGCGTCGAGCCCCGTACGGTAGTGCTTCATTCGCGCCTGATTCTCCAAATCGAGACGCAAACGCTCTTTCGCTTCGTCAGGACTCATGGACGCGAAGAACGACTTGTTCTGCGCGTAAGCTTCTTCGATCTGTGCCCGAGCGACATTGATCTCGCCGAGCGTGAGTTGGTTTCGAAGCTCCTCGATCGTAATGCCGCGAGCAGCAGCTTCGCTCTCGAGAATCTTCGCCGCGATCAGGTTCTCGAGCGCGGCTTTTCTGATCGCGTAAAGTTGTTGTTGCAAGGGATAGACCTGGGCTGACGTCGACTCATCCACCTGCTTGAGCGTGATCGGACGGCCGTTAACCGATGCCACGACTGTTTCAGGTGATTGTCCGAGAGCCCGCGCTCCAGGCAGTAGAAGAAAGAAAGCGGCAAATGCGAATACACGTATTCCACGTGAGGACTGGAAGAACATTTCAATTGACTCCGTTTATCTGATTATGATTTTGGTGGGGCGAACGGCACTCTAAACTGATCGCGACGCGTAGTCAACAAGTGTTTCTTGTCAAAAACGGCTAAATTTTGCCGAAAGTGGCTAATGTTTCTTCTTCCGTGACTTTCGTGCTTTCATCGCGCGCCAAAATGCGCGGCGGTATGCGGTCGGCGTCACGCCGTGGATCTTTCGAAAGTCGTGTACGAAGTGACTGTTCGAACGGATGCCCACCTGTTTCAGTATCTGCTTCACCGAGAAAAACGTCGTACGCAGCATTATCTCAGCCTTCCGCAGGCGATAATCCTTGAGATATTGAGTCGGACTGATTCCCGTCTCTTGTTTAAAGAGATGCCGGAAACGCGACGGCGACAGTCGAACGAGTTGAGCCAGAGTTTTAGTGTCCCACGGAGTCGAGGTTTCGGTTTCTATCTTTGAGATTATGAGTTCGATTCTTCGATCCATAGTGATGAGGCCGGTGAAACGAAGAGTGGGCGTGAGAGTACTCGTTAGAACTTAGTTTGTCCACCGCCCTGCATTGCAAAGCTGGTGCTGCTGGCTTTGCACAAAAAATCGAGTTGGGATGGAAGTCTTTCCTCTGCGGCCCTCTGCGTATCTCTGTGTTCTCTGCGTTAATAGGCCTTTTCAACGCAGAGGGCCGCAGAGATACGCAGAGGCCGCAGAGAAACACATCAG
>DATNCH010000080.1:0-20186 GCA_035571655.1 Pyrinomonadaceae bacterium
CTGGAAGTGCTGGTAGCAAACCCACCGCCGTTGATTCCCGACTCCGCACGCGGCGGACGCCAACCGGAACCCGAGCCACTCACGGTCAAGGGTTAGCCGCAAAAAGGCACAAAGAAAAAGGACAAAAGAGAAAAGCACAAAAGGCACGAACATAACTCGTTCGTGCCTTTTTGTGTGCCTTTGTGGCTTGCCTTACGGCAGGGCTTCGATGTTGAAGAAGAACTTGAACGAGCCCGTCGACTGCACTCCCAGCAGGAATTGCACGTTGACGCTCGCCCCCGGAGCCAACGGCGTTCCCAGCGTTATCGTGCTGCTGTTGAACCCTCCACCCAAAGGTTGGGCAGGCGGTTGCTCCAGAATCGCGCCAAGTACAGTCACATTGCAAGGCGTTGAACCAAAGCCCGCCGCCGTACATGTTGCCGGATCGTTCACACTCACCGTAATGTTACCTGAAGTAATTGCCCTCAGGTCAGCAACGCCCCCCGTTGTCGGAGCGGTACTGATATCCACAATACGGAACCGCAACCGAGTAACCGGCGCACCCGTGTTGTTCTGGAAGCGCCGTCTAATCGATAGCGTTCCCTGTGCACCGTTGGTCACCGGCGTGTTGTCACGCTCGCGGTTGGGCGAGCCCGCTGCTCCCTTAGTGCTGTCGAGCAGCAGTGCGGGAACCAATAGATTGAACCGCGGGCTACCCAGGTTCTGCGGACCAGGTGCTCCCAGGTGCTGCCCCGCGGGTGTCAGGCTTGCGTTCGTATCGGCGAAGATGAAGTCATCGAAGTTGTTGTTCGAATCCTTCGTCATACCACCGGTCGGACATGGACCAAAGTTCGATGGACTGCCCTTCTTACCGCACTCATCGCGGAAGTAGGTGTATTCAAGAACACTTCCGACGGTTGGCGTCAATGTATTTCCTTCACGGAACAAGTCACATACGCCACCGACGTTCGGGCCAAATCCAACCGCATCCAGCCGGTTAGCCGATGAGAGAGCGCCAACGGACGTGGTGGTGAATATCGCCACGTTCCTGTCGTTCTCAATATCCGCCACCGACACATCGCCCGCGGCATTTCCGGTACCACCGTAGTCCGCGAGACTGTAAGCCGGACCGGTGAACAGGAAGTGTCCACGTCCCGGAATCACAGTACCGTTTGGAATGACACCGACCAGGACGGGCGCGTCACCGCAGGTAGCACCCATCTTGAACAGGCCATAGCCACCGCCGGTACCATTGACCGTATGGGCCGAATCGCTGTTGTTGTAAATCTCAACGAAGTCGTCACCAGAACCTCCCGGTCCGCTGGTTCGGAGTTCGCCGATCAGGAGCGTGCCTGCGTTGTTAGTTATCAGTATCGTTCCAGTGGCGGTGCCATCAGCGATGGTCGCGTTCACCGGGTTCGATAGCACAACCAGGAACGTCTCGTTGGTTTCATTCTTCTTGTTGTCAGACAAGACTGGCACCGGGATCGTCTTGAACTGTTCGCCTGCTGCGAAGTTAAGAGTTCCTGACTGGGCGGTGTAGTCCTGACCCGCTACTGCGTGGCTAATTGCCGGTGGTTCATCCTGAGTGGTGAACTGAACCGACGCGCCACCCGCAGGAGCCGGCGCACTCAACGTGACCGTGAAGATCATGTTGACTGAACCAGAGGTAGGCTCAAAGACCTGCGCATCCTGAATGCTGAGGTTTGTCGCGACCTGAATGCTCACAGTATCGGTATCGGACTTAGCTCCACCCGATCCGGTGTTGCCCAAATCGTTCGTGGTGATGGTCAACAAGGCTGCGCCGTTAAAGCCCAGCGTCGGCGTAAAGCTCATGCCGTTAAGGGCCGTGTTGATGTTGCTGATGGTGCCCTGGAACGTCATCGACGAGTCAGCGGTGCCGTCGCCGGAACATCCGCCACAAGCGAAGTTCAGACCGGCGACTCCATTGAGCGTCAGCGTTCCGTTGGTAACCGTGAGCGATACCTGGATGACGCTTGTACCAGCGTCGACATCCGCTACTGAGATCTGGTTGCCGTTGCCACTCGAGAATGTCAGCGGCGTGTTTTGGTTCGTACCCTGCGGACCCGGCACATTGTTCACCGGCGCGTCGTTCACCGCAGTGATGTTGATAATGCGCGTGTCCGAATCAGTGGCAGTGCCATCATCGACAGTGAACGTAATCGTTCGCGACGCTGTCGGGTCGTCGCTGCTGTTCTGATACTTCACCGTACGCAGCGCCGTCTGGAAGTTCGCGACTGAAGAGGGACCGGTCAGTGTCAGCACGCCGGTACCGCTGTTGTAGCTGCCAGTGATTCCATTCTGGTTCGTGAATGTCAGCGTATCCTGAGCAGCCACGTGGCCGGAAGTAATCGCGACTGTTGCTCCTACCAGGTTCAGGCTATCAACGTCGGTTACCGTCAGACCCGGATCGATTGCCGTCGCAGCGTCGTTCTCTGTATAGGAGAGAGCGGCTACTGTTGTAGTCACAACCGGAGCATCGTTCGCGGCGTTGACAGTGATGTTAACCGTGTCTGTATCAGTCTTGGCGCCACCGCTGCCCGTGTTGCCCTGATCGTCTGAGATGATCTGGAGCGTGGCCAAGCCGTTGAAGTCTGCCGTCGGAGTGAAGGTCAGACCATTCAGCGCGGTATTCACGGCTGCAAGCGAGCCAGTAAACATCATGGTGGCGTCGTCAACACCGTCGGCAGGCGGAGTGAATGTAAGTCCAGCCGTCGCACCGAGGGTTATCGTGCCGTTGGTTGCCGTTAAGGTGATCTTGATCGGATTTGCGCCGAGATCGACATCAGCGACGGAAATCTGATTGCTGTTAGCTGCCGAGAACACCTTCGGCGTGTCTTCGTTCGTAGACTGTGCAACCAAAGGCACCGTGTTCACCGGCGCATCGTTCACCGCAGTGATGGCGATGCCACGCGTTGCCGAGCCGGCGAGGCTGATGCCGTCACTTGCAGTGAAGGTGATCGTTCGCGATGCCGTCGGGTCGTCGCTGCTGTTCGTGTAAGTCACTGAGCGCAATGCCGTCTGGTAGTTAGTAACGGAACTCGTGCCGCTCAGTGTCAGGACACCAGTGCCGCTGTTGTAAATACCAGTGATTCCATTCTGGGTCGCGAAGCCCAGCGTGTCCTGAGCACTCGCGAAGCCAGCCGTAATCGAAACACTCGCGCCGGTGAGATCCGTGTTGTCACTGTCAGTGACCGTCAGACCCGGATCGATCGCAACGGCTCCAGCATTCTCTGTGTAAGCGAGATTGCCGGCTGTGGTGGTCACCACCGGAGAAGCGTTGGGTGGGAACACGGTAATTGTGAACGACTGCGCGCCAGACGTGTTCGAATTTGGCGGCGAGTTGCTGCCGTTGTCACTCAAAGTCACGCTGAAGCTAGCGGTACCAGAGGTGCCGTTAGTAGCCGTGTAAGTCAGTGCGCCAGTAGTTGAGTTGATCGCCGGTGCCGTCGAGAACGTTAGCGTGCCTGTTGATCCTGTTGCGCTAACGTTGAAGGTCAATGTCTGACCACTCTCACCGGGTCCCTGAGAAATATTAGTCGCGAAGTTACTGACACTCTGCGGTCCCGCATCTTGAGCCGAAGCTGGCGGATTAGCAGCGATCGTGAACGACGGCGGATCGTTAATCGGATTCACGGTGAGTGTCACTGTGGCGATGTTGCTGTCGGAGGTTCCGTCGTTCGCTTTGTAAGTGAACGAGTCGCCACCAAAGAAGTTGCTGTTCGGCGTGTAGCTGAACGAGCCGTCAGCGTTCAGCATGAACGACGACGCGTTTGCCGGTCCGACGACCAGTACTGCCGTCAACGAACCCGCCGGCGTATCGACGTCCGTGTCGTTGGCGAGCACACCCAGGGCGGCGTTGACCACCAGAGGCGTGTCTTCGTCAGTCGCGTACGCATCGTTGTTGGCCACAGGGGCATCGTTCGCTGCGTCGACTGTCAGATCAAATGTATCCGTCGCGGTGCGACCGTTGGTCGCCGTTACGGTAACGGTGATCGTGGTCGAACCGTTCTCGTTCGAGGCCGGGGTGATGTGCAACGTGCGCGACCCACCCGAGCCGGTGAAGTTCATGTTTGCATTCGGGACCAGCGTCGTGTTCGAAGACGTCGCGGTAACTGTAGCGATCAGCGATCCGGTGTCGTCACCGAGATTGAAGGTGACGTCTTTCTGAGTGTCTTCGTTTGTCGACTGGTTGGGAATGTCCTCGATCGATGGGTGTAACTCAAACGCGCCGATGTCGACGGTTTGAATCGTGTCTGGATCGAACGAGTCAGCGTTACGTGGGAAGCCGGTGCCGCGTTGATCGAACGGCAGAGGCTCAGCCGTAATCGTGTCGCCGTCGAGGTCAAACGTATCCTGCGGCAGATTTGCGTTGCTGCCTCTCTCAATTGCGGTGCTCGCCTGCAACAACGCGTGTGTTTGCGTGGTGCCGCCGTTATCACCGAGCGTTCCGAGACCAGCATCGGCCACGCCAACCTGGTTGTTGTTGCCGCCATCGGTCAGACCGCCGGCGCCGCCGGTTCCGATCAGGTTGAACGAGCTGGAGGCATTGACGGTGCCGCTGATGTCGTCAGCAGCGTCCGTCACACCATCTTCGTTGAAGTTGCCCGCGACGATGGTGTTGTGCAGCGTCGTAGTGCCACTAACGTTATTGATACCACCACCCGTACCGATGCTATTGGCATCGTTATCTGCGCGGTTGTTGGTGATCGTGCTGTTGATGCTCGTCACCGTGCCGCCGAGGTTGGCGACACCGCCACCGTTACCAGCAGCGTTGTTGCCGCTAATCGTGGTATTGATGAGCGTCAAAGTACCAGTCGCGGAGTTGCTGATGCCGCCGCCGTCGATGTCGGTGTTATTGCCACTCAACGTGGAATTGACAATCGTCAACGTGCCGTCGTTGAGAATACCGCCACCGCTGGTGGAGCCCTTGCCGCCACTGATTGTGAGTCCAATGATGCTCGCAGTCTTGCCGGAGTTTACATTGAACACACGAACGAGGTTGCCGCCACTGACAGTGATGCTCTCACCGCTGTTGTTCTTGATGGTCGTGTTCTTATCAACCACCAACGGCGTGAGCGCCGTGATCGTATGCGGGCCTGTGCCTGTGATGTCGAACGTGATGGTCGTGCCGCTGCACACCTGGGCCAGAGCGTCACGAAGCGAGCCGGCGCCACTGTCTGCCGTGGTCGTCACGATCGGATTTGCAGAACACGGAATAACCTGTTGGTTCACGACGTTGCTCTGTGACGGATCGAAGTTCCCATCACCTGAGTAATCAGCACGAATCTGGTGCGTGACCGCAGCCAGAGACGAAGTCTGACATTGAGCTTGACCTCCGCTCAGCGGCACGTTGTCGCAGATCACAGCGTTGCCGTGGTCCACGTCGATGAAGTCCACGGTACCCGTCGGATCCGCGGTGCCCTGCGCCGGAGTCTCACTAACGGTTGCCGTGAACGTCACCTGATCGCCGAAGTTCGACGGGTTCAGGTTCGAAACAAGGTTCGTTGATGTATTGAAGAGATCGACCAGCGTTACCGTCTTCTGCGTGCCGGCGACTTCCGGATCGTCCGTAAAGACGTCCCCGAAGTTCGAGCCAGAAACCTTGCCCTGGTTTTCGACACGTGGCGGGCCAAGCAGAGTCAGGTTCGGTGCATTGTTTACCGTGACCTGGAATTTGATCGTCACAGTGCCGCCTGCGGGCAACGTACCGATGTTGGCGGTGACAGTTTCACCTGACATCGGCGCTGCCATCGCGGGAGCAGCGTGATTCATGGCTGCGTTTTCGGTCTTCACTGCCCGACGCGCTGGCGCTGCGTGATGCGACAGCACCTTGGCTGGTTGCTGAACATTTTCAGACACAGCCTTTTCCGCTTCAGATGGAGCAGTGATTTCCGCCGCATGGGCCGTCGGCGCGATCATTGAACTAAACGCGCCTGCGAAGCTCGCAACCGCGGTGACGGTGCGCTGCCAGAACGACGGCGCATTCACTGAAGCCGATTGCGTCGCGGGAGTGCTTGCGACGTCAGAGCCGGCCTTGCTGGTGTTGGCTGCAAATACGTCGCCCTTTTGGTTCTGGAAGTTTTGCGTAACTACGGCCGGCGCTGTGGGGACTGTCGGTTGCGCGCACTGTGACCCAGCCGGGTTCGTGTTGATATAACCACCGCCACCGGCCGCCACGTTATTGGATACTCCAACGTCATTGGGGTTCCCATGGCCTGCCGTGTTGGGCCGGCCCAGGACGTATGTTCTGACCGCAGCGTTGTCGCTGTTCGCGCCAGTGTAGCCAGGGAGTCGTACTGTAGCCAAAAACCGCTCGCGGACACGATAGTCGACGCCGCCCCCCGCCAGATTGCCCGTCGAGTTGTTATTCAGTAAATCGACACAGGCCTGATTGGTATTGCCAGTCGTCGTAGCGATATTGAGTTGGATGCCGTGGTCGGGTACCGCCGTGGGCGGGTTGTTGTTCGGGCTGTCCACGGTGTTACCGGTGACAGTTACGTTCAGCGGACCATTGCCAAGTCCGCTTGCGGTCGAATCGCCGGCCTGAAGGTTGATGCCCTGGTTGCTCCACTGGTGAACCTGGTTGTTAAGCACCGAGGCGGTCAAGGTACCCTTCGAGTGGTTCTCCACGCGGATGCCGCTTGACTGCGACGCGCCAGAGCCGGCATTAGCCGCTACGCCAATTGTGTTGCCCGATACGCGACCCTGCCAGTTCCCGTTTCCTGAGCCCTCATTGATGTTGATGGCGCCACCCTGGATGGTGCCGCTCATCGTGTTGTTCGAAATGTCGAAGCGCATGACTTCGGTTGAGTCCGTAACGCCGCCGACGATATCACCACCGGAAATCGTGATGCCCTGGCCCAGCGCATTGATACCACCGCCTCCACTCAACGTGTTACCGGTGAAGATGATCGTGAGCTGTGACTGGCCATCAGCGGCGGTCTGAATATGGTCGCCGTTAGTCGCTGCGAAAGTTGAACCCGTTACGACGGCTTTAAGATTGCCAGAGTTGTGGGTGACGATTTGGATGTTGTCGTTACCGTTGGTTCCGGTGTTGGTGTCACGGATGGTGGAGTTCTGGATCGTCAGCTCTCCTGCTGTGTTGGTGTTGTTCGTCACCCGAATGTTGTCGCCCCAGCCGCCGCGAATGTCGCTCGCCGTAATTAGGTTTGAGTTTGACCCGGCAGCGGTACCAAAGAGGTTGTCGAAGATAACGCTACCCTCAGAGGCGGCTGCACTATTTCCATTAGTGCCGTTGACGACGCAGGTGTCCATGACGAAGCCGGTGACGCTGAAACCTCGCACGGCAAAGTTGGTATTGGTGTCGAGACGCATGCGCGTTAGCACAACGTCGTCGACAGTGTCGAGGCGAACAGCAGTGCCGCCGGTCGCACCATCTGCGCCGGTAGTGTTGGTGATACGACCACCCGTGCAGGTAGGCGTAGCAGAGGTACACGTGCCGCCGGTGCCGAGAACGCGGAAGCCGCCGGGGCTGCCGCCCGAGTTCGTGTTTTGAAGAAAGATGCCATTGCCGGCGGTCGCACCGCCAGTGGTGTTGACGGTAGTCAACTGGATGTTGAGCGGATTGCGGGCTGTAGTCGTCGCGCCTCTGATCTCAACAGCGGTATCGTTGGTCGTGGTAATAGTGCCTGATGGAATGGTTATCAGGCCGGCACTGGTCGCGCCATCGTTGTCAGTCGCGAACAGGCCGCGCTCGCCGGAATCCGGCGTAACAGTCAGCGCGCCGAACGTCATCGCGCCTGAGTTGTTGGTCAGGATGATACCGGTGCCGATGTCGTCCGCGTTGGCGTTACCCGTGCCGTTAACGGTGGTCCCACCGAAAGTGACTGACGCGCCGGTGCTGGTCACTGAGATACCGGTGCCGGTTGTATTCTGGATACTGGTGGTGCCGAAGCTCACGGCCCCGGACGGGGAGCTGGCAACTGAGATACCGGTGCCCGTCGTGGTACCAACCGTCGTGATGCCGAAATTGGCGGTGGTCATCGTCGAGTTGTTCACCGAGATACCGATGCCCGCGGAACCGCTGATGTTGGTTGCAAGGGTTGCGTCATTTACTACGAAGCTGCCGGAGACGTCCGTCAGGTTGACGCCATCTCCCGAGCTGGTAGTCGAATCAACATTATTGAGCACCATCGCAAGCGGGGTACGGCCTGCGGGTCCATCAATAAAGATGGCAGCGTTGCCAGTGGCAGCGACGTCGCCCGAGGTCGTAGTGATCGTTCCCGTGTTGTTCTGCGCATCGAGACCGCGGAACGAAGAATCGGGAGTGAGATCGAAATCCGCGAACGAGATGTTGCCGCTATTCGACGACAGATTCACAGCGGCACCCGCTGAGCTGTTCACGGTCGTATTTCCGAAGCTAGCCGCAACGGCCGAGCTGGCCATTGAAAGACCAATGCCCAGGCTGTTTTGAAGGTTCGTGGTGCCGGACTGGAACGTACCGCTGCCGCCGCTGAAGGTTATACCGTTCGTACCATTGTTCGACGAGACGCTCGTGAACACCAACCCGAGGATGGTATTCGTCAGCGTGGCCGCCGGTCCAGCGCCGGTCGTCGAGATGCTGCCGGCGCCAACCGTGACCGTACCGGAGGCGTTGGCATTGAGTCCGATGCCCACCGAGTTCGTGATGGCCAGCGACGTGAAGCTGATGGTCCGGCCCGTGTTGTTGGTCAGGTCGACCGCGGTACCGGCTGCATTCTTGCTGACCGTGGTCGCGGCGAACGCCACGTTGGCGTTCGAGGTGTCGATATCGATGCCGTTGCCACCGGGGTTTGTGATTGACGTCGCACCGGTGACTGTGACCGCGCCGCCGCCTGCACCGTGCAGGAAGCCGACGCCCGAATTACCAGACGTCGTGATGGTTCCGAAGGTTTTCGTG
Source organism: Pyrinomonadaceae bacterium (assembly GCA_035571655.1). Taxonomy (GTDB): domain Bacteria; phylum Acidobacteriota; class Blastocatellia; order Pyrinomonadales; family Pyrinomonadaceae; genus PSRF01. Next base: position 8,903 of record DATNCH010000080.1, read on the forward strand.
CCCGCGGAATTATTCTGCAAAGAGATCGCGTCGCTACCGCCTGAGACCGAGGTGTTGCCGAAATCCAGGTCTGCAGTCGTGGTGCCGACAAGAATGCCTTGAGTCGTACTGTTGGAGACGCTGGTTGAGCCGAACGAAAATGCACCTGCGCCCGAGTCCGAAACGCCTGTGAGATTGATACCCTGAGCGGCGCTCGAAGTCGTCGTAACACTCGCAAACTTGCCACCTACTGACAGTATGCCGTTAGTGAGACTGAGCGCCTGTCCAGTGCCGTTCAGCGTTACGTCAGGAGAGGTCGAGTTGCCGACGAGCAGCGTGCCGAAAGCGTTACCTGATATTTTCGCGCCCGTTGTGTTGCCGACGGTAAACCCGCGCAGCGTGTTGCCGGAATTCAGGTTGATGCCGTTGGTGGCAGGGGCGGTGGTTGTAATGGTCACGAACACGCCGTTAGCGGCATTCGTCACCGGTAGCGGATCGGTTCCACTGGGCTGTGAAAATCCGGTCAGGCCGATAAGAGTGGCCGTCGCATCCTGTCCGATAAGTTTCTGGCCGGCGCGGAGATTCACCGGGCCCGTGTACGCGGTTCCGCTTTCATAAATAAAGGTCCAGTCGTTGTCGCCGGGTTGTCCCGGTCCACCGAGGTTGGCGGTATTGAAAGCTGATATCGAGGTGAATGGATGTGAAAGGCGTCCATCGCAACTTGAGGTGCAAGCGCCGGCGTTGTTGCTGATGAACCAGAGCTTGTTGGCGACGGTGATCGTTACGGTCGTCGATATGCTCGAGGTACCGGAGTTCGAGGTATAAGTGAAGGTATCAGTGCCGGTAAATCCGACGGGCGGATCGTATGTGAAACTGCCGTTTGCATTAATCGTTACGTTGCCGGAGCAACCACCGGTACAGGCCGTGCTCGATTTGGTTTCAGCAGTGGCCGTCATGCCGGTGTTATTTCCCGTATCGGGATCGAAGTCGTTGCCGAGCAGGTCGGTCGCGCCATCGGGGATGGTGAGCTGCACGTTACCAATCGTGCTGTATTTGTCACTCGCAGCAGCGATCGGTGATCCTGGGACCAGCGTCGTGTGCGCGTCGATCGTGTCGGAGAACACCACGCTTAGAGCATCGTCCGCGGGGCTCGTCACGCCGGTGTTGTTTACGTTGACCGTATAGGTAATGGTGCTACCCGGAGCTACAGGGGTCGCCGCTGCTATGCCATCGTCTTTGGTCGCGGTGATGACGGGGGCATACATGGGTGCCGGCGCCGGTTGCGGAACTGGCGCGTTGACGAAGGTGTTCGTCGTGGCTGCGGCGGTGCTGGCGGGAGTTTGTGTCCTTGCCGACTCACGGTTTGCGGCTCGTGATTCCCCTCGAGAAACGGGAGCGAAGGGCACGAGAGGCAACATGATTAGGAGCCAAGTGAGCAGGCAGGCGCTGAATATTCTGACAACACTTCTATATCTCTGGGGGACCGCTTGATGCATGGATTTATCTCCTGTTTGCTAAAGGTGAGAGTGGCAGGCGCACCTTCTTCGGGAAAAATGCGTCGCAAGAGTAGTACAACATAATTAATTGGTCAATGAATTTTCACACAGTAGAGGCATCCTCGTCGGGTTGGTGAGTTGTACTGGGCACCACTCACGCCCCCGGCGTTGGACTGGCTGACTCGCGTGCTTTCCGTCTGCGTTCCTTGAGCTTCTTATCCGCCTCAAGGTCCTGGACGAGCACGTAATTCTGATTGCCAGCCTCGCCACCACTGAAGACTCGAACCGAGAAATCCGTACACGTCAGGGTCTTCATTTGCGTTTCCATTCCCGCGTACGGTTCCCATTGATTAGCCGCCGGAAGGTTTTTGCCTTCGACGAACGTTTCCACAAACTTGTCGACATCGGGCCACTGTGGGCCGTTGTAATTAATGGTGAAGCTCGAAAGATGTCCATCGAGCATACTAAAAGTGACGCGACTGACTTCCTTGAAATCAGCCGCGCTTCCGTATTTGGACGGTGTTATGAGAAATGATGAATTCCCGAGTGGCCCAGGCGCCTTCGTTACCGCCGAACGCACTTCTGCATCGTCCTTACTACCCGGAAACACGGCGAGAACTTGATCCGCCGTCATACCGAGCTTTAGACGGTTGATCAGCGGCGCCTCGGATAGCTTGAGGGTGCAGGCAGCTTGTTCGTGAACAGATGAAGTGGTTACTGAAGCCGGCGTTGGGCTAATCAGTTGGTTGGCCGGCTGATTGCCTGAAACCTGGGCTGGGGAGCTAGCCGATTTGGACGCCGAACAAGCAATCGAAATAGCAACTAAAATGATGAAACACTGCCCCACGCGCGGGGACGCGTTAGTAATGCGTGATTTCATGGTTCTTCGATATTCCCCAGGATCGACCGAAACTAGTGAATCCCTTGGATCTACTTGGACGAGGTCAGTACAGGGAGCGGTAGCGACCTGGTCATCCTATCGCCAGAGGTCATCAAGTCGGACCAGGTCGCTATCGCTCCCTGTACTGACCTCCTCCAACATTAGGACCTGACTCTTGAGGCAAAGCCTCAAACCTAACTTTACTTTACAGATAAAAACCCGCCGGGACCATCTATCCGATCGCACCGGCGGATTTCCATGGTATTACATCCCTAATTCCCTTGTAGTTCCAGCAAATCGTTACGGACGCTGCGGGAAAATTCCCTGCAATGCAATACAGAAGTTCAGCGTCAGGTACGGTTGCATGTTGTTGTGTGGCAAGCCACCACCCGCAGGCGCTAAGCCCTGGAATGCCATTGTCGTCAATAGCGTGCTGGTGTTCGTCTGATAGGCGTTGCCGTTCGCTGACTTCGCTATCATGGATTGCGGGTCAGGGTTCTGCTTGTCGGCGAAGTCGAGATTATGCGACGTCATGGTATGGGTGTGCACTGGAATTTCCGAGACGAGCAGCGTGATTGATTCCACACCTGACATCTCTCCGAGGTCCCGCAAGCTGAGTCCTTGTCCCTGTCCGGGCTGCATCGGAGCATTGCCCTGCATGTCGGGTAGTGCAAACGTAGACTTACCGTCACCACCATAAGTGGTCCCCAACAGCGAGAACAGGGCAGTGTTCTGAGATATCGGCATTAGCTGCCCGTCGCAGAACGCCCAGCCGGTCGGGGGGAAGTTGAAGGGAAAGATGCGAATTTCGGCTACGAATTGGTCTGACATTTTTCCTCCTTTAGGTCTGGCTGGGGAACCGTCCGAAGAGCGATAAGATGAAGTTGATACAAAGAAACGGTTGCGTGTTTTCGTGCGGCTGACTTCCGCCGGCGGGCGTTATCGCGTTGGGATTCAGTTGATTATCCGGTGTGTCCTGGACGAAGATTGTCACCGAGGGCGAGGCACAAAGGACTTTGTTCGCTGGCGAGTTCACTAGGCCTGTCGCAGTGGAGGCCGATAGCGGGTGCGTATGATTCGGTATCTGCTGTATCGTCAGCGTCTCTTGCTCTGTGCCGGCCATTTCACCAATCTGATAGGTCGTGCCGTCCGGACCGGTGCCCATGTGGATTGGTACGCGGCTGGCGAGATTCGGCAGATTGAAAGTCTCCTGGCCGTCTCCGCCATAGGTCGTTCCGATCAACTGAAAGAGCACATCGTTCTCCGAAATGGGGAGTGTCTGTCCTTCGCAGAACATCCAGCCGTTCGGAGCGAAGTTGCCTGCGAACATTCTGATTTCACCGACATATGGTTCTGGCATTTTCTTCCTCCTCTTAGTTCTGCGATGGGAAGATGCCCTGGAGCGCGATAATAAAGTTCAGCACCAGATAGGGCATCATGTTGTTGTGTGGCTGGCTGCCGCCGACGGATGAAATGGAGGCCGGCAGGAGCGGCGTCAAACTGGCCGGGTCCCCATACAGATTGAGCGCCGGAGCGAGGACCGTGTTGGCTGCCAATGGGGTCGAAGTGCCCTGGTTCCCGTCCGTCGAGGCCTGGACTGCGTGCAGGTGCGTCGGCAACTGCTGAATATTGACTGTGACTGACGTCGAGCCGGCCGCCTCTCCGAGCGTGTGGCCGCTGCCCATGTGGATAGGCACTCGTCCTCGAAGGTTCGGCAAAGCGAAGGTGGTCTGTCCGTTACCGCCGTAGGTAGTACCGAGTAACGCAAACAGCGCCTGATTCTGGTTGATGGGTAAGAACTGGCCGTTGCAGAGGGCCCATCCCTTGGGAGCAAAATTAAAAGAGACGAGCTTGATTTCACTAAGGAACGGTTCCGACATGTCTCCTCCTAAAGGAAAATAAAAACTGCGCTTAGGGTGAAAATAGTTAGTGGTCTGGGTTGTTGCGTCTTGATCTACCCCGAAATCTCTCAAGTTTGTTGGAGAAATGTCGGGAGGATAGCTTCCTGCCTGTGGAGATCTGGAGAACTAATTATTGAAGCGCCGGGGATTCTAAACTGGCTTGGCCCAAATTACAAGACGAAAAATGTCGTACTCACGACAATTCCTGCAAAACCTTTTTGTCTCCGGAATGCGCGTTAGTGTCGGGAAGAATACAGATAAATCGATGACACGTACAAATTTTCTTGGCAAGCGCTAAGAAAGAATATACATATACATCCGCTACATCGTACGGCCACCAATTCGTACACAGCCCAGGAGACAAAAACGAAAATGCCACTTTCACGTCGCACCTTTTTACGAGATGCGTTTAGATCCACCTTGACAGTCGGTCTATTGGTTGGCGCGGCCCGCATGGGCCTCGGCCAACAAGACCCAGGCGTTCCAATTGATGCCCAGAAAGATCCGATTTTCATGTTTGCCGCATCGACATTCGAACCGTATGTCGGCGACGTCTTTCAGGCTCCTAATTCCCGTGGCGAGCTAGTCTCAATGGTTTTGGTCAGCGTCGATAAATATGAAGCTGAAAATACTTTGACGCGCCGCGCCCGGGCGTCCGATAGTTTCTCGCTGAGTTTCAAAGCTGCTGGTGAACTACCCCCGTTTACTTCCATTCATACCATCAGCCATCCGAGACTTGGTAAATTTGATCTATTCCTGACACGGCGCAAAAACGCAAACGGCACCCTGTACTACGAAGCCGTGTTCAACCATGCCCAATAACCCTGGTGTTTCACTACGTCCGGTGACTGACGCCGATCAGGAATTTCTGGTCGGCGTCTACGCCGGCACTCGCGCTGACGAACTCGCTCAAACCAACTGGGACGACAGTCAAAAGGACGCGTTCATCCGCTGGCAATATCAAATGCAGAAACAGGAATACGAGACGCGTTATCCAAACGCGCGTTACGACGTGATTCTTGTTGACGGCGTTCCGGCGGGGCGCATGTGGGTTGGCAGCGATGACGCGCAGATCCGTCTGCTGGACATCGCGGTCATACCAGAGTTTCAGAACCGCGGAGTCGGCTCATACTTGCTGCGGCAGTTGATCGATGAGGCTACACGCGAAAACAAGCCGCTGCGGCACATGGTGTTTGTGCTGAATCAGGATGCTTTCCGGTTTTACGAGCGGCTTGGATTTAAGACGATCGAGGACGTCGGCGGATACCTGCATATGGAGTTTTTAGCCGCAGATTTACGCAGATGAACGCAGATCAAATCTGCGTTCATCTGCGGCTATTCGTTAATCTTTCCTATAGTAGTTGTAGACCGCTTCATACCGGAAGCCATCCGCCTCCTTCCCAATCGCCACCAGGAACACGTAAAACTCGCCCATCTCCGGATGCGTCACGTGGTAAGTCCGCTGCGGTAGAAGCAAGTCGAGTGGACCAGAGAACACCGCCGAGAATCGTTCCATCCCCGGCTGCTCCGTTGTCTCAACTTTCCTTGGCGTAACCGATACCAGTTTCAAATCCATGTGCCCCGCTTCTTCAAGGTCAACCCGAAAGTTCGTGTTCAAGTTCTTCGCAAACTCTGCTTCACTCTGAAAGTCACTCATTCATCGTCTCCTCACCACGCAAGTATAAATTCAATATCTGCTCATCCGTGGGCCTGATGGATTCACGATACCAAAGCCCAACGTGACCGAATTTGTCCGGCCATACTAAACAGAAAACCTCGTCCGCTGCACGTTCGATGCGCGCGCGGCTGTTCGCATCTGCGACCGGCACGGCCGCAACAATCTTTGTCACGCCCACTTTGCGCAACGCGCGAATCGCTACCAGCATCGTCGAACCCGTGTGTATGCCGTTGTCGACGAGGATCACCTGCTTTCCGCTGACGTCAACCGCTGGACGGTCGCCGCGATTGAAACGTTCGCGCTCCGTCAGTTGTTTGATTCCGTCGGCGATCGCGTGAGCCATACCATTCGTCTCGGATGCTTGCGGCACCTCTTCGTCGACGACCAGCGTTCCCCCAACATTCGTCGCACACAGGACATTTTCTGGCCCAAACGGCGCCAGCAGCCGGCGAATGAACAAGAGCTCGAAAGGGAGTTCCAGCCGCCGCGCCACTTCCGCTCCGACACCCACACCACCACTGGCGATCGCGATGACTATCGTTTGACTCGATCCGTGAAACTCATTCAGGCGAAGAGCGAGTTCGGCGCCGGCCGCAGCAGTACTCTGAAACTTCATTGCATTTTAGCCGCGGACGATAAGTTCAGATTTGTCAGCAAACGCCGGAGATAGTTGGGATGAACACCGAGCAGGCGGGCGGCTTCGACGTGATTGTTCTTTGCCTGGTCCATCGCGGTCAGGATGATCTGTTTCTTGTGTTGAATCAGCGCCTGGTGATACGTCGGCACCAATCCTTCAATCATCACCTTGGCTTCGAGCACTGCTTCCGGTAGATCTTCCGGCAGGATCCATTCCGTCGTTCCCAGCACGATCGCGCGTTCGATCGTGTTTTCAAGCTCGCGCACGTTGCCGGGCCAATCGTACGCCGTCAGGAAATTTCGTGTTTCTTTCGAGAACCCTTTCAACTTCCGGTTGCATCGCGCGCCATACTTATCGACAAAGTAATTCGCGAGCAGCATCACGTCCTCGCGCCGGTCGCGCAGCGCGGGCATCTCGAGCGAAACGACGTTGAGACGATAGTAAAGATCCTGCCGAAACTGGCCCGCTTCGATCGCTTCCTCGAGGTTCTTGTTCGTCGCGGCGATCAGTCGCAGGTCTACTTTGATCGTGACGGTTCCACCGACGCGCTCAAACTCTCTTTCCTGAAGCACGCGCAGGAGTTTCACCTGGAGCGGCGGAGTCAGTTCCCCGACTTCGTCAAGAAAAACCGTGCCTCCATCTGCGATTTCGAGACGGCCTTTTTTCTGCGCGAGTGCTCCGGTGAACGAACCTTTCTCATGACCAAACAATTCGCTTTCCAGCAGCGACTCATTGAGCGCGGCACAGTTCACGGCGATGAAGGTTTTTTGCGCGCGTTTGCTGTTGCGATGAATCGCGCGCGCGGCCAGCTCTTTTCCCGTCCCACTCTCACCCGAGATCAGGACCGTCGCATCGGTCGGCGCCACTTTTGAAATGAAATGATAGACGCGCTGCATCGCAGCGCTTTCGCCGACCATGTTGTGCTCGATATTTACATCGGCGAGCAGTCGCTCGTTTTCAGTCTCGAGCCACTCGAACTGCCGCGCGTTTTCGATCGCCACCGCAGCAATGCCCGCAATCGCAGTAACGAGCTGCAAGTGATCGCGGTTGAAGCGATCGCGCGGCAATGTGGTGTCGAGATAAAGCACGCCCAGCTTGCGATCGAACAGGATCAACGGCACACACATCACCGAATGCGCACGCGTCGAGATCAAACTCTGCGTGGCAGCGGTCGACTCAGCCGCTCCGTCACTCGACAACAGCGCGACGCCGTCTCGCAGCACCTGCTGCACGATCGTCCTGCTGACGTTAACGGCCTGGTCCTTTCCATGCGCGCGATCCAGACCGAAGACGAGGCTGGTTTCAAACGAGCCTTGGTCGGTCAGAAGAATCGCACCGCGCTGCGCGGGAACAACCTCGAACAACAACTCGAGCAGGCGTTGCAGCAGATCGTCGAGGCCACGGATCGAGTTGATCGTGGTGCTGACCTTCATCAGCGCGCTGAGATCGCGCGCCATCAGGTAAATCGCATCGTCGAAACGGAGTTGCACGGTAGATCCGCTGACGATGTGGTGTTCGTCGAGCCTGACGTCGCTCGACTTCGAAGTTGCTTCTCCTTCGTGCGTCAGAAACAAAAACTGCGAATCGCCGATGCGCACACGATCGCCGTGTTCGAGAACCCTGGTTTTGATGGGCACATCGTTGACGAACGTGCCGTTGAGACTTTCGAGGTCGGTAATCGCGAATCCGCGATCGACTTTTTCAACTTTCGCGTGGCGGCGTGAGACTGCGGCGTCGGCGAGGCAGAGGTTTGAGGCGGTCTCGCGACCGATGATGAGCGTTTCTTCGTTGATTGCGAAGATCGCTCCTCTGAGTTTGCCTGAGATTGCTGCGAGACGAGGAGGCATGGAATTTATTAGGACACAAAAGGGACAAAAATCACAATGAAGGAAGAATGCGCCAGTTGTTGTTGGGCTTAGTGGGGATCGTCTTGTGTCGCTCAACCCAATCGATGATCATCTCGCGAATCTCTTCGCTCGAGCGATAGACCACGGGCGCGTTCTTATACATCGTGTAGCCACCACCGCCGTTGACACGATAGTTGTTTGTAGCGAGGCGAAGTTTTCTCGCCGGCGACAGCGGCTGACCGCGAAAACGCAGGTTCTGTATTCGCTGTCCGACCGGTTTTGAAATGTCGAGTTCGTAAGTGACGCCCTCGGCGATGTCGAAATTATAACCGGGAATCTTCTCGTCGATCAGGTCGCTGAGTGGTTTCCCCGGAACATATGGTTTGAAGTATTTGGCTGAGTGTTCGAGAGCGTCCTTCAGTTGCTGCCCTGTCACCTCGAGCACCGCCAGCGTGTTCTCGTAAACGTAAAGACCGGCGATATCGCGAACACTGACGGGACCTTTTTCTATTCGTGCTTCCGTGTTGAAACTCGCAACCATCGACACATCCGCCTTGCCCTCGTCCATTTGCACCTTCTGAATCAGATCAAGAATCGCCGTGTCTTTGAAACGCGAGTCGCGCGCCGTCAGCTCTTCCGGTGACTCACCGATGACTTTCGCTAACCAACCTTGCGTTTCTCGATCGTAAGGCTCGGCTAGCTTGACGATCTCCGGATCGGGTTCGACACGATCGTCGGTCGCCATCGTTCTCGCGGCCTTCGCATAGACGCGCCAACCGGTTCCAGCTTTCTGCAAGTACAGATCGGCACGAGCGAGATGGCGACCCCAATAATTCGCCTGTGTTAACAGCACGCCATTGATGTAGAGCGAGGGCACGTCGCGATGCGTGTGGCCCATGAAGATGACGTCGACGCCCGGCACCTCTTTCGCAATCGCAATCGCCTCGTTCTCATGTGGCACTTGCCCCGGATTTATTTCACCCGTGCGCAGATCCTCGCCGAGGCCCATGTGCATCGCAATGACGACGACGTCGGCTTTCTCCTGCTCGCGCAAGATCGGAACCCACTTGCGCGCCTCGTCGACGGGTTCGTGAAATTCGAGGCCCGCGTAGTTCGGTGGATTGTCCCAGTTCGGAATGCCGGGCGTCGTCAAACCGAGGATGCCGATTCTCACGCCTGCGACTTCCTTAACTATGTATGGCTTGTAATGTGGTTTCTGTGTTTGGGTAGCGTATGTATTGGCTGAAAGCCATGGAAACTTTGCTTCGCTCCGGGCTTTCTCAAGAACTTTGAGACCGAAGTTGTACTCGTGGTTTCCGACCGTCATCGCGTCGTAGCTGAGCGAACTCATCGCTAGCATCATCGGGTCAGGCGGGGCATTGTTTTTGCGACCGTGAAACGACTCGAGCGGTGAACCTTGAATCGTGTCGCCCGAATCGATGAGCAGGACGTTGGGGTGTTCCGCGCGGGCGCGTTTGATCAAGGTTGCGACTTTCGCGAGGCCGCGATTGTCAGGTTTGTTTGTGTAGTAGTCGATGGGATTGATGTTGCCGTGGAGATCTGTAGTGCCAAGGATCGTGATTTGCACCCGCTCCGGCACAAAGCTTCTCCCAACGAGAACGAGCGCGAGCAGGATGACGATTGTTGTTGCGGGATAGATGAATGGTGATCGGCGTCTCATACCAGGTCCAAAAGGATAGCAATTCGCGTTCAGGTCTGAAATCTGCGGCTTGTTAGCTTATCATGTCGGATTTTGATTACAATCGAACGAAATAAATAGCAGCCAGCCTATGGACAACTTAGTCACTTCAAACATTCGTCAGCGGCCGATTCGCACGCTCGTCAGCGTCGCCGGTATAGCGTTGGGAGTCAGCCTGGTCATGCTTTTCACAGGACTGGCCCGAGGCATGTCAAACGACCTACAGCGACGCGCGACCAACGTGCGTGCGGAGCTGATTTTCATGCGGCCCGGCGCAGTGCAGTTGACTTCGATGACCGCGAATCTCGATACGCGATACGTCGATCGACTCAAGACCATTGAGGGTGTCGAGCTGGCGCTGCCGGTGATCCGTCACTTCTCGCAGGGCAAGGGCGGCATCGGAATCGAGCAGGTCGACGGCGTCGACTGGGACACTTACGCGCAGATGAACGGAATCAACATGGTCGAGGGACGTGGACCACAGGGCCTGAACGAAGTCGTCATCGACGAGACGAAAGCGCGCAACAACAACCTCCACGTCGGCGACGCGATCATGCCGTTCGCGAAGCAGCAATTCCACGTCGCGGGGATCTATTCACCGGAATCAGGCGCGCGCGTGAAGATGTCGCTCGAGGCGATGCAGAAGGCGCTCGAAGCTGAGGGGAAGTGTACGTTTATTTTTCTGAAACTTCGGAATCCCGATCAGTTGCAGGAAGTAGCACAACGTATCGATCAGCAATTGCCCGGCAACACGATTCAACCGACCCGCGACGTATTCACGAGTTTTGAGAAGAGCATTCCGTATCTCGGAGTTTTCCTGCGCGTGTTGGTGGGACTCGCGGCGGTTGTGAGTTCTTTGGTGGTGATGCTGGCGATGTATACGACGATCACGGAACGCACGCGCGAGATCGGCATTCTGAAAGCGATGGGCGCGTCGCGGGGTTATATCGTGGGCATCATCGAGAAGGAAGCGATTCTGATCAGCTTCATCGGTTTGATTGCGGGTTTTTTGGTTTCGCTAGTCGCCGGTTATCTGATTCACAGAATGTACGGGCTTGTTTTCGAATATAGCTGGACGTGGGCGATCGTGGCGGCTGCAATCGGAATCATCGGCGGAATATTGGGCGCGCTGTATCCGGCGTGGCGCGCGTCGAATCTAGATCCTGT
>DATNCH010000081.1:0-11201 GCA_035571655.1 Pyrinomonadaceae bacterium
TCTCGCTGAACCTGGGTCTGTGAATCAGCGTGTACTTCCTTGCTCAGCAGAGGCAAATGAGGTTCGGGCTCAGGATAAATGTAGGCGAGGGATGTGGACATCGAGGGACCTCCGCTCAGCCCCTCGGCAATGCCCGTGCCAGACAGGATCTTGGTAATCCTGAAAAATCCTGACAATCCTGTCTAAAGGTTTTCCATGATGAAGTCGGTCATCATCTGGCGCATGTGTTTCACGAGGTATGGATCGGTGACCCCGTGCCGGGACTTGGGATAGACCATCAGTTGAAACTGCTTCCCTGCCTTCTGCAACTCGTAAACAAATTGAATCGTGTTCTGCATGTGAACGTTGTCGTCGATGGCGCCGTGAATCAAAAGCAGCTTTCCGTGCAGGTCTTTCGCTGCATTAACGGGTGAACTCTTCTTATAACCTTCCGGATTGTTCTGCGGCGTCTTCATGTAACGCTCGGTGTAGATACTGTCGTAGTCGCGCCAATCTGCGACAGTGCCGCCGGCGATGCCGATTTTGAACGACTTGCTGTGCGTCAACGCATAACTCGTCATGAAACCACCATAGCTCCAGCCCCAAATTCCGATCCGATTGCCATCGACGTAAGGCTGGTTCTTCAACCAGCTCACGCCGTCTTCGAGATCGCGCAGCTCGAGCTCGCCAAAATTCTTGTACACGGGCAACGTCGATTCCAGCCCTTTCCCACTCGCGGTGCGATTGTCGCAAACCCAGATGATGTAACCCTTCTGCGCGAGCATCTGGTGCCACATGTACGTAGTCGAACCCCATGCGTCACGAACCTGCGGCGCGTGTGGTCCACCGTAAGTGAAACTCATCACCGGATACTTCTTGCGCGCATCAAAATCCGGCGGCTTGATCATCATCGCTTCCATCACAAACCCGTCGCGCGTCTTCACCTGCAACAGCTCAGGCGTGCCGAGCTTGTAGTCCTTCAGCGCGTCGACCTTGTTCTCGGCGATCACACGCACGAGTTTCCCGGCAGCGTCGTATAGACGAACTTGCGAGGGCGTTTTGAGATCGCTCCAAACGTCTGTGAAATAATTGTTCGCGGGACTGAGGTCCACGCGATGCGAGCCTTCAGTCATCGTCAACCGCGTCAGACCAGTACCGTCGAGCTTCACGCGATAACCGTGCGATGCGATGTGGCTGTGCTCCGTGGCCGTGAAGTAGACGAAACCGTTTTCTTCATCCACACCTTCGATCGAACGCACTTCCCACTTACCATCAGTCAACTGGCGCAGGAGTTTTCCATCCGCAGAATAGTGATAGATGTGTTCCCAACCACTGCGCTCGCTGGCCCACAGGAACGAACCATCTTTCAGCCAGATCGGATTTTCATTGATCCCGACCCACGCCTTCGAAGTCTCGTGGATGATGTTTTTCGACTTTCCATCACGCGCATCGGCGAAGTTCACATCCAAAAACGTCTGTTCGCGGTTCTGCGCCTGGTAGACCACCTTCTTGCTGTCAGGAGTCCAGGCGACGCGCGAGATGAGCAGATCCTCCGGGAAATAATCAAACGTATCGATCCAGCGAATGTCGCCGCCGGCTGCTTTGACGACTCCCAACTTAACGAGTGGATTCGGATCGCCGGCTTTCGGATAAGGCGTGACCTCGACGTTCTGGTGATACGGAATGTGATCGACGACGGTGAATTCCGGAACCGGATTCTCGTCGAATCTCAGGTAGGCAATCGTGGTCGAATCGGGACTCCACCAGTACGCACCAAAGTTGCCACGGCCGTACAGTTCTTCCTGGTAAACCCAATCGAGACGCGCGTTGAGAATCTTGGCGCTGCCATCGCGCGTCAGCGCACGCTCGCGACGCTGCATGCCGAGGTCTTCGACGTACAGGTTGTTCTCGCGCACGAAGCTGATCATCTTACCGTCGGGACTAAATCCCTCGCCGACCTCTTCTTCGGGATTGCTCGTGAGTCGAACCGCGCGATCGCCGTTGAATTCGTAGTAGAAAAGATCGTTGGACCAATTAATCAGAACGGCCGTTTCGGCTGGATTGAGATTGTAGTTTCCGCGATTCGCCAGTTGACGCGCATCGTCAGACGTAACGCCGGGCAAAGCGGCAAACGCAGCCTGCATTTTCGCAGCGTCAAAAAACGGCTCGGCGACGCCCGTCGCGGCGTTCACCTTCTGCAATCGCGGCACATCACGGCGCGAAGCGTCATTTGTAATTAGATAGTGATTACCGTCTTTGAGCCAGCGAACGTTGGGAGTCGATCCGTTGAAGTTGACTTTTTTCGCCGGATCGAAAATGTCGTCGATGGTTAGTTGTTTGTTTTGCGCGACTAAAGACAGTGGAACGAGCGCGAGAAAAACAGTGGCAAGCAAAAGAGCTCTAGGTCGAGTCATATGGATCATTGTGCTCTGGGAGTCAGTTTCTTGATGAGAGGCGTCAATATCGCAAGTACGATTGCCGCCAGCAAAGTGATTCCGGCAAAGATGCCAAAGGCTCGCGTTAACACAGCCGTATCGTTGCCTTCGAACAGCCTCGCCGCCAGGCCTGCGATATAGCTTCCGATGGAGATCGAAAGGAACCAAACGCCGAGCATCAATCCAACCATTCTTGCCGGAGACAATTTGGTAACCGTGCTGAGGCCGACCGGACTCAGACAAAGCTCGCCGATCGTTTGCAGGAAATACACGATAACAAGCCACATCGGACTCACGCGCCCGTTTGCGGCCAACGTGGACGCAAAAGCAATCACTACGAAAGCGATGCCCGCGAAGAATAATCCAATCGTAAATTTACCCGGACTGGAGGGTTGGCGAGCTGCTAGTTTCTGCCAGACTGCGCCGATTATTGGTGCGAAGATGATTACGAAAATCGCAGGCACGGATTGAAACCAGCTTGAAGGATATGCCCATCCCAAGATGGTCGTTTCCGTTAACCGATCGGCAAAGAGCGTTAAGCTCGAACCGGCTTGTTCGTACGTCATCCAAAACAGTATCGAAAAAACAAACAGAATAAAGATCACCAAGACACGTTTGAGTTCTTCGCCGTTTAAGTGACGAATTATCCCGCCCAGGTAACCTGCAAAAAATCCGACCACCGTCGGGAACAGCGCTGATAAGACGCCCGCTTCACCGTAAATCATTCCAAACGCCGCGCCCACTACTCCGCCGGCAAGCGCAAGCACCATCGTCAGATAGTCGACACCATCAGCAGGCTCGACTGCTTCCGCCGCAACCCTCGTCAACGCAGGCCTGTCTCCAACATGGGCCAGCCGCTTTTGCCCAAGAACATACTGGATGATACCGAGCGTCATCCCTACACCCGCCGCAGCAAAACCCCAATGCCAGGCTGAGGTGGGACTGAAGCCCATAGAAGAAATGAAATTACGGAACGTCTGCGACTGCGCCAGAAAGCCAACCACGATAGGCGACAAAAACGCGCCCAGGTTGATGCCCATGTAGAAGATGGAAAAACCGGCGTCGCGTCGCTTGTCTTCTTCGGAGTAAAGTTGGCCCACCATCGCGCTGATGTTGGGCTTTAATAGTCCAGTGCCGCAGGCGATTAAGATTAGACCAGCGTAGAAGGTGAGTTTCGAGTTGATGGCCATCGAATAATGGCCACAGGCGATTATGATTCCGCCGAGCAGAACTGCTCGCCGAGCACCCAATATGCGGTCTGCGAGCCAGCCTCCCGGCAGTGGCAAATACCAAACCGAGGAAACATATGTGGCGTAAATAATGCCGGCATATTTTTCATCAAGACCTAATCCGCCCTCTGCAAATGACTTCACCATGTAGAGCAACAGGATGGCCCGCATACCGTAGTAGGAGAAGCGTTCCCACATCTCTGTGAAGAAGAGAGTAGAGAGGCCGCGTGGGTGTCCGAAGAAACTACGATCTCCATCTACCGATGTGCTCATAGGATGGTCCTTTTATTTAAGTATGGCGGAGCTTAGGGGAAAGACCGTGAGCATTCAGCCAAAAGTGAGGAATGGCTGTCAAGTATAGGTCCTATATGTCCTATAGGACCTATATACATTAATCGGCGTGGAGATGGAAGAGTTCAGCAGCTTGTGCGGGCGGAAGCACAGGGTGGTACGTCTTCCCGTAGCGCTTCGAAATGATCTTCACGTAGTTCTGTGTCTCGTTGTAAGGCGGTATGCCGTCGTACTTGTCAACCGCACCTTCACCTGCATTGTAACCAGCCAGTGCGAGTTCGACGTTGCCCGAGAAGCGCTTCAACAACCAGCTCAAATACTTTGCGCCGGCTTCAATGTTCTTCGCCGGATCGTTTGGATCGTTACAACCAAAGCGTTTCGCTGTGTCGGGGATCAACTGCATCAACCCCTGCGCGCCCGCATGCGATCGAGCGTCAGTCTTGTACTTGGATTCCTGCCAGATAACGGCGTGCAGGAGTCTTGGATCCACACCTTGTTCCTCAGCAGCTTCAAAGATAATGCGGTCCAACTGCGGATCTCCCGATGTAGGAATGTCGGCAGGGATCCGAAATTCAGTACTGGCAGCCGCCGAGGGCGCCAGTGCACGACTGAACAGAACACCAGTCAGATTAGTAAAGAGAAAAAGAGAAAAGACGGCGAACGGCGCGAACTTCAGCGAGCGAAAATGGGGTAACCTGCGGGGAAACTTCATTCAACCAGATCTCCATGGGTACGTTGATGACCATAAGGGCACCAAATTTTCCAATTGCACAGACTGTAATCAGGACTGCACCGGCTAAGGGTCAAGACTTCCAAACAGCAAAGCTGTAACGAAGGACCACGTTTCTGATGGATCAACTACGGAGGCGGTTGCCCTTTTGTTCGATTTTTTATGGCTGTAAATCTATGAAAATACTGTACTTATTCATTTCACAACAATCTGTCATTTTGAAACAAGCCGTCATGGTGACACAAAAAACAAGACACTCTTCTCTGCGGCTCTCTGCGTATCTCTGCGTCCTCTGCGTTGAATAAACGGTTAACGCAGAGAACGCAGAGATACGCAGAGAAAGCTCTACAAACTTGACAGCGATCAGTCGCGGGGCGTATAAGCAGCGATGAAAAGCGTGGTGAGTTAAGGCGACTTGCGGCCACGTAAAATAACCAGCTAAACAGCTCGGGCAGCGCAAGCGAGACCCGAAAAACTTCAAACCGATTTTGAAGTCCCGCGTTGTTTAGCGCGGGATTTTTTATTTGCCAAAATCACAGATGCAACCATTCAAGGAACTTCTCTCCACTGATCGTATCGTAGTCGTCGACGGCGCAATGGGTACGATGCTCTACGCCAAAGGCGTCTATATCAATCGCTGTTACGACGAGCTGAATCTCACCAATCCGGATCTCGTGCGTGAGATTCACACCGAATACATTCGCGCCGGTGCGGACATCATCGAGACCAACACGTTCGGCGCCACGGCCCATAAGCTTCAGCAGTACGGACTCGAAGGCAGTCTGCGAGAGATCAACGCCCTCGCCGCCAGGATCGCGCGTGAGGCCGCGGGCGAACGTGCGTACGTCGCCGGCGCGATTGGACCACTCGGCCTGCGCATCGAGCCGTATGGCCCAACGTCGTTTCACGAAGCGAAGGAGATGTTCAAGACGCAGGCTGAAGGATTGTTGGAAGGCGGCGTCGATCTTTTCTGCCTCGAGACTTTTTCCGACGTTTCTGAGATCCGGCAAGCGATAGCCGCGGTGCGTGAGCTCTGCGATCTGCCGATCATCGCGCAGATGACGATCATGACCGATGGCAACACGCTGTTTGGCACCACGCCGGAGTTGTTTACCGAACGACTCGACCAGTGGGGCGCAGACGTTATCGGACTGAACTGCGGAGTTGGACCAGCAATCATTCTCGCGGCGCTGGAAAAGATGCGCGAGGTCACGAAGAAGAAACTGTCGGCACAGCCAAACGCGGGTCTGCCGCGCGACGTACAAGGACGGCAGTTTTACATGTGCTCGCCCGAGTACATGTCGAAGTTTGCGAAACGATTCATCCAGTCTGGTGCGAAGTTCATTGGCGGCTGCTGCGGCACGACTCCGGCACACATCAAGCTGATCTCGGACTCGGTGCGCGCTGCTTCGCCACGTGCGCAGAGCGTTGCCTTTAGCCCGGGTGCGACGGTCACAGTCGAGGTTACGGCTCCGCATATTCGCGTCGCGCCACCCGAAGAACGTTCGAAGTGGGGTCGGAAGATCGCGCTCGGAGAGTTTGTAACTTCTGTTGAAGTGCTGCCGCCGAAAGGCGTCGACGCGAAGAAGACGCTCGACTCGATTCGCCTTCTCAAGGAAGCCGGCGTTGACGGTGTGAACATACCTGACGGCGCTCGCGCGCAGTCGCGTATGAGCGCGCTTGCGACGGCTGTTTTGGTCGAACAACAGATCGGAATCGAGTCGGTGCTTCATTATTGCTGTCGCGACCGGAATTTGCTCGGCATGATGTCAGACCTGCTCGGCGCGGCCGCGCTCGGCTTGCGAAACATTCTCGTGATCACAGGCGATCCGCCGAAGATGGGACCATATCCCGACGCGACGGCGGTTTTCGACATCGATTCAATCGGTTTGACGAACATGGTGAACAAGCTGAACCACGGGCTTGATCTCGGGAACAATCCGATCGGTGAACCGACTGCGTTCTGTATCGGAGTGGGCGTCAATCCGGGAGCGATCAATCTCGAAGAGGAGATCAAGCGTTTCGAGTGGAAGGTTGAAGCCGGTGCCCAGTATGCGATCACGCAACCGGTGTTTGATACCGATCAACTGCGCGATTTTTTAAGACGCATCGAGCACGTGCGGATACCGATTGTCGCCGGGATTTGGCCGCTCGTCTCTTTTCGCAACGCGGAGTTTTTGCACAACGAAGTTCCGGGCGTCCGCGTGACGCCGTCGATCATGGACCGTATGCGAAAGGCTTCGGCGATCAGCAAAGAAGCAGGGCGTGAAGAAGGGTTGAAGATCGCGCAGGAGTCGCTGTTGGAAGTGCGGGACGAGATTCAGGGCGTGCAGGTGTCGGCGCCGTTTGGGAATGTGAAATACGCGCTCGAGGTGTTCAACGTCCTATCTGAATTTAATCATCCTGCTAAATCTTGAAATCCTGTCTCACAGGCTGTCTCACAGGATTGACAAGATGTTTCTCAAAGCGGGTTCCAGGGTGGGCCAGGTGAACGGAAAGCCTCTGTCAGCCAAAACGCTCGGCTCGACTTTCTGACTCGAAAGTAAAAGCGCGTCGGCCATCTCGCCGAACGCCAGCCGTGCACCGAATGCGGGCACTGGTAAAAACGTCGGACGTGACAGCACTCGTCCGAGCGTTTTCGTGAACTCTGCATTCGTCACCGGATTCGGCGAGACAAAGTTCACTGGCCCGCGTGTCGAGGTATCCGCGATCAGGTATTTCAATGCATTCACAACGTCGGCGAGAGTGATCCAGCTCATCCACTGCCGGCCATCGCCGACGCGGCCTCCGATTCCCATGCGAAAAGGTGTCAGCATTTTCGCGAGCGCGCCGTCGTTTGCGTCGAGGATGATACCGAAACGCGTGTAAACAGTGCGGATTCCCTTCTCGACCGCGGACGCCGTGGCCCGTTCCCAGTTGACGCACACGTCAGGCAAAAAACCGTTTCCGGGTGGGCTCACTTCGGTCAACAACTCATCGCCACGATCGCCGTAGTAACCAATCGCCGATGCGCTCAGAAAAACTGACGGCGGTCGAGACGCGCGTGCGAGCGCGTCGCTCAACAGCGACGTTCCGTTCACGCGGCTGTCGCGAATGGCGCGTTTCTTTTCGGTGGTCCAGCGACCCGAGGCGATGTTCTCACCCGCGAGGTGGACCACGACGTCGAGGCCTTCAAGATGTTCCGCGTCGATGCGGCCCTGCTCTGGTTGCCAACCGATTTCAGGCGTTCCGAACGAGTGTTCGCCGCGCACGAGCCTCACGACTTCGTGACCATCACCGGTCAGCGATCTCGTCAGCGCTTTGCCGACGAGTCCGTGCGAACCACTCACGAGGATTTTCATGGCGCGTAAAATAACATTCATTAGCCACAAAAAGGCACAAAAGGCACAAAAGAAAAAAGCTTGTAAAGTTGATTCCTTCCTTTGTGTGCTTTATGTGCCTTTTTGTGGCCTAAATATTTGTATTTGAGTTTTATTTTGATCGGTGTAGAATGGCGAACCAAATTTTAACGCAAGGAGCAACCTCACTATGCTTCGCCTCACGGCCAGCTTTCTCGTCATCGGACTTCTCTTAACAATTGATGCTGTCTTTCTTCCGCAGTCGACTGCGAGTTTGACGCGGGTCACGAACACGACTGAACAGGCGATGAGTTTGAATCCGACGCTCAGCGATGATGGGCGCGTTGTCGTCTTTGAATCGTCGGCTGATCTTTTGGGTAGTGGTGAAAGCTCTTCGTTTCACGCGTTTCAGGCGCATCTCGAACCGAAATTCCCTGTTTTTACGGATGTGGGAAGCACGCGGGCCGTGTGTCCTGCGCTGTCGCAGGACGGGAAGATCGTGGTTTTCGCGTCGACCGAAGATCTTGTGGGCCAGAATGCCGATCGGAATTCGGAGATATTCGTGTTTGACGGTGCGATGAAACAGATCACCGAAACCAAGCCTGATGCGAATACCTTGCGGCTCAGTGATGGGAGCTTTCAGCCGTCCGTGACGGCAGATGGACGAGTTATCGCCTTTTCGTCCAACCGAGACTTTACCGGGGAAAATCCCGATTTGAGTCTGGAGATCTTTCTTTACACGACGGACCAAAGCTTTGTGCAACTGACGGATGGACCGAACGAGCAGGCGGCGGTGAGTCCTAAGATCAGTGCTGACGGTTCGCGTGTTTATTACGAGCGGACCACGGTCGATAGGAACGATCTGGTGCTGATCGATACGAGAACGCGTGCTTCGCACGTCGTTGCGGCGGGAGTGCAAGGGTTGTCGATCACGGAAGGCCGCGCGATCAGTAACGATGGAATGCGGCTGGTCTATTCAGCGGAGACGGCGCCGAACGAGAGTCAGGTTTTCGTGTATGAAGGGCGAGAAAACTCGCTGCGGCAATTGACGCAGCTGGGTTCGAGGGTCACGGATGTAAGGCTACAACCGACGATTAGCGGCGACGGAAAGCGCGTTGCTTTCGCGACGCGACGCAGAGTCACTAACGCGAGCGATGGCGGCGTCGAGCTCTATTTTCTCGATTTGCCAACGGGTCAGGTGCAACAGGTCACAAACGCGCCGGCCACGGCGACGGCGGAAATCGTAGCCTCGCTGAACTTCGATGGGAGCGTCGTCGCATTCAACTTTCCAAGAGTCATTTCCGGACCTGTTAGCGACGACGATTTTCGGAACAACAGCGAGATCTACCTTGCGTCAATTCCCGCTCGACCAGAATTCGGATCGGCGACAGTTCTCAACGCAGCGTCACAAGGCAGAGAGCCGGAAAAGAACACGCAATTGGCGCCCGGTAGCATCGCGACGATTCATGGGAACGCGCTTGCGTTCAGAACCGAAGCCGCGATGTTCGCCGGCAGCGATCCGCCGTTCGCGGTTGCGGGAACCGTCGTGAATGTAAACGGACAGCCGGCGAGGATCTTTTATGCGTCGGCGCAAGAGGTTGTCTTTGTTGTTCCGAGTGGCGTCTCGAGTGGTCCGGCGCAAATCGTCGTAACGAACTCGGATGGTTTCTCGTCAAAAGCTGAAGCACGGATTGTCACTGCTGCGCCGGGCGTGTTCACTGTTTCGGGCGATGGACGCGGCGAAGCGATCGTTCTTGATTCTGACGCGCTGATCACCGGACCATTCAATCCTTCGAGTGGACGGCTGCGAGTCTCGATCTTTGCAACAGGCACAGCCCACGCCAGGAATGTTTCCGTCACGATCAAGGGAAAACCCGCGACCGTGGAAACCGTCACGCCATCGAGACTCGCAGGACTCGATGAGATCCACGTGTTGGTTCCGCCGGAATTGAGCGGAGCGGGGACGTCGACCGTAATCGTCACAACCGATGGTGTACTGAGTAACTCTGTATCCGTGAACATCGGTGGCATCGCTCCAACGCCGACGCCAACGCCGACGCCAACGCCCACGCCCACGCCGACACCCACGCCGACACCCACGCCAACGCCCGGTACGTCGGGAATCGTCATCAGCCAGATCTATGGGGGCGGTGGAAACTCAGGCGCGCCGCTTCGGAACGATTTCATCGAGATCTTCAATCGTGGCAGTTCGGCTGTAAGTCTCGCGGGGTGGTCTGTCCAGTATGCGAGCGCCACGGCTTCGACGTGGAACGTCACACCGCTGACGTCAGTAACGCTCTTGCCCGGACAGTACTATCTGATTCAGGAAAGTTCAGGTGGCACAAATGGCACAAATCTGCCTGCGCCCGACGCGACCGGAACAATTGCAATGGCTGCGGGCTCCGGGAAAGTCGCACTCGTCAAAAACTCGACGCCGCTCGCAGGGAGCTGTCCAAACGATCCAAACATCGTCGACATAGTTGGTTACGGCAACACCGCCAATTGCTTCCGCGGCTCTGCCCCTGCGACAGCAGCAAGTAACACGAACGCGTTGTTGCGCATCGCCAACGGCTGCCAGGATCTCGGAAACAACGCGACAGACTTTGCCCTGAGTCCTCCTAATCCGAGGAACACCAATCATTCGCCGCGGATTTGCACGGATTAATACGGATTAATTTTCTAATCCGCGTTGTTCATCTGTGAAATCCGTGGCATATTGCGCCTGCATGCACTCGCTGACCGATGCAATCTCTTCGCTCCGAAAGCACTTCGGCTTCGACGACTTTCGGGAAGGCCAACGCGATGTGATTGGATCGATCCTGGAAGGCAAAGACGCCGTCGTCGTCATGCCCACCGGCAGCGGTAAGTCTCTCTGTTATCAACTCCCCGCAATGATTCTCGACGGAGCCACGCTCGTCGTGTCTCCGCTGATCGCCCTGATGAAAGACCAGGTCGACGCGCTTCGTGCGCGCGGGCTCCCCGCCACGTTCATCAACAGCTCCATTCCGGAATCTGAGCAGCACGCGCGCATCGAAGCCTTGAGGCGTCGCGAACATAAACTCGTCTACGTCGCTCCCGAACGTTTTCGCAGCAGTCGCTTTAACTCGGCCCTGCAATCGATTCCGATTTCGCTCGTCGCGGTCGACGAAGCACACTGCATTTCAACCTGGGGACACGACTTCCGCCCCGATTACCTGCG
>DATNCH010000082.1:0-33995 GCA_035571655.1 Pyrinomonadaceae bacterium
TAGTGACGTGGCTGGTTGCAGTGACTTCTGCTTGCACAACGACGGCTCCCATTTGATCGCGGACCTTCCCCTCGATGCCTCCTGTCGTTTGGCTTTGTGCGAACGTTTCAACACTGAGAGAGAGTAAGAGCAGGAGGGTGAGTGACGGCAAAAAAGTGCTTGCGCTCATGGCGATCAGATCCGCCGGCCCACGCGGCATGACGACTGGGCGAGGAAGCACGCGAGTGGTTGGCTAAACTCAGAGGTGACCGCCGCATTCTATACCCGCACGCGCTTTGGGTCCAAAGTCAGGACTTGTGTCTTTCATTCACACCAGGGCTTTAGCCTGGTGCTTGTGTAGGAAGAAACCGTACTTAATCACCAGGCTAAAGCCTGGTGTGAATAAGACTTTAAAGGCAGAGCCCCAGCGACTGGCTTTGCACAAAAAGTCGAGTTGAGATGGAAGTCTTTCCTCTGCGGCCCTCTGCGTATCTCTGCGTTCTCTGCGTGAATGGGCCTTTCAACGCAGAGAGCCGCAGAGATACGCAGAGGCCGCAGAGAAAACAAATCAGATTTGCCACTTTTTGTGCAAAGCCCTTCGTAACGAAAAACCATCCGTCAGTAGCCAAACTTCGATAAAACTTAACGTCAGCGCGATGACGAGCCACCCAATCATCAACGGACGCGACCACTCAATTCCTGAGCTGGTACTTGCTAAGACACCCAATGTAAACGTCATTTTCAATATCCCTCCTTATCAACTACGTACAACCTCAACCGAGCAATGTGCTTTCGTAACCAGCGCGGTTGCAACACTGCCGAGCTGCAAGCGTTCAAAAGCACTGCTGAATCGGCGTCCGCCAACGAAGATCGAATCCGCATCCCACGCTCTGGCCTGCTCAATGAGCACGCGACGTGGATCACCTTTTTCCTGCACGACCGAAACCTTCAACCCGATTACGCCCAACTCTTCTGCTGCCCATTCGGCCATTTGCTTTGCTTTCAGGAAGCTTCCCTCGTTGCTGCTTCCGATCATCTCCGCCGGCAGCGGAAGCACATGGGCCATCCCTCGAGGCGTAACGCTTTCATCGACGGTGACGATTCTCACTTCAGTTCCATGCGGCCAAACACGGCTTCCCACGGTGCGAATTGCCTGTTCAGACTCAGTTGATCCGTCCACGCCAATCACAACTTTCGGCGGTTCGTCGACGTCTCTTTCGACGTTGCCCCGCGACACGCGAATGGAGTGACCTGAATCGGTGACAACCTTCTTCGAAACGCTGCCCAGAACGAATCTGCTGACAGCCGAACGTCCATGCGATCCGACGACAACTAGATCGGGTCTCCACTCGTTCGCTTTGCTAATCAGTTCGAAGGCGGCAGATCCAGCGAGTGTTTCGGTACGTATGCTCCAATGCGGGAAATAGGACTGAACCTGATCTCTTGCCTGGCTGGCAAAGTCTTTCGCTTCCTTTAAAACGCGCTCCGTTTGCTTCTGGGCGTAAAGCAAGCCAGCAGTCACTCTTCGAGACATTAGTGCCTCACCCGCCAATTCATAGGCCGACGTTTCGGGAACCATCATTCCATCGGCAACGGAGACAATCAGGGCTTCCGCTTCCTTCGGTAAACCAGCGCGCTGTAGATCAACCAACGCAGCGTCGGCACTCTGTGAGCCATCATAACCAATCAATACCTTCATCATTTTTCAGCTTCTCCCAATTTGACTAAAACGGTAACAGCACGGCGATCTAGTCGCGATGACGTCCACCATGTGACTAGTTTAAATGACGAGGATTGAAGGAAATAGCGTAATAACTCTTAATTTATGCGGGTGTTATCACGTGGGTGGTGGGTTTGTTAGTGTGCGGTGCTTGAAACGTGCTCTCTCAATGAGTCTTGCGCTGGCGTACTCATCTCGCTAAGAAACCGTTGGATGTCCTTTTCACTGTAACCCCAGTCATGCAAGACTGACCAAAGCCTACTATGGTCGGCACCCTGGTCTATAAGTACAATTACTCCCTGGTTCGTTTTCATTCCGCTCTCCCTTCAAAAATATCGTTCGAAACACACTACTTCAAGACAGCCACGCGAGCGGGGCGGAGAAGTTTGCCGTTTATCAAATAGCCTCGTCGATGCTCGCTATATACTCTGCCGGATTGTTCTCCATCGCCATCGATCACAGTCATCGCCTCGTGAATGGCCGGGTCGAATACTTCGCCTTCACTTTCAAATGGTGTGACTCCGTGCGTTTCAAGTACGTTCTTGAGTCGCTGATGGATCAAGCGAAGACCGCCGGCAACTGCATCTGTTCTTTCGCCGATGTGCAAAAGCGCGCGGTCGAAGTCGTCCATCACGTCGAGAAGCGCAAGCAGAACTTCGTGCTTGCCGGTCTCTTCGGCAAGCGCGCGTTCTTCTTTCGTCCGCCGGCGGTAATTATCAAATTCGGCCAACAACCTGAGGTGCCGTTCGCGCTCGTCAGTTAGATCCTCCTCGAGTCGAACCATGCGGTCGACTGATGTCTGGCTCTCCGGTTCCATCACTTCATAGACATCGTTATTCGATAATGTTGTGTCTTGTACGAACTCTAAGCTTTCCATGATACTCCTTCACTTCTACCATTTTCTTTTTCTTCCCGTGGCATAACTGTCATCAGACGTCTTACGGAAAAATACCAAGCTCGCCATAACAGAGAGCGATCTTGTTAATTGCACTGATAAACGCTGCGGTCCTGAGACTTGGAATCCGGGAATCTGATTTCCATATCTCACGAATTTGGTTGTACGCGATCGCCATCGACTCCTCCAGACCGGAGTTAACCAGGTCGATTTCATCCGCGCCGCGAGCCACTGACTTTCGTTCTGCATCCGATAGTCGCCGGCCGGTACTGTCTTCGACGACGCGCAGCAGGTTCTCAAAACTTGTTTGGTCAAACCGTTTGCCCATCCTGCCGAAACGAACGTGCGACAGATTCTTTAGCCACTCGAAATATGAAACCGTGACTCCCCCTGCGTTCAAATAAATGTCGGGAATGATCAGCACGCCTTTGCGTCGCAGGATCTCGGCCGCTGCTGCCGTGGTTGGTCCATTAGCCGCCTCGGCAAGAATCCTTGCCTTAACACGACCTGCGTTTTCTTCTGTGATCTGGTTCTCAAGTGCAGCGGGAATCAGGATGTCGCATTCAAGCTCCAGTGCTTCCTCTCTACTGTTGAGATTGGTTGCGCCCGGAAAGTTGAGCAGCGAGCCGGTTTCCTTCCGGTGTTTCATCACAGCGTCAACATCGAGTCCATTTGCGTTATAGATGGCGCCTTCATATTCGGCGAGGGCAATGATGAGCCCTCCGCCTTGTTGACAGAACCGAGCTGCGTTGTAGCCAACGTTGCCAAGTCCCTGCACTACGATCCGCTTACCCTCGAGGCCCTTTTCCAGACCGAGTTCTTTCATGTCATCCGCGTGACTACATACTTCTCGTAGACCGAAGAAGACTCCGCGTCCAGTGGCTTCAAGTCTTCCCCTGACTCCACCCTGGGAGACAGGTTTGCCGGTTACAGAAGCAAGAGCATCAATCTGTCCTGGGTGAAAGGCGGAGTACGTATCCACTATCCACGACATTTCGCGCTGGCCGGTTCCATAGTCCGGAGCGGGCACGTCCACTCCGGGACCAATAAAGTTTTTCTTAATCAGCTCTGAAGTGTACCGGCGCGTGATCTGTTCCAACTCTTCAACCGTGTAGTTCTTCGGATTGATCTTCACGGCGCCTTTTGCTCCCCCGAAAGGTACGTCCATCACGGCGCATTTGTAGGTCATCAGCGCGGCCAAAGCCTTCACTTCATCTTCATTCGCATCTTCGGAGTACCTGATGCCTCCTTTCACCGGCAACTTGTGATGACTGTGCTGTGCGCGCCAGCCTGAAATGACTTCGTAGCCGCTTCTGGTGCGCACCGGAAACTTGAACGAATAGACACTGTTACAGACCTTGATCTGATCTAAAAGACCTTCCGGGTATTCTGTAAACGACGCAGCCTGATCAAAATAGACCGAAACGTTGTCAAAAAAACCTGACTGCGGTTGATTTGTATTCATCGCATTACTCCTTCAGTTTGAGTGGGGCCAATAAGTTCACCCATGCCGTATTCGTCGAGCAGGAGCAGATAGCCTAATGCCAATGCTTCGTCCTCTAATCGGTCACTTACGTCCAGATCCCTTGACGACACCCTACTTCCTAATTGATTCAGCGACCAGCTCAGATATTGCCGAATAGATCCGCCACAATGCTGATACTCTGTGTCATCGCGTTCAAGCGCGCGGACTACATTGACCGCAGTCGTTCCGCTAAACTCTTTTTCTCGCCGTCGAAAGATCATCTGCCTCTTGGATACCTTACCTCTAAGTACATAACCGTCCTTTGCAGAGTAATCGTCACGCCGATCTAGCGCGAGAGTGTTTTCACGCGTGGATTGCAGGAGTTATCTCGTGTCTGCTTTCTCTGCGGCCTCTGCGTATCTCTGCGGCTCTCTGCGTTGAAAGGCCCATTAACGCAGAGAACGCAGAGATACGCAGAGGGCCGCAGAGGAAAGACTTCCATCTCGACTCGACTTTTTGTGCAAAGCCTTTCGTGTGTGTAAGAGGATAGATGATGATCACGTGGCAACCCGCGCTAAGAACGAGTGTTTTCACGCTATATGGAAGCGACATTTTCATTTAACCTGAGGTCTTTGGCAGGTTGGAATTGAAAATGAGATCAAATTTATCATCGCGGGCAACTTCATTCAGACGCTGGGCTAAGTTACTTATCGGATTCGCATGTTTTGGTTTCAGCATAGCGTTCATGAAACAAGCGAACTTAGGTCTCGGTCCCTGGGATGTTCTGAGCGATGGCCTGGCGGGATTAACCGGGATGAAGCTTGGTACTGTGTCCATCGTTATTGGAATGGTCCTGTTACTGCTCTGGATTCCGATTCGGGAAAAACCGGGTTTGGCGACCGTGCTGAATGCTCTACTAGTCGGTGTGTTTGCCAATGTGACCCTGGCCATGGTCCATAGTCCGAGCGGCACCTTCCTGCGTAGTCTTTGGTTCGTGGCGGGGTTAATTCTGGCGGGACTCGGCACAGTTTTATACCTGAGTAGTCAACTCGGTGCGGGTCCGCGTGATGGTCTCATGCTTGGCTTGAGCAGGATAAAGGGTTGGAGTGTTTCTCGCACTCGCACAGCTCTGGAAGTTCTTGTACTCATTGTTGGCTGGGTAATCGGCGGGGCGGTGGGGATCGGAACAGTCATTTTTGCGGTAACAATTGGTCCAACTATTCAGTTCATCGCGAGCAAGGCTGGTCAGAATCTGGAAAGCTCGACGATACAGTCATGATCTGAATGCTGCGAACGCTTTTGTTATACTTCGCACTAAGCCATCAATTCAGAGGTACCAATGAGCATTCGCGGGCGATTACTGACGTTAGCGGTTGGCGGTGTTCTGCCGCTGCTGATAGTCGGCCTCATCGTTCTGTGGGTGGTTTGGACTGAAAAGCGAAATCAGCTCAACGACTCGTTGGAGCAGCAGTCAGAGTTAGTCGCAGTGGTTTTCGACCGCTGGCTCGACGCTCAATACCAACCGCTCAGAACGATCGCGTCGTACCCATCTGACGACTTGAAGGACCCTGCCACGCTAAAGGCCAACTTGCAGGCGGCTATGATCCCCCGTCACCACTGGATCGATATTCGTGTTTTGGACTCGAGTGGAAAAGTTGTCGCCGTCGAACCTGGCGGCGCCGGCAATCTTCCTGCCGCCGTCAGCGAAAAGCTCCTCAGTGAAGCGAAACGCGGTGCTTCTGAGCTACAAACCGATTGGACGCTTGGAGAAGGACACTACCTTCTTGCGATCGCGGTACCAATGGAGGGCAACGGCGTAGTGATCGCCCGGATAGATGGTTTGGCGTTAAAAGACGTACTGCACGGCATTACTTTACCTGAGCGAGCAGTTGTTACCTTACTCGATCAGAATCATCGCATCATTTATCGAAGCCAACCCGCGGAATCCGCGTTGGGGTTGGATCTCAGCGGCACGGATCAACTGTCAGCACTAAACGAACGTAATACCGCAGTCACCGTGAG
Organism: Pyrinomonadaceae bacterium; assembly: GCA_035571655.1. Classification (GTDB taxonomy): domain Bacteria; phylum Acidobacteriota; class Blastocatellia; order Pyrinomonadales; family Pyrinomonadaceae; genus PSRF01. Next base: position 6,082 of record DATNCH010000082.1, read on the forward strand.
AGAAAGCTCTGTTGATGGCGTTGAACGAGTCTACGGTCTGAGCCGTGTTGGAAATACCGGCTATGTTGTGATGGCGGGAGTCCAAAGCGCCATTCTTTATGCATCTGCATGGCGACAATTGATGAGCTATGCCGTAATGGGTCTGATCGTTGTGTTTTGCGCGGTGACGGCCGCACTCCTGATTGCAAGAAGTATCGCCCGGCCTGTGCGTCTCCTCAGTTTTGCCGCCGACGAGTTTGGTAGCGGAAACTTCTCTGCGCGTGCGCCGGCCGAAGGACGTGATGAGATGTCACGCCTGGGCATGAACTTCAATGCAATGGCAGAGCGTCTACAGAAGAGAGAAGAGAGGTTCACGGAACTCGATCGACTAAAATCGGAGTTTGTCTCGACAGTCTCGCACGAGCTGCGCACACCTTTGACCACAATCAAAGCATTGACGCGCCTGCTAATGCGTGACGGACTGGATGAGAAGAAAAGACGTGAGTACATCGAAACAATTTCAGTAGAGTGCGATCGCCAGATTGATTTCGTTCTCAACCTGCTCGACCTTTCCCGAATCGAAGGCGGCGTGTTGCGAGTCACGCATGAACGAGTTGACGTGCAGGAAGTGATCTCATCTGTCGTCAAATCCGAAACACGATCGGCTGAAAAGAGAAAGCATGATCTTCAATTCGATCCCAACCTTGAAGTCCCGCCAATCTGCGCTGACCCGAAAGAGCTTCGTCGTGTCCTGTCGAACATAGTCGAGAATGCTATTAAGTACACACCAGATGGCGGACGCATTGTTTTGTCTGCACTTCAACAAGATGGTCAGGTAACTATAAGCGTGGCGGATAACGGCCGAGGTATACCGCCGGAAGACATGCCGATCCTGTTCGATAAATTCCATCGCGGGCGGCCAGCGGGCCACTCCGAGGCCATGCGTAATGCGACAACCGATGCTGAGTTTTTAGAGGATGCTGATGTTTCCGGCGTCGGCCTCGGCCTGTATCTGGCAAGAAACGTGATGGAGCGAATGGGAGGACGCATAACGGTAGAGAGCCAGGTGGGCCGAGGCAGCACATTCAGTTTGCACTTACCGGTGTGGCATGACGAAGGCTGCAATAAGCGTAGTATTGAGGAGGGCGCCGATGGCAAAACAGTTGTTGGTCGTGGATGACGATCCCGGTCTCTTGCTTGCAGTATCTGAAACGATGCGCGCGGAGGGTTATGAGGTGCAGACGGCTCGTCGCGGAAGTGAAGCGATGATCCGCGTTGCCGAATCTCTTCCGGATCTGATCATCAGTGACATTCGCATGCCTGGTATGGATGGCTACGCCCTGGTGCGTAATCTGCGAGCATCACCGCGGACTCGTCTTGTACCAATCGTCTTCCTCACAGCCAAAGACGAAAAAGCCGATCGCATCGAGGGGTTTCGTACCGGTGTTGACGCCTACGTCACAAAACCTTTCGAAACTGAAGAGTTGGTGGCTATTGTGAAAAGCATTCTCGACAGAGTACAGCGTACCCATTCCGACCTTGCGCGCATGTTTGGAGAACAAGGCGATACCGAGATAGTTCTTGTGCGCGATGAAGAGTTGACAGACGCAGAGTGGCGCGTTGCGGAAGCAGTCGCGCGCGGACTCTCAAACAAGGAAATCGCTGCGGAGTTAAAGCTGAGTTTAAGGACCATAGAAGGTCATATCAGCCGCATTCTCGACAAGAAGAATTTGAGCAACCGGGTGGAACTGGCCCTGCACGTGCGAGAACGACGGCAATCAGACTAACCGCACAAAAATTCGCTACGTTGCTTCATCCGTCCTTCCGTGTGAATACTGGCGGTTACAGGCGTCGCCTATGAATCAAGTTCTTGCTCGGCAGACAGGCAATGTTAGGGCACGAGCCGGCTTTGCACAAAAAGTCGAGTCGAGATGGAAGTCTTTCCTCTGCGGCCCTCTGCGTATCTCTGCGGCTCTCTGCGTTCTCTGCGTTAATGGGCCTTTCAACGCAGAGAGCCGCAGAGATACGCAGAGGCCGCAGAGAAAACAAATCAGATTTGCCACTTTTGTGCAAAGCCGCACGAGCCTCCAACCATCTTCCGCTCGATCAAAGCAGTACGATGACCCGTCTTAGCCAGTGTCCAAGCCAGATATTTGCCCGATTCTCCGCTTCCAATGATGAGAATGTCGAACTGTTCTATATCCCGCATGTCTCTTCCTCCTATGCTCGCGCGCGACCGGCGTCATCTGCGACCGCCAGATAAGTGAGGCGGCGCAACCTTGGTTCTTACCTCGCGCTAGTTGCTTGACACGCTCCGTTTCCTGCTTGCGGTAACGCGATAAACGTGATCGTTGCGGGTCCGAACTCGACGCTGCCCGGTTGTATTGAAATGCCTGCGAGAACGGGAAGTTCATCCCCTTCGCCCAGCTTCAACTCCGTGCCGTTCAGTTGAACCGTCTTGCTTTGCAGCTCGTTCGACGACAGCGTATAGCGTTCACCCGCTACAGGGATAGTGAGTGTTCGCGCTGCGTTTCTGTCGTTGTTGATGACGAGCAATGCGACGCCACCAGACGTGCCGCGCAGACAGTGCGCGTAAACATGGAGCCCTTCGCGGATGGGAATGCCGGAGTCGAGCACCGTCGTATCCATCAGTCTGCGCCACAGTAGCGCGCCCCAGTAGCTGGGCTTGGGCACTAGCGTTTGTTCGTCCAACAGGCTGTAATCGCTGGCGACGAGCGTGTTGTGAATCACGACTCGCACTTCCTGCCTGGCGAGCCGCCCAAGCTGATCGAGGTAGCGGAAGGTGTCGAGAAACGTGCCTGCCCACGGGTTCCCGCCGCACGCCGTTTCCGCAGTCTCAGTGTTCCAGAACGGCTTGCCGGGCTCAAACTGGTCGCGAAGCTTCCGATAGAAGGCGAGGGTCTCGTCCGTACGCCCTAGCCACTCTTCGGAGAGGGCGGCTGCGGCGGTTGTCTGCTTGCCTATGGCGGCGCACCTTTGCGAACTTGCTCCGTAGTGATGATAAGAGAAGGCGTCTACACCAGCCCCTGAGGCGGCGAGCAGATCGCGCGTCTTTAGGATGTCCGCCGTGCCGTAAGCCACACCCCAGTCGCCGGTGGTTTCGCCAACCGAGCCGGGGGCGAGCAGCAGCATATCGGGCGCCGTCTCCCTGATGAATTTTCGGAACAGCAGGAAGTCGCGACCATAGTCACGGGCGTTATAGCGCTTGGGCGCGCCGCCCATCGCGGCCAGTGTCGGCTCGTTCATAAACTCGGCGGCAGCGATCTTACCGTTCACCGATTTTGTGTATTCGAGAAACCGGCGGGCTTGCTCCGGCGTCCACACGCCGGAGGAATCGCGAGTTCCTACACTGGTAGCAAAGGAAGTGACGATGCCTGCATCAACCGCGTTGGAGAAATCAATGACGCCCTTCCATTGTTGGTGCGACAACACGCCCATGAAGCCCGCGGGTGGTTTTGAGGGAGCTTGATCATTATCAGGGAAGTAAGTCGTATTGGCCCATGTGCCGCTGACACGCACGTATGCCGGCCCCAGCGCGGCGGCCAACTTTCGCAGGCGTGCGTTTGTCAGATCTATGGGGGGCCGATACTCGTAAAGACGCGGATCCATGCCGGCGGGCGTAGAGGCGTCCGCTTCAGCACCCGCAGCCGGTTTTCTTTCTTTCAATATTGCTTCGAGTTCTGGCCCATACGGCTTCCAGAACTTTCCGCCTGTCACCTCGAGCATTTCGACGTTGTACGATTGGTAGCGCTCATCAATAGTACCGACGCGTGACATGTTGGCCGGAGCGAGCGCGTTAGCGGATGCAGGGCTCTTATTCACGGTCGCGTTTGACTGTGTATTCGGAGTTGATTGGCATGACACTGATAACAGGAGCAGTGCGCTCATAAGAATCCAGGATATGAGTTCGTTATTACTCATCACGTTCGTGCGTCGAATCCGACGAATCACCGCTGTGTGATTCGTTGGACGAAGAGAGTTCCGTGCTCTTGCCGACCAGCCAAGTCTCGGCATCAGCGTACGCCTCCTGCGTTGATTGACCGCGAACCGCAGTCGCTTCATAAATTCGTACTGGTCCGGTCAGGCGGAGCTTGCCGGTGCGAACAATTTGTTCATAAGCTTCCGCGCCGATGCCTGTGAGGTACAGCCGCCCCTGTGATTCCTTTAGCTTGTCGGCATAATTGGCGAGCACCTCGACCAGCGTCGCGCCCAAATTGCTACGACCTCGCAGCCGGAGGATCACGACCGGATTCTCTGTGCCATTCGGCTTGGGCAGCAACCGCTCCAAAGTCCGCGCGCCCGCGTAAAAAAGATAGCCATAGACGTCGAGCACCGTGACTGTGTTGGATGGCAGTTGCCTGGGCGGCTTCCGCTCTTCGATCAGCCCGTCGGTCCGCTTCACCAATTCGACCACAGAGATGTCGGTTGACGATTGGTTTACGTAGAGCAGGGCCGAGAGGACGACTCCGAAGCCGACCGCGGCCTGAATCGGCAGGAAGAGCGTTGAGAGGAACGTGGTGACCCCCGCCAGTCGTGATGTCCAGCCGGTCTTCCAGATCGAGAGTGCTTCCGGCGGCTTGATAGTGCTGATGCTGGCGAGGATGAGCAGCATTCCGAGCGCGGGCATCGCGACATAAGAAACCAAGCCAGGAAAGACCACTACCAGCAGCGCCATCCAGAGGCCAGCCAGGACGGAGGCCCAGCGTGAGCGCGCGCCGGAAATGACAGTCAATGCCGTCGTGCTTAAAGAACCGCCGACCGGGAGCCCCCGAAAAAAACCGCAAGCGGCATTGGCGGCGCCCTGGGCGATAAAGTCACGCGACATGCTGCGCCGCGAGCCATTAGGGTTTGGCACGCTCTGGCTAACTCCGGCGCCCTGCACGAGGATGATAACGGCGACGGCCAGCGCGCCTGTAACCACTTCAAACGAGACGCCGGAGAACGATGGAACGTGCGGCGTCAGCATGCCTCTGGGAATTTCGCCGACATCGCGAACGACTTGCACGCTTTCCAGATGAAAGAGCAGCACCAGTACGGAAGGGACGATAATTGCCAGTAGCCTTCCAAAGTTGCCGAGTCTTGTGCGCGGAAGCAGTATGGCGAGCACAAGAGTAAGCCCCGCCGCTGCGAGGGACCAGAGGTCGATGCGGTCAATATTAGATAGCAGGTTGATGGTCTGTCTGAGCTTGTTGCCGTCCGTTGTTGGCGCATAACCTGAAATCGTTGGCAGTTGGCTGAGTATCGTGAGAACGGCGATGCCAATAATGAAGCCGGTCATCACAGAGTACGAGACGAAGCGGGTCAACCGACCCGTTCCCAGCAATCCGAACAGAACCTGCAACGCCCCGATCACGACGACCATGAGAAACAGTGCATTGTCGCGCGCCTCTCCGCTTAGATTGCCGAGCGCCTGTCCCGCCGACAGCGACGCGGCGCTGGTGGTGGCGATAATCATCAGCTGCGTGCTGGAGAAGATGCCGCCTGCAATTGGTCCCACCATACAAGCGTAAAGACCGTAGATCGGATTGACACCGACCAGAATGCCGCTCGCCATCCCGTCGGGAACGCTGCTAACCGCGCTGTTGAGTCCGGCGAGTCCATCTTCGCGCAATGAAGCACGGGTCGGCAGCCGGCTCGCAAGATGGTTTGCAACTGCCTCGCGTAATTCGCGCAGCCCCGGCTGATTGACTTCCGGCTCGGCGTCAGATGTTTGCGTTGTCTCCACTATTTCGATTCAGAGCCTTCAAACAGGTGCAAGCCGCGGGGCGCTCCACAACTGCACGGGGCTTCGCTCGGAGTTAACCCGCGGACTTTGCCATCGTCTGTGCGGTATAGACGAGATCGTACCTCGCATCCTCAGGTATCGGCGGCAGGCTTCGATCCCATTCAAGGTACGCGTCGCGCAGTTCGGCAAATTTCTCCGGCTCCCGATAGCGCATGTTCGCGCGTTCACGCGAGTCGCGCGACAGATCGTAGAGAAACTCGCTGCCTTCGATTGAGAGGTATTTCCAGACGCCTGAACGCACGGCCTTTTGGTGGCGATATATCATGCGCCAGTAGAGATTGCGCTCCACTGTCGCCCCGAACAGGTCAATGCCGTCGAGCGGATAATCGGGATGCGGCTTAACGTTTGCGGCGGCAAGAAAAGTCGCCGTCCAGTCCATCCCCATGGCTAAGCGATCATATGTTTGACCAGCGGGAAGACGCGCCGGCCAGCGCACGATGTAGGGAACGCGGATACCGCCTTCGAGCATGTCCATTTTTTTACCGACGAGCGGATAGGTGTCGGAGAAGCGCTCGCCGCCGTTGTCGCTCGTGAAGACGACGAGCGTGTTCTGATTCACGCCTGTTTCTTCAAGCGCGTGGAGCACGCGCCCTATTCCTTCGTCCATGTGGTGGATCATGGTCGTGTAGGTCTTCACCGAGCCGCCGTCGAGGTGTGCGATGTTCCGGATTCTTTCCGACTCTGCTCGGTCGTCTCGAGTCTCCCACGGCCAGTGCGGCGCGTTGTAGTGCAAAGAGAGTAGGAACGGATTGGCCCTTTGCTGCTTGATGAATTCTACGGCCCTCTCCGTCAGCAGATCGGTGAGATAGCCTTCACGGTGGACCTCCTCTTCTCCTTCGTAGAGGTCATGCCGTTCCGAAGAGTCGTACTGTACGCTGTGCCTGAAGTAATCAACTCCGCCACCCATGAAACCGAAGTACTCCTCGTAGCCGCTCTTGAGTGGGCTGAACCACGGCAGAGCGCCCATGTGCCACTTGCCGACGAGCGCGGTCCTGTAGCCGGAATCGCGTAAAAGCGAAGCCATCGTCGGGTGGTCTGGCGGGAGGCCGAGCTGCGGCGAAGCGCTCGCGATCGGTTCATCGAAGCCGCCACGGAGCCTGTGCTGATAGCGTCCTGTGGCAATGGCGAAGCGAGATGGAGAGCAGACACACGAGTTGGCGTAGCCGTTCGTGAACAGCAGCCCCTCAGTCGCCATTTTGTCGAGGTTAGGCGAGCAATCTTCGCGGCCGCCGTAGCAGCCCAAGTCCGCGTAACCGAGATCATCTGCCAGGATGAATACAAAATTTGGCGGCGCTGAATCCCTTCGGCGTTCGTTGTTCCGGGTCTTCTTCGTTTTCACATGAGCCTCAATAAGTAGTCGCGTTGAAGTCTTCTCTGCGATCTCTGCGTATCTCTGTGATCTCTGCGTTCAGTACTTTTTACGACTTACACTAACGCAGAGAGCACAGAGATACGCAGAGATCGCGGAGAAGAATCAAATAGTTGCAACCGTCATGCAATCTTCAGTTGTGAATGTTGGCGCATGTCTATCTCCTCGTCTGGATCAAGCGGGTTAATGGGGCGCCCTCTCTTCGGCTAATGGGCAGTCTGTGTCTCCTTCGCGCTCGCGGAATCGACCTCACCTGTTGGGGCAGCCCTCGCCTTGCGCTTTCCGAGCAAACGCGCGAACGGCAGAAGAAGCATCGCAACTGTGGAACAGACCACTGTCATAACCAGCACGTTTGGATCGGTAAAGCTCTGCACTGCGACGACGGTGGCTGCGCCGAAGTTGCGCTGCGCCGTGCCGAAGCCCAAAACGATCTTTTCGCGTTTGTCGAACGTGCCGACGAGGTAGCCGATGGCGAACGCGCCCGCGATCAGAAGCAGCGCAGAGAGAATCGCCCCCTTGCCGAATACGCCGAGTACCGCGTCGAGATTTCCCAGGACCGTAGCAGCGACCATTATGTACAGCGCAACGTTTGTTATTTTTCCTGCCCACGGTAACAGCGTTTCCGCCGTGCGCGGCGAGAGAGCCCTGACGACGAAGGCGAGGCACAGCGGCAGCAGCATCGTAAGGAGAAGCGGCCTCGCGATAGCCATTGCGCTTATCGGATCTCCCGATGCGAGCCTCGGGATAACGATTGGCATGTAGATCATGGTAACGACCAGGAGCAGTACCAGGATGGAGGCCGCGAAGGACACGGGCTCACGCGCTATCTGCGTCAGCCTGATCAGCATCGGCGCACCCGCTGCCACCGACACCACCATTAAACCGATTGCGAGCGGCGTTTCGATCCGGATTAACCACAGTATGGCGACAGCCAGTAACGGGACCAGGACGAAGTTGGCGACGACGGCTGTGATCACCCCCGGTATATCGCGTAGCGGCTTGACGATTTCTTGCACCGAGTAGCGGAAGCCGACCGTGAGCATACTGCCCACGGCGAAGATGGGGACGAAGATGCGCACCAAAATTGAAAACACTTCTTCCATCATGGCCTCGTGCCGAATTTTCCGGTCGCGTCGAAGAAACCCCGATCATTTTCAACGGGCTTGACGGCGAAGCCGTCAACGTTCCAATGTCTTCTCTGCGATCTCTGCGTATCTCTGTGATCTCTGCGTTAAGTACTTTTACGACTCACAGTTAACGCAGAGATCACAGAGATACGCAGAGATCGCAGAGAAGAATCAAATAGTCGTAAGAACCACTTTGTGCAAAGCCCTCCCGTCTTCCTTAATCTCCGCCGCACGCCGTTGATGAAAGATTGCGCCGAATTTACCCAGGTCTTCTGAAGGTGTCTTTTCTCTTCCGGACTTTTATTTTCTAATCTTGACTCTTTTTTGCATGAGGTTGAATGGACATGGAACGATCGGATTTCCGCAGCAAATAAAGTTAAGATTAGAAACTACAAGTCAAGAAGAGAAAATACCGAGAAGTGAAGTGTGTCTATCCTGCGGACGATGTTCTTAATGCTTTCCGAGACAATGACCAGAGTCAGAGTGGAGAATCAATACGGAACAGTTTTGTAATGGACAAAAGTAAAACTCGACCACTAACGCTTTTGCTGATTCCGGCGGTCCTTTGCTTGTTTGTTTCTGTTGCAGTAAATGCGCAGCAAGGGCCGGATTTGTTTAGCTACGGGGAATTGGTCCAACTGTACGAGCAGGAAACCCCTCCTGATGCTTTGCAAAACAAGTTGAATCGTCTTTTGACAACGCCGTTTGTAAGTAACGCAGCAACTGCACGCGGCGTGAAGCCGCTCGTGCCCAGGACGCCGAAGCTCGGAAATTTTCTCAGGGTCGTTGAGTGGAACATCGAGCGTGGCCTTGAATACGATGCGATAAGGAGCGCCTTCACCGAGCCCTCTCGCTTTGCCAAACTGATTGACTTGACCGCCTATCCGCGCGGGAGTTCACAGCGAAAACTAATCCTGCAGCAAATTGCACTGATGAAACAGGCGGACGTGATCGTTCTCAATGAAGTGGACTGGGGCATGAAACGGACGGAGTACCGCAACGTGGCGGCGGACTTAGCATCAGCACTCGGAATGAATTACGCCTATGGGGTCGAATTCGTGGAGGTTGATCCGATCGCGTTGGGCCTGGAAAAGTTTGAAGAGTTATCGGAGAAAGACGCTGCTGAGTTGGCCCAGGAAATCAGAGTGGATCAGAAGCGTTACCTGGGGCTGCACGGCACGGCAATTCTCAGTCGGTTCTCGTTGGAGAACGTACGGCTGCAACCTTTCGAACATCGACCATATGATTGGTACAAAGAGGAACTCGAGGGCGTTAAGCCGCTGGAAAAAGGTAAGCGCAAAGCCGGCGAGTTGGTTTTTCAGGAGAAGGTTGGGCGTGAAGTGCGACGAGGAGGGCGCATGATGTTGACGGCTGAGATCGCCGATGCGCGAATTCCCGGCGGACGCATGGTCGTCGTCGCTACGCATCTTGAATCTAAGACCAAGCCCGAAGGGCGCCGCAAACAACTCGAAGAATTACTTGAGCGGATCAAAAGCATGGAAGCACCTGTCGTAGTGGCCGGTGACATGAACACGTCCACACACGACTCCACGCCTACCTCCGTTAAGCGTGAATTGAAAAAGCGTCTGGGCAGTAAGAGTTTTTGGATCAAGCAAGGGCTCGGTATTCTCACCGGAATCAAGCTGCCGTCACTGTTGTTGACGGGCTTGAATACATATCGGAGGCAGGCCGATCCCACCGTCCGCAGCATTCCGCTGGTCGCGTCCAATCCAGAAGCCAAGTTCTTCGACCGTTTAAAAGACTTCCGCTTTGCCGATGGAACTGCGTTCGATTTTCGCGGCGAACGCCGTCGCAGCATCGGCGGGAAAGACGATCCGTTAGCCAACTCAAACCAGCGAGGTGACAAAGGATTTATTACAACTTACGAAGTAGAACGAACCATTGGCTTTGTAGGTAGATTCAAGCTCGACTGGATTTTCGTCAAGCCACTCTCGCTCACAGAGCCTTACGACGAAGAACAGCCACATCGGTTCGCACCACACTTCGGACGCACTTTGAAGAGCTTGAACAACTCCATAGAAGATGGCATCTCCGATCATGCGCCGATAATGGTCGATCTCCCTTTGGCTGAACCGCCACTGACTAAAAAACGGGAGAAAAGAACAGTTCGAACTCAGAGGCGTTGAAGTCTTGCCCGAACAGAGATAAAGAAACGGGAACTGGTGTGGGCACGAGGAGATGACGGCTAACACAAGAAGGTCCCACTCGTCTCGAGTCGCACCTTCGGTGGTCCGCGAACCCGGCGCTAAGTTACAGTAACGTCGATGAAACTGATTAACCTACGCGCGCATAGGAGTACCCGAAACATGTGGAGTGAATCGGGGCGAAATTTTACGATGCGCTTAGTGCTGATTCTTATTGCATTGCTGGCTCCGTTCACAGTCGCCGGGCAGACCAAGCGATACGCCGTGGCGACAGGTCAATATGTTCTGGATCTGCCTTCGGCGCAGTGGCGAGCGATCACCGTCTCAGGCGCGAGTTATCCCAGGGACTTTAGATTCAGCGACGATAATGGCGTCGTACGTCTGCGGATACGAAGAGAGATAGTGAAGGACGAGAGCGTATCGACGACAGACGTGGCTGAGCGCCAGCGACAACTGGATCGAAGCGCCAGGCTTGGATATGTCACAGGGACAGTCGAAAGTTTCAAAGGAGCTTTGAGCGGCACCAAATACTCGTACGAGTATGTGAGTGCAGGTAATCGGATGGCAACGGTGATCTATTATCTGCGGGTAACCAAACGAGCGATCTACCGGATGGAGTTCAGCGGTTCGCCAAAAATGTTGTTGGATTTGGCGAACCAAACCGAATCTATCGCCCGCAGCTTCCGCGTGAAATAGTTGAACCAATTAGCACTTATAGCAACAGAAATTTCCGGATATATACGTCGTCTGATCGGAAGAGCTCTTCATCGGAACCGTTAAAAATTATCCGGCCACTGCGCAGCATCATGATTTTTGTATTTATGAGGCATAGCCGATCTTGCTCCTCTATTAACATCACCTCGCCATTTGGCCCATACTCCGCATAAGTTGAAGCAATAAAGCGTACGTTTTCGATTCCATGCGTGATCAGAATTGCTGAGACGTCACGCAGGTCGCGAAGTTTTATGCCGAGTTCACACATGGACCGGGCTGTTGGCGGATCGAGCCCGCCAGTTGGTTCGTCCATGAGTAGAGTTTGGGGTTTGCCCGCGAGAGCACGCGCAATGCCGACTCGGACGCGCATACCGCCTGAAAGCTGTGCAGGCATCATATCGATCGCATCCTCAAGGGCAACAAACCGCAGCAGGCGCCGTACCTCCTGCTCGACGATCTCTTCAGGAACACCCTGTTCATGGCATCTGAAAGCCACGTTGTCGTAAACGGAGAGCGAATCAAAGAGTGCTCCATCCTGAAAATGCACTCCGATTCGCAGTCTTACGCGATTCAGTGCCTCCTCGTCATAATCCGTGATGTCCTCACCATCGATCAGGATCCGTCCCTCATCCGGCTTCATCAGGCCGAGCGTCAATTTAAGTATGGTTGATTTGCCGCCACCTGAAGCGCTCAAGACGATTAACAACTCACCTCTCATTACTTTGAAGCTTATGTCGTTAAGTATGATGTGGTCGCCATAAGCGAACCTGACATTTCTAAATTCGACCGCAGGTATGACGCGGGTTTCGTCATCGATTCCAGTAGAAATTCCGGCGCTGGTTTCACCGTGATTAGTTTCATTACCTGTTACTACTTCGTGAGTCGGATGATCTTCTTCCGCGGTTCTTGATCTCATGATGAAATACTCCGAAACGTGACGAGCCACAAGCGATTAAGTAAACTACACTTGTCACATTAAAGCGTTTTAAAGATGAACATTCCATTTGACTTCGACTTAAAGCTGGAACCAAACGGGTCATTTGCGATTCTCACCAATTACAAAGACGTTACGCTGCATTCAGCAATAGAGCACCAACGTGCCATGCGGATGTTTGCAGAGAAGCACGGGGTATACCGGTTCTTGCTTGATACGCGTGGAAGGAGTTTTTTAGGAACCTATGTGGACCTGTTTCGGTTCGCCCGGAAAATTTTACATAAGGAAGGCTTTAATTCCAGATGGAAGGTCGCCCTCGTAACCTCACCAAAGGATCGATCGCACGACATTCTCGAGATCTTCACCCACAACGCAGGATATCAGGTCAAGATCTTTACGGATTATGATGAAGCGCAGGTATGGTTGACGTGGCAGTCCGACTTGTGAACGACGCCCCGCGAATGGTCCGCCACAAAGAAGCACAAAAGGCCACAAAAATGAACCAGATCCAGTTTTAAATGCGCGATCGGTACACTTTGGGCGTGACACCGGTTCGCTTGTGAAACAAAGTCGTGAAATGACTTTGATTCTGAAAACCTACACTCAGTCCTACTTCTACTAAGGGCATGCAGTTATCCGAGAGCAAATGTTTTGCTTTCTCGATTCGGCGATCGATGACGTATCGGTGCGGTGGTATTCCGGTGGACCTTCGAAACGCGCGGGAGAAGTAGTGAGGGCTCATGTGAGCGACATCAGCGATCTCGGCCAAAGTCAAGTCTCTCGTCAAATTGGCCTCAATGTAATTAGTAACGCGGCGCAGCGTGTACCCCGACATAAGGGCGTTGTAATTATGAGAGATGGTAACGTGGGCCGAATATCTCTCTAGCAAACGCGCCGCCAGCGCAACGGCCAGTCCGTCACCGTAAATTCTTCCCGATGGACAGCCGGCGTCAAGTTCCGATTTTAGTGCGAATGCGACGTATTCAATTTGTGGGTCGCGTATACCCAGGTGTCTCACTATGTTGCTGTCGGCTATTCCCGATTCGTCTGCGATCTTATGAACAAACCCGGGTTCAAGTGCAAGCACAATGAATTCTGTCTCGTCGTGACCGTAAACTCCCAACGCCGTTCCATGTGGAATAATATCTAAGCTGCCATGCCTCACTAGCTGGCTCCGCGGGGGTTGCCCGAGAAATCGCCCTAATCTGGCCCGACGATAGTGCACCGCAACAAGATGTCTGCGGGGAAACCCTTGCGGAAATGCCGTGGGGGGCAAGTGATGCTCTTCGACAAAGAGTCCGGTCCATGACCCCTGCCGGGCCGAATCTTCGTAAGAAAATAAGGGTTTCGGTGTTCCGCTCTTGAAGTAGATTAGGATTTGGTTCTCAGAGATACTCGCGAAGGCTCTGGAGTCGCTTCCTCGTCGGGTTTCTTCTATCGGCTTAGGCACCGCCCACCTCCCGCACGTGAGGTCAAGACGTACGTTACGATCTTGAGTCAAAGCTTTCTATTAACAATCACTCGAAGCGATCGCGATTAAGGGACAAGAAACCCAACCAAAGAAGCTTGATAGAATCCTTGCATCTCCTTTAGTTGGGTTAAGTTTCGTTAACGTGTATGAGCGAAGTCTACGCCACACACTGAACGTTGGTCTACAGCATTATTACCTTAGCGGTACTATGTTGTTAAGATCTTGCCCGCTTGTGTTTTATTTAAGTGTTTTGTTTCAGTAGTTCCTCGCTCTCTGTTCAGCGACCCTTACGCCGGCATCTTCAATCGCATCCAGCAGACTATCTAAGTCCCAATCACCTTTGTACTGAATACCGTTTATAAAGAAAGCCGGCGTTTCATCGACTCCCTGTTCAGCGGCGGCGGTGCAATCGTCATTTACTTTCCCTGTGTGAGTGTGTTCAAGCATCTCGCGGTTGAAGAGATCCAAGGTCATTCCCAACTGCTCCGCATAGCGAATTAGTTGCGGATCGGCGAGGTTGGGGCTGTTTGAAAACAGCGAATCATGCATTTCCCAAAACTTACCCTGGGAGCCTGCAGCTTCAGCAGCTTGCGCTGCCGATAATGCATGTGAATGTCTTTCTATATCGGGAAAGTGACGGAATACAAAACACACTGAATCATCCAACCAGTGCAACGCATCCTTTAGTGTGTGAAACGCAGCAACACAGCGGTGACACTCGAAATCGCCGTACTCCAGAAGCATTACCGTTGCGTTTGAACTGCCCCTGAAGTGGTCCGAAGGCAACAAACTGCGCGCTGCGATCTTCGCCATCGTGAAAGCTTCCTTACAGTGATCACCAAGTTGAACTAGTCAGTCAAACGAACGGCTTTCACGTTTGTTGAAAGCCAATCGGAGACGGCATTCTCGATCTTGGATGATTGTTCCGCTTGGCGTCTTTTCTGTTTTTGACTTTATTTTCAAAACTTGACTAAAAGGCTCGAGGCAATCCGAGGACCGCGCGCAACGTGGTGCCAAGTTGAACGAGTCAGTCAGGTGTAAATACGCGGAAATTCAGGTGTTAATACGCTACTTCGCTCGTGTCATTCCGGCTAGTCTAGACACTGTAGAAACGCTGATAGCGGCGAACAGGAAGGAGCAAGTCAAGCGGATGGCATTAGCGGAGACTAAGTATGTGGTTTTTCAAGACCACGAACTGGAAAAAGAAGCAACAGAAAGCTTGCCGGAGACTCTGCGGCGTTGGCTTGTCAAATGTCCACAGTGTACCGAGGTTAGATTGGTGGTCGGAGCACGCGAAAACGAACGTTACGTCTGCAAAGACTGTGGACATAGTTTCACCATCAGCCGATCGACGACTTAAGTAATGAAGGACTGGATTCGAAATAACACGCTTAGAAATGGAGAGAATAGATAATGTCATATAACGGACCAATGTTGATTAAAGAGCCAGAGCTTCGTTGGCCCATCGTATTAATCGCTGCATTAATAACCATGGCAATCGCTTTGCTGGTTGCAACGATGCACTTTGTGGCTTCGACGACGCCGCTGGTGAATCGGTCTTCGCCGCCGCAGTTCGAATGGATGCTACAACCAGGGCACTCGGAGTTTGATCAAGTCAGACAACAGATCAGCATCGAGCAATTAATTGGAAATGAGAAGGTACATCCATTTAACAACCTGGTGGTGGAGTTGACGGGAGTGGTCAGAAACGAAACTGGGCAGACCATTAGTGGTCTGGAAATGCGCGGAGCAATTGTGGACACAGAAAACTCGATTGTTCGAGAACGAACTGTTGCCGTGATTCCTCTCCAACAAACCGCACTCGAGAATAACGAAGCTCTCAACGTGCGGATTTTGCTGGAGGGCATAGATCGGGACTCAGATCGCGCGCGTGCAGTGTTGGAAGTTACTGGTATTACCTTTGAATGATCAGTGTTCGGCGTTGCTGCAGGGTTAGCCGTGAGAACGAGAAACGTGAGGTGGGATTGTGGAGGCCGTGCTTCAAGAAACTCGGGTAGATCAAGCTGGATTTACAGATCGTGTCAACCGGGTTAGTAAGGTTTTCAGACGTGTATTGGGATGTTGGCACCGGCGCATGAGTCTCCCATTTACACGAGGAAACGAAACTTATCGAACGTGTGTAGCTTGTGGGGCTCGTCGCCGGTTCGACCTGGAACAGTGGAAGATGGTCGGTGCTTTTTACCGTCCTGAGAATAGATCTGGTGGCCAGGGCCACCAGTGAGGACCAATGGAACTGAGGTATTGGAGGTTGAGAGGTTAGATATGTCGGCACCAATGACTAAGCAAACTTATGAGGAATCGCCACAGCATGTGTTGGCCGCTGTAGAACCCGACCGATGTAGAGTGTTGATTCCGTACGACGGCTCAACTGGTGCCGAAACGGCAATAGATGACTTAAAGAGAGCGGGGCTACCGCAGAAATTTGAGGCACTGGTTGCAGTGACGGAAGTCTGGTTGCCCTCATCGCCATATGAGATTACTCGGGCCGTCAGCGCTCGCCGGCTGAAACTCCTGACGTCAGGACTCTCTTCTTTTGCGCCGGCAATGCGAGACTGCGAAGAGCAGCGAGTCTTGTCGCGCGAGGCGAACGATCGTATTCGTGCGATGTTTCCCTCGGCGAATGTGACGACCGAAGCGATGCAGGAGGGTGCATCCGTAATGAGTGACGTCGTTCAAAAAGCAAAAAGCTATGGAGCTGAACTTATAGTGCTGGGCGCCCAACTCAGTCCGTCACCGAATATCACGGATTATGCTGGACCAGCTCTGAGCGTTGCTCGAGCTGCTAATTGTTCGGTTCGAATTGCACGACCGTCTCAGAGGAACGTTCATTCTCCGATACACATCGTGATCGGCCTGGACGAAACGCAATCTATGGAGCGGGTAATTGAGGCTGTGTCAGAGCGGGTTTGGCCCGTCGGAACCAAAGTAGACGTGATTGTAATCGAGGAACTTAGACCAAGGGATCCCCTGCGTGAATCGCAGAGGATACATACATTGGAAGAACTGGTCAGGAAGTTGCGGGAAGGAGGTTCGAACGTCTCGATTGCGCTTAAGTACGGAGAAGCACAAGAGCTGCTCCTGGAACATGCAAAGGACGTCTCAGCCGATTGCATTTTCATAGATGCGGACATAATGGCTCGTGGTCATGAGACCCGTAGGGAACTCAGCGACGTCGCTCAATCCGTTGTTCTGGGAGCGCCTTGTTCGGTTGAAATAGTGCGACCGAGAACCGTGACCCGTGAACATTGGAAACCTGCAGCTTGACCTGGCGAGGTGGGAAGGGAAATCGTAATTACTTATCAGAAAGAGAAACACAATGAGACTATTGCTTGCAGTTGATACGCTGAAAACTTTGGATATTCTTCTTGACTACATGGAAGCGCGTTCGTGGCCTAAGGGAACCGAGGCGGGAGTTCTTTCCGTATTGGAAGACGAAACCATTCCGCTCGAAACGTGGCGTGCCGAGGGTTATGGAATCGGTACCGTGCGCCGTGAAATGCGGAAACGAGGCGAACAAATAAGCGGCTTGGTCGTCGAGCGCCTGCGAGCGATCGGAATTCCAGCTCAGGTCACGATCATGCGAGGTGATCCGGCATTCCTGATTCCTTTTGCAGCGCGAAAGTGGTCGTCTGATCTGATTCTGATTCGCGCAAACAATCGGATGAAGTTTCGAAACTGGTTGCTTGGCAGCGTAGCAAAGTCAGTGGTTGAGTATGCGCCATGTTCGGTGGAAGTTGTTCGTGCAGACCAGTCGAACGCAATAAGCCGTAACATGAGAATACTGCTCCCCACCGATGGATCCGACGCTTCATTAGCTGCAACTCGGACAATTGCTGAGATGCAATTCCCGCAGGATGCTGAAGTGAAGGTGGTGAGCGTGATTAATCCAATCAAATATTCACTTGAAGAGATCGGATTTCTACGTGGAAAGGACAGCGACCGCGCGCACCGTGCCATTGGTAAGGCTGTCAACATGTTGGGAAGTGCGCCATTGAATATCACGGCAGAAGTGATTGCCGGCAGGAGAGTTCGACAGATCGTCGCTCGGGCTAGAGATTGGGATGCCGATCTCATAGTCGTCGGGACCGCGGAGCGAGAAGGCTTGAAGCGATTGATATCGCGGCGCACTGCTTTGGAGGTCGCAAACCGAGCGCATTGTTCTGTCAGGATCGTCCGCGGAAACAGTGTTTCACGTGGCGAACAACTGCCCCGAGGGCCGTTCCAGACTGAGCAGGATGGAAATGCGGTGTATGGAGAGGGTTCCTTGAGGAAGGTTGCATAGCGAAAATACGGTGAGGATTACGGCATTAAACTTTTTTGGAGTAATACGATGACGAAACAATTAGAAAAAACCGCAAACATTTACATAACAGAACCGGATTACAACCGTCTTAGCGCACTGATCGAAAAGACGCGTGAAGGGAACGGCGTAGATCGCCAATACCTTAACAAGTTGGAAGCAGAATTGGATCGCGCAGAGATTGTCGACGCTGAAAACATTCCGGCGAACGTGATAACAATGCGCTCAACTGTTCGACTGAAGGATTTAGTGAGCGGAGAGGAGAACACGTATTCATTAGTGTTTCCGACAGAAGCAGATTTCAGTCAGGGAAAGATTTCTGTCCTCGCGCCAATTGGGACTGCGATTCTTGGTTATAAATCCGGCGACACGATTGAGTGGACAGTGCCGTCCGGGCTGCGACGATTCAAAGTGGACAAGATTATTTACCAGCCGGAGGCTGCTGGTCACTTTGATCTCTAATGCGTGAGACGTGTTGTGATGCCATCGCGGTTGAAGAGCAACCGCGATGGCCCAAGATCAGTTTGTGTCAACGAGTCAACGAGTAGCTTTGCCTCAAAAGTCGGAACATCCAGGTTGGACACAGTCAGTACAGGGAGCAGTAGCGACCTGGTCAACGATGGAGGTCACGAATTGTTAGGAAATATCGCATGCCGATCACTGACCAGGTCGCTACCGCTCCCTGTACTGACCGTGTCCAACTATGTTTCGGACTTTGAGGCAAAGCTTCAAGGAGTAATAGCGATGAAGATTCTTATTGCTTACGACGGTTCCGATTCGGCCAATACTGCGATTGACGGATTGCAGCGCTCCGCTTTGCCTGCTGCCGAAGTGGAAGCGCTGGTCGCGACAGCTTTGCACTAGAGTCCCCTCAAGACTTCTTCTCTGTGCAACCTCGGTATGCTCTGTGTCTCTGTGGTTAAGGAATTGATTGGAAACAACCACAGCGACACTGAGGATACACAATCCAAACAATCCACTCTGGTCCGAGGCCCTCAGGTGTTAATACCCGCAAGTCTCAGGTGTTAATACGCTACCAGGCGCCCTACATTCATCGCTAATGTGAACTCATACTGTTTTGATTTCCGAAAGGTTACCTGATTATGGAAGTGGTGATTGAATGGAAACATACGGACGACGACACCCAGTGCCAACACGTCCAGCGAATTCAACTCTTTTCGGGTTTGGAACAGACTGAGATGAAACAGATTGCAGCGGCTGCACGCGGTCTTCGTAAAAAACGTGGAGAGTTCATATACATGCCAGGTGACTGCGCCGACTCGGTCTACGTCCTAAAGAAAGGAAGGATCAAATTGTCGGTGCTCTCCGAGTCAGGTAAGGAAATCGCCATCGACCTTATTCAGCCGGGCGAGATGTTCGGCGAGTTTGCGCTTATCGACGAGTCGGTACGCAGCAATATGACTCAGGCCCTTGACGAGGTCGTGATCCTGGTCTTCAACAAACATGATTTTGTAAATCTTCTCAAGAGCCAATCGAACCTTGCTCTGAACTATATCCGCATGGTTGGGGACCGCCGCCGGCGGATGGAGAAAAAGCTCTCAGATATTACTTCCAAGGAAGTGTCCTCGCGAATTTGCGAATTGTTGCATGACCTTTCGGTGAATGCTTCCCCAGATGGCGAAATGCACCCTCTCATTCCGCTAAAACATCAGGACGTCGCCTCTTTGATTGGGGCCTCGCGTCAAACTACCACTTCCGTTCTCAACGACCTGATGCGATGTGGCTTTGTCGAGTTAGGACGGGGTTGGCTTCGTATTAAGTCCTTAAAAGACATTCAGACGTACTCGCGCTGATTGCTCTCGCCCGGGTATGGCAAAATTTTTCGCATCGACGTCGGTTAACTGACATACCCTCACTGAATCTTCCAGCATAGTACGCACGCCTTTCAGAGAAGAACCTCGTACAAGTCCAAACCTTAATTCTTCTTAAGGCAAATAAATTGTGGGCCCGGTCGAAGTGTGCCCGCGGCTTAGCAAATCGAGTAAAGAAATTGACAACCTTTCACCTTAAGGAGAACCGAATCATGAAAACGAGAAACAAGAGTTCACAATGGAGACTCCGGGTTACCTTCGCACTCGCATTTCTCGCGCTAGTGGCGGGTCTGGCTTTTAATGCAACCGACAACACAACCGTTCTCGCAGACGGGAACGACCTCGGCACCTCGCCGTTCGACTTCACAGACTCCGTCTACCGCGCGCACGGTATTCTGCCTGAAAACATCGTGCTGCGTGTCGGTGACGCAAGCCGGACTGGCGACTTTGTCGTGGACAACACAAACACCGACCGGAACCGCAGGAATATCCGCACGATCGAAACGACGCCGGGGACTACGGGCAGCAGCGGCCTGACCTACGCCAACATTTTTGGAGTGCTAAATTCGACGAGCTTTGAGCGCGATTCGGGCGGCAACCTCACCACGCGCGGCCAACATGCCTTTGACACGGCGGAACGCTTTCGCGTCTTCATCTTTCCGAAGGCAAGCGACGGTTCCATTCTCGATCCTTTCCTGCCCAATAAGAGGCAAGACAATCTCTTCGATACCCGCGACGGTTACTTCAGCAACGACCCGCTCGGGATGTGGGTCGCTGTCTGGGTCGTTTATACGCCGAAAGCTTTTACTGCTGCGGGCAGAAAAGAACTCGATCCGATCGCCGCGACCAACGGTCGAGACCTCGATGGCACGGCCATTCTTACAAGTCCTTCGCAGGTCGATAATCTCGCAGCAAAAGGTTTGATTCAACTGCGGACGCGTCCTGTTACTGATCCAGTCTTCCGTTGGGTCATCTGCCCGATTCCCGAAGATCCACGCGACGGTTTCATTCGTCCGGATGCATTTATCCGCGACGTGAGACGCGCCGACGGCACGTCAGTCTTCCCGGCGCTGCGCAACAATTTCAACTGCTTGCAGACCGGCGACTGGTGCAAATAGCACTTCAATTGGCAATCGCCAATTGTTAATTGCATCGGTCCCAGCTAATCGGCAATTGGCAATACCTAATTAAGGAGACAACTCAATGTCGAATTTCCGCAAGAGAGATAAAACGAGAGAGAAAGCATCAATCGTTGCAGCGAAAAACAGACGCGAATTAATTGCGGCTGGTCTGAACAGGCGCGACTTGCTGAAGATGGGACTATTGACTAGCGCCGGGATGCTCATCCCGAAGGTCGGTTTGAGCGCCCATCCGCTGACCAGCGCAGGTTTTATAAATGACACACCACAGAGCCGGCCTACCACGCCGTTCGTCGAAGAGATGCCGCGTCTCGTGATCAAACAACCGACTCAAACGCTAACTGGTCCACCTCCGCAAATCACACCGAATACCGCGGGCGGTGAGAGCCGCACGATCGCACACCAGGCGTACGCGCAGTTCCCGGCGCAAAAATTCTATGAGATGCACCAGAAGGCTTTTTTGGCGAAATCATCACCGGACTTCGCTCAACCGACAACACTGTGGGGCTTCGATGGAATCTTTCCAGGGCCGCTCCTCGTCGCACGGTATGGCGAACCGATCCTCGTACGCCAATTCAACGAGTTGCCCCAGCAGAACAACGGGTTCGGAATAAATTCGACGACAACTCACTTACACAACGGACACACTCCGTCGGAATCGGACGGCTTCCCCTGTTTCTTCAACCCCAGCGGTAAGTTCTACGACCACCATTATCCGAACGTGTTGGCTGGTATTAACTCCACCCATCCCGGAACCGGCGACATTAGGGAGTCGATGCACACGCTGTGGTATCACGACCACCGCATCGATTACACCGCGCAGAACGTCTACAAGGGGCTCGCCGGCATGTACAACCTCTTTCATCCGGAGGACTCGGCGTACGACACGGGAAACGAGAATACCGGCTTTCGACTGCCGAGCTTCCCCGACTATGACATCAACATGGTGTTCAACGACGCCGTGTACGACGAGGATGATCAGTTGGCCTTCGATCTTTTTAATCTCGACGGCATCCTCGGAGACAAGATGCTGGTCAACGGTAAGGTCCAGCCCGTGCTCCACGTCAGCCCGCGACGCTATCGTTTCCGCTGGTTGAATATGGGCCCGTCTCGCTTTTATCAGTTGGCCCTGCTCGACCCGACCAACAATTCAAGCAAACCGATCTGGCAGATCAGTGTTGACGGGAACCTTCTCAAAAAGCCGGTCCAGGTCTCGAACGGATGCCGCATCTCGGTGGCTGAGCGCGTTGATGTGATCGTCGACTTCACCGGACTTCAGGGCAAGACGTTCTATGTCGAGAACCGGCTGGAGCAGGATGATGGGCGTGGTCCAACGGGCGACGTATTTAGTCCCGGTCAGGGCGATAAGATCCTGAAGATCATCGTTGATGGTCCGATCGTAACCGACAACAGCATTAACCCCGCGAACATTCCCGCGAACCAGGCAGTCTACTTCTATGACTTTCCTGCGACGACCGCATCGCCAGTGGTGACACGCGTTTTCAGGTTCGAGAGAAACAACGGCCAGTGGGCTGTTAACGGCAAATTCGCGACGTGTGATGAGACGCGCTTCGCCGTCAAGAGAAACACGGTTGAGAAGTGGATTATCCAGAACAACTCGGGCGGGTGGCAGCACCCCATTCACATGCACTTCGAGGAGTTCCAGACGCTCAAGATCAATGGCTCAGCACCGCAGACCACCGGAATCATTACGGCAGGCCGCAAGGATGTTCTCAGGCTGGAGCACAACATGCAGGCGGAGATGTTTTTCCGCTTCCGCGACTTCGTCGGACGTTATCCCATTCATTGTCATAACGTCGTTCATGAAGACCACGCGATGATGGTGCTCCTGGAGATCAACGACACGGGAGACACGAAAACCAATCCGTAAGCGAGAGAAAGGTTTGCTGAAGTATGAGGACCATCACTAGAAGAAGCCTAATAGCATCAATCGGAGCTGCCTCGTTGGCTGGTCCATTCATCGTGGCGGCCGAGGCGCAGGAAACGAAAGCGCTGGTTAACACTACTTCGACGCGCGACCGCATACGAGCGCGCCATTTTCCAAACCTGCTTTTAACGACGCACGAAGGTAAGAAGGTACGGTTCTACGACGACCTGCTCAAGGACAAGATCGTCGTCATCAATTTCATGTACGTGAAGTGTGAGCGAGTTTGCCCTGGCATCACCGCAAACCTGGCGAAACTTCAGAAGTTGCTGGGGAGCCGCCTGGGTCGAGACATTTTTATGTACTCGTTCACGCTTAAGCCAGAGCAGGATTCGCCGGAGGTACTGAGGAAATACGCGGAAGCCTACCACGCGAAGGAGGGTTGGACATTTCTGACAGGCACGCCCGAAGACATGGAGTTGCTCCGACGCAAGCTGGGCTTCACGGACCCTGACCCGAGGCGTGACGCTGACAAGTCGAACCACATTGGGAACATCCGTTACGGCAACGAGCCGCTGCAACTGTGGGGCTCGTGCCCGGGACTATCCAAGGCTAGCTGGATAGCCGAATCAATTAGCTGGGTGGATTGGCCGAAGGCCGCCAAAGGAGAACGAAAATGAAAAGGAACAGTCAAACAAAATATTTCCTCTTAAGCACACTGTTTTTTGCTATCGCCGTCCTGTTGGCGCCGGTTGTCACATCTGCTCAGACACCCGACGCCCCAGCGACCGCAAAAACGACGCCGGCGAGCTATGACTCATCCGCGGCCACTGAGATCGCCGCAGGCGACGGCCCAACTGGCATCGCCTTCGACGGCGTCAGCATTTGGGTGACGAACCAATTCAGCAACAGCGTGATCAAGATGGACAACAACGGCGCGGTACTGGGGCGGTACGCTGTCGGTAAGAACCCGACCGGCGTAGCCGCTGACGCCACGAGCGTCTGGGTGACGAATAATGCCGACAACACCGTCACGAAGTTATCGACGAATGGGGTGTTACTCGGAACGTTCGCTGTAGGCGACGGCCCGCAAGCAGTGCTGATTACCGGCAAGTACATCTGGGTCGCAAATGAAAGGAGCCACTCAATAACAAAGCTGTCGAGCGCCGGGGCGGTGATCGGCACCTTCAAGGTGGGCCAGCGTCCCGTTGGGCTGGCCACAGATGGATCCAACATTTGGGTTGCGAACAATAAAAGCAACAGCGTGACTAAGCTGTCCGCGGCCGGAGCCGTGGTTGGCAATTACAGCGTAGGCGATGACCCGTTCGGCCTTGCGTTTGACGGGACGAACATCTGGGTTACGAACTTCTTCAGCCGTTTGGTGATGAAGTTGAATCCGAGTGACGGCACTGTGGTCGCTAGGGTCCCTGTGGGCGATGGCGCGGCGGGTATTGCGATTAACGGTAACAATATTCTGGTCGTCAACAACGGTAGCAACAGCGTTTCCGTCCTGGGTAAAGACGGCACACTCGTCAACACCTTAAAAGTCGGCATTAGCCCATACGGTGTCGTCGTCACTCCAAGCGGAGTTTGGGTTACGAACTCCGGCAGCGATTCGATATCCAGACGTTAGTCAAACGACCGCTACCGTGAAATCGGGTCAAGGGAAGGGAAGTTTTGCTGTGACGAAAAGAATGTATGGAGCATTCACATCTTGCATCGCCGTCATTCTCATGCCGGCCTTCGCCGAATCGCCGAGTGCGTTTGCGATTCACGATCACACCCAACGCCAGGAACATCGTCAGGTCGTGAGCCGCCGCAATCGCGCGGCAGTGAAAAGGGTGAAAGCGCGGAGACAGGTGCGCCGGCATGAGATCAGCTATGTCTGCCCGATGCATTCAGACATTCGCTCGAAATCACCCGGCACCTGTCCGAAGTGCTTGATGAAGCTGGTCGCAGATAAACCTGACGCGAAGGTCTCGAGGCGTTGAGAGCCGGGAACTGGTTAGCAGATTTATTTTGGAGCGCTAGAAGGAGTAAGTCATGTCAGAAAGAAAGAATCAGGGGATTAACTATGGGGAAGATGCCACGGAAAGAGGGCAGGGCCCCAAAACGAGAGATGGGAAGGTCATGATGCTAATAAAGGTCCTGGTCTTTGCGATGACTCTTACCGTCATGTTTGGCTATCTTGCTAATCGCAGTATCGCGCAACGCACAGATCAGAAAACCCAGGGATTTGATCAGCGTATTATTGAAAACTCTGTACGGATGATGGAGGAAGGGAAGCAAATCTTCCGCTTCGACACGTTCGGTGATGAAGTTTATTGGACCGACAAGCTCAAACTTCATGACGCGATTCAGGGTAGCAAGTTCGGTGGCGTCGGTCCGGGCGTGAGTCCGAAAACCGCGCTGGCAGTCGGGCTGAAAGTAGACATGGAGGCGCTGCCGCAATCGCTCATCAATCAACTCAAGCAAGGCAAGGTAAACCTCGACGATCCGGCGACCACGCTGGCACTTATTAAGCTGGACGCTGTTCTGGGTGTGAAAGGAACCTTCAACCCGAATGGTAGCTTAAAGGCAGTGGGACTCAGTTGCGCGGTTTGCCATTCGACCGTTGACGACGCTTTCGCACCTGGTATTGGACGTCGTCTCGACGGCTGGTCCAACCAGGATTTGAACGTCGGCGCTATCGTATCGCTGGCGCCGGATCTGAGTGCGCTCACCAGTCTTCTCGGGATTGATGAGGCGACGGTCAAGACCGTGCTGGCGAGTTGGGGGCCGGGAAAATTTGACGCGGAACTGAATCTCGATGGTAAAGCGTTTCGCCCGGACGGCAAGACGGCCGCGGTGCTGATCCCGCCTGCGTTTGGACAAGCCGGGGTGAACCTGCACACCTGGGGCGGGGGTTGGGGTGGCGTCACTTACTGGAACGCTTTCGTCGCCAACCTGGAACTGCAGGGCCAGGGCACATTTTACGACGCGCGCCTGAATGACCCGCTGAAGTACCCGGTTGCTGCCCGCGCGGGTTTCGGGAACAAGCGGAGCGACGTTGATATGGTGACGGCAAAGTTGGGAGCGCTGCAGTTTTATCAACTAGCAATTCCGCCACCGATACCACCGGAAGGCAGTTTTGATCGAGCAGCAGCAACTCGAGGAGAAACGATCTTCAACGGCAAAGCAACTTGCTCGCAGTGTCACGTACCACCGCTCTTTACCGAGCCGGGTTGGAATACGCACAAAGCTTCGGAGATCGGCATTGACGATTTTCACGCGAACCGAGCGCCCGACAATTCTTATCGTACGACGCCGCTGCGCGGACTGTTCTCGCACATGAAACGAGGCTTCTACCACGATGGGCGTTTTGCGACTCTGCTCGATGTAGTCAACCACTACGACAACTTCAAGAAGTTGAGTTTGACGGAGCAGGAGAAGAAAGACTTGGTTGAGTACTTGAAATCGCTTTGAGTGGCGCGTTTAGTTTGCAAAGAGTTGCCAGGCTTGGCGCATTGGTCCCCGTGCGTCAAGCCAGTGACTTTTTTACGAACCTGCAAATTCAGATTGAATCGAGCTTGCTCGGTCTGTAGCATAATCTGAAAGTGTTTACTCAAACGTAGTTTGTAATAAGCCGGCACGACGCATTTTGTTTGAGCCTACCCAAACACGAATTCAGGAACGGAAAATTTAGGAATTGACATTTACTGTAAGTGGGAATAGGCTCACTCAACCCCTCAAAACCAGGTCGGAGATGGGCGATTGAGCGATGTTTTGTAGCTCACTACATCCAACCGATAGACCATCTGGCAGCAGTCATCTGCGCAGAGGTATTCATTTGCGTCTGCCCTCTTTGCAAGCAACCAACAAACAGTGTCCGTAGCACGGTATCGGAGGCCTATATTATGGACGTCTCCAGGAGAACGTTTCTTAAAACAACAGTCATCGGAGGAGCCGGGTTATCGGCCTTCGGTTTCAGTCTTGCTCCAGTTTATGCGCAGACACAGGGCCTGAAGATCGCACGCACAACGGAAACCCGCAGCACCTGCCCGTACTGCTCAGTAAGTTGTGGCGTAATCATTCATACGCTTGGTGACAAAGCGAAGAATGTGACGCCGCAGGTCGTGCACGTCGAGGGTGATCCAGATCATCCGATTAATCGCGGTACGCTTTGTCCGAAGGGTGCTTCACTCGAGCAGGAAATTGTCAACGATCGCCGATTGCTTAAACCACAGGTGCGGCGTTCGGGGTCGGATCACTGGGAAGACATCTCCTGGGACCAGGCCACCACCGAGATTGCCCGTTGGGTAAAGAAGACTCGCGACGAAACGTTTATCGAGAAGGACAAGAATGGTTACACCGTTAATCGCCTTGAGACCATGGGATGGATTGGCGGGTGCACCGATACAAATGAGCTGAATTACCTTGCCATAAAGACGATGCGCAGCATGGGGGTCTGCTACCTCGAAACGCAGGCCCGGGTTTGACACGGTCCAACGGTCTCCAGTTTGGGGCCCACATTTGGACGCGGCGCAATGACGAACGGCTGGATCGACATCAAGAACACAGACATGATGTTGATCATGGGCGGCAACCCAGCCGAGAACCACCCGTGTGGCTTCAAGTGGCCGGTTGAAGCCAAGAAAACACGCAACGCCAAGATGATCGTTGTCGATCCGCGCTTCACGCGTACGGCTTCGGTCGCCGATCTTTTCCTGCAAATCCGTGCGGGAACAGATATCGCGTTTCTCGGCGGCGTGATCAACTACGCGATTCAAAATGATCGCATCGCTAAAGACTATCTAATCAACTACACCAACGCCACATTCATAGTTAAAGACGGATTCAAACTTCCTGAAGATGGTTTGTTCTCCGGCTTCGATGCAACCGCCGTAACATACAACAAAGAAACGTGGAACTATGAAGAAGGCGGGAAGGTGGAGGCTTCGACTGCGGCCGCCGCATCTTCTAATCCGCAGCCCGAGCAAAACAAACAAAGCTCCTCGAGCGGAAGTTCGGGCGGAAAAAATACCGAACAAGGTCCTGAAGGCGGTGGTCATCAAGCTGCTGGTGGACCAGGAGCGTCCGGGCAGGGCGGAGCAAAACCACCTCCAATGCTGCCGCCTAACATTGCCTACGATCTTTCGTTGCAGCATCCGCGGTCTGTCTTCCAGCTTCTGA
>DATNCH010000083.1:0-18834 GCA_035571655.1 Pyrinomonadaceae bacterium
AATGAGACTGCTCAACTGTTGTCAGGTTCCACTGAAATTACGGCGACGGTGATGAGTCCGAGCGACGCAGCACAGGCTTTGAGAAGCGGGAAGGTATCGATTGTCGTAATACCGCAGAACGATTCGTTTGAATATCGCTTCGATCCGACGCGACCGGAGAGTCGTGCCGCGCGGCTCATGCTCGACGATGTCCTGCAACGTGGCAAAGGGCGCGCCGACGTAGTGAAAACCGGCGAACAGAGGATTACTGAACCAGGCGCGCGTTACGTCGATTTCCTCGTTCCCGGTTTGATCGGAATGAACCTCATGGGCAGCGGCTTGTGGGGGTTGGGATTCACTGTGGTGATCGCGCGCTCGCGAAAAATTCTGAAGCGCTTTGCGGCAACGCCGATGCGACGTTCGCATTATCTGTTTTCATTCATGCTGTCGCGTCTCGTGTTTCTCGTGCTTGAAGTGGCTGCGGTTATTGGCTTTGCATGGCTGGTTTTTGATTTTACGGTGCGCGGGTCATGGCTGAGCCTGACGTTGATTACAGTGCTCGGAGGCTTCACTTTCTCCGGTCTCGGATTGCTCGTAGCGGCGCGACCGACTACGATTGAAGGCGTTTCAGGCTTGATGAACTTCATCATGCTCCCCATGTGGTTGTTGTCCGGCACGTTCTTCTCCTCGGAACGGTTTCCGCAAGTGCTACAACCGTTCATCAAAGCCTTGCCACTGACTGCTCTTAACACCGTGCTCCGGTCCGTGATGAACGAAGGCGCCACGCTTTCGTCCAACTGGATTCCGATCGCTATACTCGTCGCATGGTGCGTTGTCAGTTTTGTTGTTGCGCTGAAAATCTTTAAGTGGCAATAAGTAAACAGCAAGTCTGCAAGGAGGTTCGTCCGTGAGCTGTCGTCAAACCATTTGCTTCGTCCTCATATCATCACTTCTCTTAACAACAGTCGCGTTTAGTCAGGAACCACAAAAGCCGGCCGATGGATGAATGCGATGGCCGCGAACACCGGTGGGAAACTATTCATCAACACACCACTTACTTCCGCTGTCAATGAAGTGCTTAAGGAAACGGCAAACTATTATCTGCTCGCATGGCGTCCGAACACTGACGATCAGAAGTCACCGAATTTCAAACGACTTGAAATCAGCATCGTCGGACGTCCGGAGTTGACCGTTCGTGTGCCTCGCGGGTTCTTTGCAACGGAGCCGAAGAGTGAAACAGAGAATAAAGCTGAGACCGCCAATGCGCCTGCGAAAGGTGTGGAGGCTGCGATAGTCTCCGCGCTCTCGGCGCCGACGGCCAAGACTGCGCTTCCCACAAGACTCGCGGTCGGTTTTATCGACGTGCCTGGCACAGGTCCGGTTATGACCGCGGCCACACAAATGGCAACCGATGTTCTTGGTTATGGTGCTGACGGAAAACAGCCGGCGGCAATTGACCTCGCTGGTGTGGTCCTAAACGACTTAGGTAAGCAGGCGGGCAGCTTCAAAACCAGACTCAACGTCAATCCTTTGCCCGTGACGGCCACCGCCCAAAATCCGACGGTGCAATATACCCACAAGCTGCCGCTGAAACCCGGAATCTATCAGGTGCGTGTCGCAGCACGTGACGATAAGAGTGGACGTGTCGGAAGTGCGGCGCAGTGGATTGAGATTCCGGACTTGAATTCCAAGACGCTCACACTAAGCAGTCTGCTCGTGGGTGGACAATTTATCGGGGCGAGTACCAGCGACGAACAGATGGTGTTCAGCGTCGACCGGCGCTTCCCGCAGGGATCGCAGATGACGTTTCTGACGATGATCTACAATGCCGGCGCCGCGCCACAGCTCGAATCTCAGATTGAGATTCTGCGTGGTGGACAGCGCGTCGTTGCGAGTCCGGTGCGGCCCATCGAGATCGACAAAACCGATCCCGCGCGCATTCCTTACGGCGCGACTGTGGGGCTCAAAAATCTTGCACCGGGTCGTTATGTTTTAAGGGTCACCGTCAACGATCGCAACGCAAATACACGCGCGGTGAATCAGGTTGTGTTCGAAGTCGTGTGAGTCGAAATCATTGTTGGATAAGGTCAGTACCGCAACGCGGTAGCGTCGGGTCGTACGTGAGCCTTTGAATTTTGCTAAGAATTTGTATGTTTGAGACCGACCCGACGCTACCGCGTTACGGTACTGACCTCATCCAAGTGTGAATCCTGACTTTCGTGCAAAGCCGGATGAGTTGACTGAACGTCTACCCGACTGGTGGAACCAACAATATGCCTTCGCCACTACTGAAGATCCCGGCGATACAACCAGTCATCAGTGTTGCGAGCGTTGCTGCCAACAATGCGCGTAACCCGAGGCTCGCGAGGTCGTCGCGGCGCGTGGGAGCAAGGGCAGCGGTGCCGCCTACGAAGATTGCCATCGCTGCGACGTGTGCGAAGCCGCAGAGGGCGTAACTCAGGATCACGACGGTTCGAGGATCGGTTATCTGGCCGCTGGAGATTAGCTGACTCAGATGGTTGTAGGAGAAAACTTCAGTGAGTATCACTCGCTCGCCCAACAACCGCGCTGTAATTGATACATCGCTCGTCTGCACTCCCAGCAGAAACGCGAATGGGTAAAACACCCAGCCGAGGATTCGCACGATCGAAAGCGGTTCGCTCATGCCCAACCACGTACTCGCGACGCCGAGTAACTTGTCGAGCAACGCTACTATTCCCAGGATAGCGATGATCAGTGCAGAGATTCCGGCGGATAGCCTCAGCCCATCCATCGCGCCCTGAATAATCGCGCCGATCACGTTCCGCGAGCGGTCTGACTCATCTTCTACCGGAATGGCCGCGAGCGTTTCGGGCGTCTCGGTTTCGGGAATCAGCAGCTTCGACACGACCACGCAAGCAGGAATCGCCAGGATCGACGCCGACAAGAGATGTCCTGCAATCTGTGGAAACACGCCGGCAAGAAACGCCACATACACGCCGAGCACGCTCGATGCGACCGTGGCCATGCCTGTAGTCAATAGCAATAGCAGCTCCGAGCGCGTCATCTTTTCGAGATACGGTCGGACCACGAGCGCCGATTCAATTCCGACGAAGATGTTTGCCGCACTCGACAGTGACTCGGCGCCGCTGATCTTCATCGTGCGATGAAAAAGCCTCGCGAAGAGTCGCACGAAAACCTGCAACACGCGCAAGTGATAGAGCATCGCGGTGAACGCCGCGAAGAAAATCACTACCGGAAGAACCTGAAACACGAGAATGAACCCGATGGAGCCTGACTCACCGGGACTCGCCGCAAGTGGTCCAAACAGAAACACCGAACCGCTCTTCGATGCGTTGAGCAGGACCAGCACCGCATCGTTCAACCAGAGCAAGACCCGATGCGAGCCAGGTAAGCGAAAGATGATCAGACCGATGACGAGTTGCAGCGCGACACCCCAGGCGATCGTCTTCCACGCAATCTTCCGTCGATTACTGGAAAACAACCACGCCAAACTCGCGAAGACCACGAATCCCACGAGTGACACGACATGTTCAATCATCTTGTATCTATCTTAGCCCACAAAAGGGCACAAAAAGCTCCCATATTAGGTCACGCTCGAAAAAATTTAGGACCTACAAACCTTACTGTACAACCAATCTCCACCTACTCATCTCTAACGCCCCGGTTCCTATCCGAACCGCTTCCCGACCAACAACGCAAACTTTCCCCAAGACAATCTAGCGCGAACTCTTTCGAGTGGTGACGTGTGCGAACGACTTACTTAGCCGCACACTTCAAGTAGGTGTTCGTGTGCGTCCCTGCGGGTGGGAGTGGAGTTTCAATGTTTTGCTGACTTCGCTCCTGCCTGTTTTCTGTGTCAGTTGGTTCGATTACGGAGCGACAATTATGAGAATCCTACACGTCGAAGATGACGAGGATACGCGAACACTCGTCGCCTTCATATTGCAGGGCGAGGGGTGGGAGGTTGTTTCCCTCGACGACCCGGAAGCAGCGATCAAGGTCGCCGCGGCGGGTGGGTTTGACCTCTATCTACTCGACAACCGAATTGATGGCGAAACAGAGAATGCACTATGTCTTCGCATGCGCTCTTTCGATCCGCACACTCCGATACTTTTCTATTCCGGTGCGGTATTTCCGTCGGAGATTGAGTCGGCGCTCGCGTCTGGCGCACAGGGTTATCTTGCAAAACCGTCTACTCCTGAAGCCCTTATCGAAGAGATACTCACGTTGATTCGTCGTTAACTGATAGTCTTCTGGACCGAAGCGTTCAGGACGTGTTCGCGTCGTGGAAAGTGAAGCAACTGTCCACACGCTGCAATAAGGAACAGAACGGGATAGTAGCGGTCGCCGGTCATGAAGAAATAAAGCAGTCCCAGCAGCGCCGGCACCTCGGTCACAGCCAACGCCACTATGTATGCTTGTTGGACCAGTTGTACTCGCTGTTGGTCTATCGCCCGGGACAGTAATTGGTTCTTGACGAGGAAGGAAATCAGCGTCGTCGATAATGCGACGACGACGAGTATGAGGAAGAGCATGCTATTGGGGTTGGTGGTTCCAGATGGCTTCACAACGAATGTAATCCCGTAGTAGAAGAGAATGCTAATGAACAGGGCGATCCAAAGCGTTCGCATCGTCCGCAGTCTCAACTCGATTTTGTGTTGGTGATTTGCTGGCTCGGGGTTCATGGCCCTGATTGTAGCCACAAAGAGGCACATAAAGACACATAATTTGTGCCTTCTTGTGGCTACTCAACCGGGATCCACTGGAGCGACGACGGAAAGAGTTTCTTTTCCGGATCGATAGTGACGACGTACGCGCCGAGCGCGCCAATCCGACGGTTTGGACCAAAAGTGATCTTCGGTAAGAGTCCGGTGTCGTAGTCGTAAAGTCCTTCGAGCGTGGTTACCAGACGTTCGCGGCTGAGATCCTTGCCGCAGCGTTCCAACGCATAAACCAATATTCTCGCGGCGGCGATTGCGGATGCTTGTGCGGCTGCATGGGTCGAGTCGAGCTTGTTCCTTTGCAGTAAGGCACTGTACTCAGCAGCACCGGCTTCGGAGACGTCTGACGGAACAGTCGGAAACGCAAGAAAGATCTTGTCCTTCATTTTCACGGAAACTGCATCGGCGATATTTTTTCCGACCAGCGATCCCAGCGTGTACACCGTGGGAGTCCAGCCAACCGCCTCAGCCTCTCTCAGAATCGCGGCGGCTTCCGGACCTGAACCAAGAAAGAAAACAGTGTCGAAGTGCTTCTGATGAGATTGGTTGACGAACTCCGCCGCACTGAATCGCTCTCGTACGTAATAGGTTGTCGTTACAGAACTCCAGCGCAGCTTCTTCATTTGCTCCTCAATCGTCGTGGCGATACCGCGATTGAACTCGACGTCTGGTGAAACAATCGCCACCTGCGACTTCGCAGGGTCATCCTTTTTCGCGGCAAAGTTGACGAGAGCACGTCCCTGTTCTTTCAGACCCGGCAGTAAGTAGAAGATGTAACGATTGAGCGGCGATCCTCGTTGAGGCAGCAAAGTAGAGGGACCGACTAGCGGGACTTCTTTTTCCTGCGTTAATGCAGCGACACCATCCTCAGCGCCCGCGGTAAGACCGCTCACGATCGCAAACACCTGCTCGTCATCGATGAGGTGCTTCATGTTTGGAACTGTCAATCTCGAATCGCCGTGCATGATGCGGAGTTCGACTTTGCGGTTGTAGATGCCACCGCGACTGTTGATCTCTGCGAAGTAGGCTTGCAGTACGTCCTCCATCGCCTGCGCGAGACCGCTCAACGCAGTCTTCTCAGGCAGGACTGTACCGAGCACGATGCTCCTATCAGTCACGCCTGGATCGGTGTCGGTCTCGATTCGTTTGAGATAGGCGATCAGGTTTGCCATGTCCTCCTGCGTCATGCGGTAGGTAGGCATCGCGACTGCCAGTTTATTGCCGCCAGGATCGACTCCGGCGGTCAGTAGACGCGCGAAGGAACTTTCAGTGAAAGGAGGATGTTTGCGACCGCCATCATCCGAATGGCCGTACGGTTTTGTTAAGAAGGGCCACGTCATATTGCCGGCCGTGACGCCGCCTTCAGTGATTCCCTGGCCGCGGTTGCCATGACAACCGCCGCAGGTCAGCGTCGAAGCGGGCACATCCACCTCGCCCATCATCGCGGTGATTTCCTGACCTGACGCGCTCTCGCCTCTGAGATAGAAAGCCTTGCCGCGTTTTTCCTGAAGCGTGAGCTCGCGGCGCGCCGGGTTTTGCGAGTGAACTACTGATGGTCCAGTCCAGACCAAACAGCCGGTGACGGCGATCAGGGTTGTAAGAATAAGTCTCGTAATCATGGCATGTTCTCGATTGGGGTTTCCTCTGCGGCCCTCTGCGGCCCTCTGCGTATCTCCGCGTTCTCTGCGTTGAAATGAACTTTAGCGCAGAGGACGCAGAGATACGCAGAGGGCCGCAGAGGAGACGCTCAAATCACCGATCGTTAATGACGTCTTCGACGATCTTGATCAGCTCTTCGGCCTTCGCGAGGCCCATTGCCTTCTTCCAAAGTCCCCTCGGCTCGTTGCCGATGATGAAAATGCTCGTGTGGTCGTCTTTCGTCTCCACGTATTGGCCCAACTTGTAGAGCGCCCAGTCGACGTTCTCTTTTTTACCAGTCAAGAACATCCAACCAGGCCGAGCGTGAAACCGCCGCCCATATTCCTTCAGTCGCGTCGGCGTATCGGTTTCGGGATCCACAGTGATCGAGACGAGGAACGCATCTTTCCCGAGTCGATCACCAAGCGCCTCCTGAATCTTTTCGAAGTTGCGATTCATCGGCGGGCAGATATTTGTACAAGTGGTGAAGAACGTGTTGACAACCACCACCTTATTCTTGAGCACGTCGGTATAAAAGCGTACCTTCTGGCCGTCCTGGTTGATTAACTCGACATCCGAGAAATATTTCTCAGCAGGTGGCTTCTCATCCTGTCCGAGGACGGCGGTCGCAGAGATCACGATGAGTAGCAGAGCGATCGTGAATTTCATTGCATTGCCTCCTCAGCCTTCCCCGCCATGACGTCATTAATCACACCCATTATCTGGTTCACCTTTGCCAAACCATACGTGCGCGTCCAGACACCTTTGCTGTCGTTGCCGATGATCATCGCCGGCGTATGGTCTTCTCTCTTCGACACCGCCGTGCCAAGGGCATTCAACAACTTGTCGATCTCCTGTTTTTCGCCAGTCACAAACGTCCAACCCGGACCAGCTTTGAACTTCGCGCCCCAGGCTTTTAGTCGTTCAGGAGTATCGGTGACCGGATCCACGCTGATCGAAATCAGGTGAACGTCTTTACCAACTTTGTCGCCCATCTCTTTTTGTAGCCGTGCGAAGGTGGCTGCGAGCGGCGGACAGATGGTGGTGCAGTTCGTAAAGATGAAATTTATTGCGACGGTCTTGTTCTTGATTAGATCCGTGTAGAAGTTGAGTTTGTTGCCATCCTGGTCCAACACCGCCACATCCGGGATCACCATCTTACTGCGAGCAGCAGGCGCTGAAGGAGCTGGAGAATGACACGAAGGTGTTTGTGCCTTTCCGCCGATAACGGCGACCAAGATTAAGACGAGTCCGAAAACTCTAAATAAATTTGATTGTGTATACATTTCTTTCACCTCATTCGCTTGCCTGAAGCATCAGGTAAGGCAGGTCTGTGTAACGTACGCCCATCGAAGGCGATTCCACGAACAGCATGTAAACGCCGGCTTCCGGAACGTTGATTTTGATTTCGTAGACTCCATCTCCGACGGACTTCGCAATGTCTCGACGCTGCCAAACACCGGGGCTCAGGAACGTCAACACACGCACATCCTTCAAGTCAGACTTGGGATCGCCGGTTGCGGTATCGATGAGCTTGAAGCGGAAAGTGAAGTCTTGCCGAACTGCCAATTTCTTCTCCTTCACTTGATGCTCGATGCCAAGTGCAACCGCCTGTTTCTCTTTCAGCACCGGATTCGTTTCCGCCACGAGATTGAAACAATGCGACACCCGCGGCGAATCGTTCAGGAATGCAATGTCATAACGTCCGCTCGCTGGTAGCTTGATGGTAGTGGAGTAAACGCCAGGTTTGATCTCTCGCAGGCTGCGATCGACAACCATCACTGCCATTGGCTCACGTCTATAGTTTTGAAAGTTACCCATCGGCGCGGCCATCCCCTCCGTGTAGGAATAGAGAACTCTGTCAACCGGATTCGCAACGATCACCGCGTTGCCTTCAGGCGCGAGCGCGATCGAGTCCGCGCGTATGGGTGTCGAACCCTGCCCGGGCGCCGCCTGACCACCCGGAAACTCAGTGACGTCGACCTCTTTATCGATCTTCCCGAGTCGCAGCATATAAATGTTTTCTGTCTCGAGTGATCTCACAAACGCAAACGCATTGCTGAACGTGATTTGATCCGGCGCCTTGACGACGTTCACTTCATGCAGCATGCGATTCGTGGCAGCGTCGAAGATGTGCACCGCGTTCTGCTTGGTATTGACCACGAAACCAAAGCGGCCGCCCGGAGCAAACCGGATCGAGTTCGTGCCGGGTTTGGTCTTCATGCGTGCGAGCACTTGATGGTCCTGCTCTTCAATCACCGTGATCGTTCCGTCGCCTTGACTCGCTACATAAACTGCTCTGCTTAATTCAGACACTGCCAGGGAAGCCGGTTCTGGTCCAACTTTGACATCGTGGAGCTTTTCAAGTTTCCGAATGTCGACGATCGAAACCGTTCCACTCTCGCTATTCGAAACGAACGCAAAGCGGTTATCACTGCTGATGACGATGTCGTGCCTGCCGGCGCCCGTCAGAATCTTTGCCGCCACTTTCAAATTGGCACGATCGATAACAGTCACGCCGCCTTCGTTGGCGACCCACACATACTGCTGATCCGGCTGGACCATGATGCGCGCCGGCTTAATGCCGGTATCGATGTAGGTCTCGACGATCCAGTTGCGCGTGTTGATTACCGCGACGTTGTTGATTGAGGGCAAGGTCACGAAGAGTTTCTCGCCGTCGTGCGTTAGCACCCAGTCTTCCCCAGGGCTCCTCAGCATCACGAGTGTGAGTAGTTTGCTGCCACCAAATCCCAGTAGTGGATCGATGACCGAGATGTCGGCACTCTTATTTAACGCGAGGACGTAATAAGAATTCAGATCGACATCGGGACGCGTGCGCAAACTGCCGGTCAGGTACGATTGGATCTTCTCGCGACATTGGGACGGCTCGATCAATTTCTCATTCGAGCTCTTGCTGATCCAAGCTGACAGGCCCAGACCCTTAACGGGTGTGCCAGTCGTCGTGTCAGTGACTTTGAATTTAACGTTGACGTCTTCCGCGGCTCGGATGTTGGCTGCATTTTGAGCCAGCGGTTCGACTGTAAATTCGATCGCGATTCCTTGTTCGACTATCTTCTGTGGTGCAACGGGCGCCTGGCCCTTCACTATGATCGTTAGAAGAAATAGGACGACGAATGAAATAAAGTATCGGTGGGTGTGTTGCTGCATGGTGAACTCCTCTCGGCTGCGTGGGGAACTGCGAAAAAATTCGCACACAAGATGCACAAAGGGCACAGAAGCATTTTCTGTACCCTTTGTGGTTAATGGAAAACGGTTACGGTGTTACTCGGAAGATACCCCAGATTCCGCCATCGAAGACGAAGGAATGTTGAGTCCGATACAGGAAGTCACCGATCGCGCGTGCGTTCCCACCGGCGCCATTCACCGGAATTACTTCATAGTGTGACGATGGTCCAATCCCATACTGGGCTCCCTTGAACTCTGAAAGCGGATTGTTGCCAATCGACTTGGAGTTGTTGGTGAAAGGCTCGTCCTGCCAGAAGTGTCCGTGGAGATTGAACACGTTGTTTCGCGCATGCCCATTTGCGTTCAGAACGTGGAACCTGACCGGTTGGCCGGCCTTTGCTGTGAACACCGGAGTCTGCGGATCGCCTCCAACCTGTGCGTTAGTCAGCACATTGGTGAAGTCGAACGTGTTTGTGAT
The DNA here is from genome assembly GCA_035571655.1 of Pyrinomonadaceae bacterium. Taxonomy (GTDB): domain Bacteria; phylum Acidobacteriota; class Blastocatellia; order Pyrinomonadales; family Pyrinomonadaceae; genus PSRF01. The sequence goes on from DATNCH010000083.1 coordinate 10,006, forward strand.
CTCGAACTTAGTTTCCGGAGCGTATCCCATGCGTTTCCAAAGCGGCTCAGTGCGATAGTTAATCGCTTTCTGCGCTGAGTCTTCAGCATCTTCAGCTCCGTCCGGACCACCAAGATTTGGCACCGCTGTGCCGTCTCCGAACCTCATGTTGATGTCCGTCTGGAATTGAAGAACGAACTCACGGAACGACGTACCATCAGACTTTGTAACCGTCGCTTGCGCGCGCGATCCCGTGTCCTCAATCCACGTTGAACCCTGAGGTTCGACGACGAGCGAGCCAATCGCGCCCTTGTTGCTGTGCTTGATCGGATCGGACGAGATTAGGTTCGTAGCGCCAAACTCGATCGGCGTCGCGATGCGCTGGAAGCCGTTGATTTGAACGTCACCGGCGTACCAGGTGTACCGGGCGATGCCGCCTGGTCCAACCGTCTGATTTGGATTGAAGCCAACGTTCTTCCCATCGCTGTTCAGCACGTTGTACGCGAGTAGTTGAGGGTGCAAACCAACGTGCTTCGAAGGTTTCACCTGATTCGCATTGAAGTGGAACAGCAGATTTGTCATGGTGTTGAAGCCGTCCAAATCTGGTAACACGCTTGGCAGCTTATTCACCAATGTGAAGTTGATGCATTCACCCGCTTTTGCACGAACCACGAGTGGCTCAATCGGCACGCCGGCTTTGACCTTGCCAAACGCGTCAATGTCCGAACTGCGGAAATACATGATCGCCGTCGGATCATTGAGCGCGCCGCCGAGTCCAGGCCGGCTGTTGTAAACGAGCTTGCCTCCTGGCAACGCCACTGCACTTACCGCCGTGACGCTGATGGTTCGTCTTGGCGCCGTCAACGGGCAGATACCAGTAGCAACAAGCTTGCCGGTGGCGAAGTCAGTATCAAGGGACTGCAAGATAGTGCTCTTATCGAGAAACTCCTCGCCAGCCGCTGTCGCCGCATCCGGATTAAGCGTAAGCGACCCCATGTCTGGTGACCAGAACCTCGTGTCGGTAGATATCTTGGTGTCCGTTGTCATCGACGGGTCGCTGGTGTCCTTGTAGTCGGTTATGCCGTTGGGGAAGTTTAAGTCCGTCGGGAACGACGAATCGTTGGTCGACGATTGCGCTGCCCCCTCCGCGTTATTGGGCAACACTGCCAGGTCTGTCTGGAACCCCGCCCGGCCGTTGTAGACGCGGAATAATCCCCAAACGCCATTCCACTGGCCGTCGACAGACGCGCTGTTCTGATAGAGGTAATCGACGAAAGCACGATTGCCGATAATCGATTCCTTGCCTGTCAGAAACTCGAAGTGTTCAGAGATGCCGGCTATTTGCGAATTCCTGTAGCCGGTATTGTTTACCGCCAATGGATCCTGCGGTGTGCCTGGTTGGTGCAGCCACTTGTGACCGTTGATAGTCAGGTTATGTGTTTCTTCATGTGCGCCGACGAGAATACGAATTTGAACTTTGTCGTTTTCGTAAGCTCTCAGGAGTGGAGTAAACGGATCGCCCGGTTTCACTCCTTTCGTGAGCGCAGGATAGAAGGCTGGTTGCACGTTGAAGTCCGGATCGGCTCGTGTGATGTTCGACTTGTAAACCTTCGACAAATCACCAGCCGCACCGGATGCCTGAGTGTTTGTAAACGGATCTCGCACGCGCATTGGCACGGGCTCATTCCGGTAATTGACGCTCATGGTGCCTGGGTCGGCTGCTGAGACAGCTTCCGGACATGGCGGTGGAAAGCCGTTCGGACAAACCTGGGGTTTTTCGACGAGGAATGGCAAACCCACTTCGTCCTTGACTGGCGGATTGATAACGCCTCCCGGATCCGGGATTGGCTTTCCGTTCCCGTCAACTCCTCTGCCTTTCTCATATGCAAGCTGGAAGTCGGCGAACTCAAACATAAACTCGCGATGCGGATCGTTGTCGATAATCATCGCTTGCCAGCTTGTTGGTCCACCATCAACCGGACGTGGTGGTGGAATGTTCTGACCACCCATCGTCGCTCCCGTTTCCGCGTTCTTCCAGACCGCTCCTTGCTGCTCGAGTACCAGACCGGCATACAAGCCGCCCTGCTGGTGAGTCGATGGTCCAAAGTGATCGTGTGTAAACACGGTGCGGAGCGTGCGATCTATCTTGTTATTGTTGAGAACATCGTCGGCAAACCAACGTTGGACGGTGGTCTGCGCACCGGGTGTTCCGAAGAACGGGTGTGATTTGGCTGTCGGACAAGTAAAGGTGCCGTCGCGAGGGTCACCGGAGTCCTTGCCCGTGCAGTTATTTTGTTTGCGAATGGCCCGGATGCGTTCGATCACCTCATCAGGGCTGAAGGTTCCGTCTTCGTAATTGAAGCCGTTACCAGAGCCGTCTGAGGAAGTGACGTCAAACTTCACCAGGTGGATGTGCTGCCCGATGATGTCGGTCGGCGTGCGGACTTGAAAGTCGTCCAGCTCGTAATAACCGGGCACCAGGTTGGTGTGATAGAAAGTGATGCAATCGTTTGTATTTGCGCGGAAGAAGAAGGGCTCGGGTGGCTTTGCTCCAGACTGTGCTGGTCCAACGTCTGCCCAAAGCGCAAGAATACGCGACTGCGGAAAATGCCAGCCTGCCTTGTTCAACTTCATGTCGAGTTGAAACGCAGCGGCCTTGTACATCCGGGGATTTCCTACTGCTTGTCCAGCATCGTTAACGCACGGATCAGCGAAAGGAGCTCCTGGTTTGCGAGGCAGTCCATTGAGCACGAAGTTAGCGGCTGCGCCCTCAGGTGTGTAGCTCGCGTGCAGACGTTGTTCGTGATAGACCATCGCCGCGATCTCGGCAGCAGTTCCATTTTCATTGATCTGTTGCGCAACTGCGGTTACCAGATCTTTGCTGAAGCTGAGATGGTTTTGAGCGGCTGGCGCTTGAACGAAAGTGCCTCCGGTAATTATGTGTCTGGGCAAACCACCGTCGTCGATAGTGTCGAGCGGCGGCTTTGGTGGTCGATGCCCTGCCTGTGCGGGATTGAAGAACGGATAACCGGGCACAGTTGCTGTTGGCATCGGCGCCATTGCGAGTGTGGGAAGTGGGACAAGCGCAGGCGTAGGTGTGCCGGCGAGAATCTCACCGTCAGGCAAAGCGCGAGAGCCTGGAACGGGAATCCCATTCGCATCCAACAGTGTTCCCGCCTCAAACACGTCGTGCGAGCGCCACAGTTCCCACATGCCCTGTGCAAAGTGCGGATAGAAGTGGCAATGGAAGATGGAATCGCCAACGACCTTGTTTCGGTTGCCGGAGCCGCCATAAACGATTTCGGTCGTAAATGCGTAGCCTGGTCCAAGCGCCTGACTATCGAGATATGTTGAATTATCGTCGTCAGGTGTCTGCAACCATTGGTGCGCGTGCAGGTGATGAATGTGATGTTCCTTTGGTCCTGCATGCACCACTCTCATCTTCACCGGATCATTGATGTAACTGTGATGCACGTTGGAAGGATCGTCGGGATACAAGACCTTAGTGGCCTTCCTGCCGAGGATTAAATTTCCATTTGCATCAGTCGTATTCGCCGGCTTGTCAACTATCTGCGCGGGATCGCCGACGGTCCAGGATGAAAGAAAGAATTCTTCATACTTGCACTCGGTGCAGTTGAACATCGGGCCGACTCCGAGCCGGTTGGCAAGGATCTCTGCGCCCGCGCCGGCAACACCGTAGTTGATAGCAAATCCGTCCTTAACACTGTGAAGCGTGTGCTTCAGTTGGGTGGATTCGAACTGCGGAAACGCTTGCAGTGCTTTGATCTCGTCGTGATAGACCACGGTGAATTCGCGGAACGGACGCTCGCGATCCGGTTCGGTCTGATTCGGCCGGTAGGTTCCCGGTGTAAAGCGTCCTTTGTTGGGACCAGTGATGATCGCGTTGAGATCGGTAGCCACGATCGTGTCGCCGTTGAGCATCTTGAGGATTGGCTTACCGGCCTTGGGATGTGTCGCGGGATATACAGCGTCGTAATTGATGATCGGCTGACCTTTCGGCGTGGTGCCTGTTGTCGCCAAAGCGAGGTCAGCTTGCGTGACCTGCGAGCGATACCACTCGGCGCCGACTGCCTCGACGTTGACGCTTCCGAATAATCCGTGCGCCAACGTTCCACCATCACCTTCGCCACCCGTCGTGGCGGCAGTGCTGTACATCAGGTTGTTTCCTTCGCGCGTGGCGGTCAGAGTGTAGACAGTCGAAGCGCCTGGCGGGATGAGGCTCGGCGCATTGGCGCCGACATTCGAGCCATCAGAGCCGATAGTCGACGGTTCCATTCCGATGACGTGTATGCCTGCGTTGCGAGTTGCAGGTTGATCGCCCAGTGCCGAAGGTGAAAGCAGATTGGTAAAGGTAATGCGCAGACAGTCTCCGCTGTTCATGCGCAGGACAATCGGTCTGGGCCGTTTGTCGCTCCGTAATCTAATGTTGCCGGCGACAAGACCTTTGGCAGCGTCGATTGCTACAACATCCTGCTTGAGTGCGTAGATCATGCCATTCGGATTCATGGCTCCGAGGCGGTTGAACATGATTGCCTGATCGAGCGCAACCACGTCGGCCTTGATAGTGCGAGTACAAGCAGGTGCGGGTGTGGGTGCGGGCACGAGTGTGCCCATTGGCTCCTCAGGTAATTTGAATTGTGCCTGAGCGCTGAATGCAGTTATTAGTAGAAGAGATGACAAAGACAGCAGCAAGGAGAGCTTTCTCCTGCGGTGGGTTTTATGTTTGCTTTTCATCGTAATTTCCTCCGAGTAATTCGGGTAAACCCCTTGGACCAGCCTCGAGCTGTCTCGAGTTGAATTGCAAGAACTGCTGCAACAATCATGCCTGCCGCTGCCTGGTCCATATTTGCTTTTGCGGTGTGTGTGAGTATGTCTCAGCGTGAGACATGCGAGTGAAGATGTGCTTCACGATGAAGCATTAATATTTCCTCGCAAAGGCGCAAAGGCGCAGAGAAGAAGTTGAGTTCTTCTTTGCGTCTTTGCGTCCTTGCGAGGTTACCTCGTGGCGCGCTCGACTTTGATGCCGAGTTTTTTGAGTTTGCGATAGAAGGTGGGTCGTGGGAAACGAAGAATCTGCGCACTCCGCCTGACGTTGCCTGAAGTGCGTTCAAGCGTCTGCAAAATTGCTTCACGCTCGATCTCTTCCATTGGGACCAGCGGTGGAATCACAAAAGACGAATTGTTGAACCGAGCACGTTGGAACTCCTCCGGCAGGCACTCGGGCCGCAATTGATTGCCCGGGCAAAACAGCACCGCACGTTCAATGACACTCTCAAGTTCGCGAATGTTTCCAGGCCAACTGTAACGCAGTAGGCGCATCACCGTTTCCTGCGATAGATTTCGAATGTTCCTGTCATACTGTAGGTTGAAGCGCTCGAGAAAATATTTCGCAATCAGTGGTACGTCATCAAGACGCTCACGCAACGGCGGCACCTTGATCTTGATCGTGCTGATGCGAAAGTAGAGATCCTTGCGCAGGACACCTTCCTGCAGCAACGCCGACGTGTCGCGATTCGTTGCCGACAGCAGCCGAAAATTGACGTCGATCTCACGTTCGTCGCCTACACGTCGTAGCTTTCGCTCCTGCAAAACACGCAAGAGTTTCGTCTGCAAGTGCGCGGGCATCTCTGCGATCTCGTCGAGCAACAATGTCCCGCCGTTTGCGGCTTCGATCAATCCGCGTTTGTCGCGGCCCGCCCCCGTGAAGGCGCCTTTTTGGTATCCGAACAACTCAGACTCGATGAGCTCGTGTGGTATCGCCGAGCAGTTGATCTGTATGAACGGGCCGGAGGAACGTTGACTCTGCGCATGAAAAGCCGTTGCGATCAACTCCTTACCGGTGCCGCTCTCGCCCTCGATCAAAACCGATGCGTCTGAGGGTGCGGTAGTGCGGATCGTCTCTATGATCTGGTGCAACTTCCGATTGCGACCAATCATACCGAACGTCTCTGTGTCGCCGCTCAGAGTTCGTTTGAGGATTTCATTCTCGCGTTTCAACGTCCCAAGCTCTAAAGCGCGGTCCACCAGCGTATAAAGGCGATCGAGAGAATAGGGCTTCTCCAGATAGTAGTAAGCGCCGCGTTTGATCGCTTCGATTGTGATGTCCAATGAGCCATGACCAGTCATCAAGATGACTTCGGTTTCGGGCGTCTCACTCTTTACGTGAGTGATTACGTCTGTTCCTCTTCCGTCCGGCAGGCACAAGTCAGTGATAACGAGATCGACTTGCGTGCGGCTCAAGAGCGCGATTGATTCGGCAAAGTACCGCGCGATTAGAACTTTAAACCCGGCTTCCGTAAGCACCACGCGTAGCGAATCCGTCACATGAGTGTCGTCGTCGACGACTAGAATAGTTTTCTGCTGAGGTTCTCTCATCGTCCAAATGCCTGGTCCAAGGGTTTAACGCGGCGGCGAGCGCGTCGGTTGATAAAACTGGGCGGCTACGGGAGGTGCAAATCTCCCTGCAACTCGCGTACATCGAGTTGGATCAACATGTTCGTCGGATTTTTATGGAGAAAAAGGGAAAACCTCCGCACTCATTGCGCGCTTTTCCGCAAATCGAGGAGCACTGACGCCGCCGCTACCGCTCTCGGCTGCGTAGCACGACGCTTGCTACGGCATGGTCCAATCTGACCTCAGTCTAAGGAGATCGATCATGAAAAAAGTTGTAGCGGCGATGATTATGTTGCTGGTTTGGATGCCGGCGGTGGTGCAATCGCAAACGCCGACAGTCGCGGAAGACTGTGCATGTGAGCCGCAGGTGTTACCGTCCGTCCTCGCGATCATTAACGACGTGACTATTACTCGGCGCGATCTTGAAAAGGCGACCGGCGAGCGAGTTCGCAATCTGCAAAAGCAGGTGATAGACGCACGCAAGCGCGAACTCGATCTACAGATCAACTCAAAACTTCTCGCCGCCGAAGCGAAAAAGCGAGGCATCACTACGTCAATGCTCCTCGAACAGGAAGTTGTGGCTAAAGTGAAAGCGCCTACTCAAGCTGAGGCACAAATGTTTTACGACCAAAAGAAGACGCAGATCGAGGGCGATTTTGACTCGGTCAAAGACGACATCCTGAAATACTTGACTGACGAGCGACAGCGTGCGGAGGCGAAGAGGTTTGCTGACGGACTGCGCGCCGCGAGCAACACGGTAGTTAAGGTGCCGCAGGCGGTGGCTCCACGCAACGACTCGGAACGTGCGCAGGTCCTGGCAATCGTCGACGGCGTAAATATCACCTCAGGTGACGTTGAAGACTCACTCAAGGCTCTGATCGTGAACGTTCAGGAGAAGGTTTACAATCTGCGCAAAAACGAACTCGACCTTACTATCAACGACACGCTCCTCGCGCAGGAAGCACAAAAGCGCAAGATAACGGCAGATGCACTGCTTGATGCGGAAGTTAAGCCGAAGCAGGTCACCGAAGAACAAGCGCGCGCGTTTTTCGAACAAAACAAGGAGCGTGTGAGCGGTGACTTCGCACAAACAAAAGATTCTATTATCAGTTACCTGCAACAGACGGAACTGCGCATTGCGGAACGCGCGTTTGTTGAAAAGCTTCGGGCAGCCGCTTCGCTACAGGTATTCCTTGATCAGCCACAAAAAAGCACAAAATGATTTGTGTGACTTTTTGTGGCCTTAGTTCAGAGGTCGATAGGAATCGAGCATCTTCATGTAGTTCGCCCTTTCAAACGCGGCGGGTTCGGCGCAATGTTTTTGACTCATTGCGCCGATCATCTGCATGACGCTCTCGTATTCGTGCTCGTTGAGCCATGTGACGAGTTCATTCAGGACTTGCCCGATACGCCGAACGCCGTTTTGCAGTAGCTCTGAAGCCATCATCGTGACTTTTGCGCCAGCCATCAATCCTTTAATCACGTCGTGCGACGTGTGAATGCCGCTGGTTATGGCGAGATCGGCGCTCACGCGGCCGTAGAGAATCGCCACCCAACGCAGCGGCAAACGCAGATCATCCGAATTACTCAAGACGAGCCGCGGTGCGACTTCAAGGTTTTCGAGATCGAAGTCGGGTTGGTAGAAGCGATTGAAAAGGACCAGGCCATCTGCACCGTGATCCGCTAAGCGACTCGACATGTTCGCGACGGAACTGAAGAACGGACTAAGCTTCACTGCTACAGGAATCGTCACCGCTTGCCTGACGGCTGAGAGAATGTCGAGATAAAGTCTTTCCACCTCCATGCCTGTGATGTCGGGATGTGTCGGAAGGTAGTAGATATTCAGCTCAAGAGCATCAGCGCCGGCTTCTTCAATCAACGAGGCATAGTCGGTCCAACCACCAACAGACGTCCCATTCAAGCTGCCGATGATGGGAACATTCACCGTTTCCTTCGCGCGACGAATGAGGTTCAGGTATTGATCTGGACCCACGTTGTAGCTCTGCATGTCAGGAAAATAGCTGATCGACTCCGCATAGCTGTCGATGCCCTGGGTCAAGTGATAGTCGATGTAGTAGCTATCGAAACCGATCTGCTCTTCAAACAGTGAATACATCACTACCGCCGCCGCCCCTGCATCCTCAACACGCCGGATGCTGTCGACAGTGTGCGAAAGTGGCGACGAAGACGCCACGATCGGGTTCTTCAAATCCATGCCGAGGTAGTTAGTTGTTAGATTCATGGCGGCCCTCCGTTGGTGGAAGTCGGCTCCGAAACGCCGAAGGCGTAAGTCGGCTTTGCTCCGAAACGCCGAAGGCGTTGGCTAATTTCAGCCCAGGGTTGGAGCGGAGCGACAACCCTGGGACAGCATCACCACGTTTGTTTCAACCCTGAAAGGGTTAATAGCGCACAGGCCTAACGCTTTCAGCGTTGGTG
>DATNCH010000084.1:0-8489 GCA_035571655.1 Pyrinomonadaceae bacterium
CCTTGGCCGCGATCGATTCCAGCGACGAACCATTTGTTGGCCCATGTCAAAAACGGCACGCTGAAACTTTCCCGGCACGGATGTCGACCAAATACAGTAGAAGGCCCATAAATAGTCAAACGCGTACGCTCTGAAGTTTTCTGTAGCGGAAGCAGTTTTGTAAATGAACTTGACGCCTCTCAGACTCGCTCGTTCCGCAATCTCTGAGAACTTTGAGTCCTGCATTGCTTTAGCGGTTCTTTTGATTTTTCTTGCGTGGGCCAGTCTTTACGGGACCATCAGGCATTGTGATTCCCTTGGCGAAAAATCCCTCGAACTGTTGAATTAGGGATGGTACAAGCCGCTCGCTGGCACCGGCTATGAGACAAACAACGCAGAGCATGAGTAAACTGCCTTCCGCCTTATTGATGGCGCCAAGCAAAAGATTCGCTTTCACTGCCAGCGCTGTAAGTAGTGCACCAATCGCACCGAGTACAGCTCTGATCGCCCCTTCAAAAAGGTGTATGTGCACTCCGGGGTACGTGTTCAAGGGTTCCGGCGTGACCTTCTACCGCGAAATGTTTTCCGCGTCAAGTAAATGCAGGCGGCTTTGCACAAAAAGTCGAGTTGAGATGGAAGTCTTTCCTCTGCGGCCCTCTGCGTATCTCTGCGTTCTTTGCGTTAATGGGGCCTTTCAACGCAGAGAGCCGCAGAGATACGCAGAGGCCGCAGAGAAAACAAATCAGATTTGCCACTTTTTGTGCAAAGCCAATGCAGGCCAAACTACGAACTCGGCAGATTATTCGAAACCTCTCCTGATGTTGAATCGTAAATGCATCAACTGCCGCAATCCCTGAGACTGGAAACACAACGATAAGCGACCTCATGTGAACCCCCTCCAAGTGTGAATCCTTGACTTTCAAGGCAAAGCCTCGTGAATCAGGTGGGTAGTCAACAAAAAAGCCGCGGCTTGGTAAGCTTCGAGGCGAAACTTGGCTCTTATTAATGTAGGTGAAAGACGTCGAGAATGTCGTCCTGCGGGCGGCCGATCCGAATAGTCCTTCAGCGGTAAGACGCGAGGCCTTTGGCGAACTCGTGATTCGCTTCCAAGACATGGCCTTCGGTTGCGCGTTTGCCGTGCTGGGCGACGCCTACCTCGCGCAAGACACTGCGCAGGAAGCCTTCGTGGTCGCGTGGCAAAAGCTCGCGCAGCTTCGTCAGCCGGCCGCGTTCCCGGGGTGGTTCAAACGCATTGTCTTGACTCAGTGTAACCGTCTGCTGCGTTGCAAGCGTTTGCAGATTTTGCCGCTCGACGCCGGCGCCAACACGTCCACGGGTGATCCTGGACCACACTTTTCTGCTGAAAGGCAGCAACTTTTAACCAGAGTGCTTCAGGCGATAAACGCACTGCCGGAGAATGAGCGCCTCGTGACGACGCTTTTTTACGTCGATGGATACACGCAGGCGGACATCGGTGAATTCCTGGAAGTGCCGGTATCGACAGTCAACAAGCGTTTGTATTCAGCGCGGCAGCGACTCAAAGGCAGCGTCGTCGATTCAGTCAAAGACGATCTGAAGAAGCAGCGCCCGTCGCGTAATGCACAATTCTCAAACCAGGTGAACACAAAACTGCGCGAGTTTCACGATCCGGATTGGCCCAACGTTACCGCTATCGCCTCAGCGCGCGCCGGCGACGATACGCCGGGTTTTGAAAATTGGGTGAGACGTCGTGAGAAGTTCGACGCGTCGCGCTACTTCCGGCGGCAATACGTCGCGGAAAACCCGCGGACCAGACAGATCATTGCTTACGGCGCTGTCGAGCAATCTGTTTACTTGCCGAGATACCGGATGTTTCTGTTGACCGATCCGCAGTGGCTGAAGCGAGGCGTGGGAAATCTGTTGTTCGATCGACTGATGAAGGATTTGCGCGAAGCGAAAGCCATCACCGTTTCGTGCCGGCAATATGCGTCTGAGATCGAACTTATCGATTTTCTGCGAGGCCAGGGATTTGAAGAGTCTTCGCGAGTTCTCGATGTGCGTTTGAACGTCTCTGCCGTCGACGTTTCGACGTACGCAGCATTACGTCAGCGAATCGAGCAGCAGGGGATTTCGATTTCTACCTTTGCGGAGGAACGCGTTCGAGATCCTCGTTGTGTTGAAAAACTCTACGAGCTTACGACAGTTCTCCGTCAGGACGATCCCGGCCGAGGTCCATTCGTGCCGCCTGCGTACAACGCGCGCGAGGCGCGGATGTGGCTGGAGATGCCGTACGTGCTCCCGGAGGCGTATTTCATCGCGAAGCGTGGCGACGAGTATGTCGCACTTTCAGATGTGAGTTTGTTCGAGGCAGTACCGGGTGGACTCACTCAGGGTTTCACGGGCGTCAAACGCGAGTATCGCAGGCAGGGGTTGGCGACGGTGCTGAAGGTCTGTGGCATCGCGTACGCTCAATCGCATGGCTACGGGATCATTCAATCGTTCAACAAGCCGGAGCAGTCCGCGATTCGCGCGCTCAACGAGAAGCTTGGATTTGAGTTGATGGTTGAGAACGTGCTGTTGGAGAAATGTCTGCGAGAGGTCGTCGATGTCGATTCAGAGATCTACGACGAGTTTGCGGGTCGATATCGCGATGGCGATCGTCCAGACAAGGAGATCGTGGTTCGCAATGAAGCTGGGCGGCTGACGATGGAATGTGCTGGACAGAAGGTGCAGTTGTTCGCGATATCGGAAAGCAGTTTTTTCGTGAAGCAGTTCTATGGAGAAGTGACTTTCCATCGCGACGAGCAAGGGAAGGTTGATTGCCTGGAGTTTGGGATGCGCGTTCCGAATGCGGATCCCACGGATGAAACCTGGATGAGGTGCTGACCGATGCGACTACTGACTATCATCATTGCTCTGTTTATCTTGGCTTCAACTTCACTCGCGCAACAACAGACGGCCGAACAGCGATTCAAGAACATTCAAGTCTTCAAAGGAATGCAGGCGACGCAGTTGGATCCGACTATGGCTTTCATCTCGGGCTCGCTGGGCGTGAGATGCAACTACTGCCATGTCGTAAGCGCTTTCGAGAAAGACGACAAGCCCACCAAACTTGCCGCGCGGCGCATGATTCAAATGGTGCGCGATATAAACAAGGGAAGCTTCAACGGTGAGGGCGCCGTTAGCTGTTTCACTTGCCACCGCGGCAAGCCGGCTCCGGTTTCAGTTCCTGTTGTGGGGCAGAACCTTTGGGCGCCTGCGTCACCAACACCTAAATCGGAGCCATTGCCTTCAGTGAAAGAGATCGTCGATCGGTACGTGCAAGCTCTCGGTGGCGCAGCGGCGCTCGAGAATATCAAGACGCGAACCGTCAAAGGCTCTCGCATCGGCGCGGATGGCGTGCTCGTCCCTGAAGAGGTCTATCAAAAGGCGCCTGACAAACTGTTAACCGTGACGAGTTATCCGAAGGTCGTGTTCAGGAACGGCGTCAATGGAACGGTCGTTTGGGCACACAGTAGTCAGGACGGTGCGACGCCGGTGCCGGAACAGCTCGTGGTCCAACTGAAACGCGACGCAGTCTTCTACAAGGAACTCAAAACTGAAGAGCTGTATTCAAGTCTCAGTGTGTTAGGAAGAGTTCCGGTGGGTGAGTCGGAGGCTTACGTTATTCAAGCGACGCCGGTCGGTGGTCCACCGGAAAAACTCTTCTTCGATGTGAAGAGTGGTTTGCTCGTGCGGCGTTATTCGGAGTCAGACACTGCTTTGGGAAAGCTTCCTATTCAGTTGGATTATGAGGATTATCGAGTGGTCGATGGAGTCAAACAGCCTTTTCTGATTCACTGGTCCATGCCCGGCCGTATCTGGGGCCGTAAGATCGACGAGATCAAACAGAACGTCGCGATCGACGACACAAAATTCTCACCACCCAATCCTTGACGTAAGGCCACAAAAGGCACAAAAATGAGCCACGAAAAGGCACAAAAATGCTTAGAAAAACCGGAAATCCATTTTTGTGCTTTTTTGTGGCTTTACTCGCGGTCTGTGCGCTTGCGCAAAACGAGCCCGCGGAAGACCGTCTCGCCGAGCGTGACGCGTTTGCGAAGCGCCAGGTAAGAACCGCGTTAGAACAGGCGCGTCGCGGAAAGTCCGAACTGCTGTGGCCGCTCTTGCGACACAGTTCGGATCCGAGCGCGCGTTCTTATCTGGTTCGCGATCTCGGCAGTTCTGGAATTTCGTCAGACCTCATCATTCAGCGACTCGCGGTCGAGTCTGACACGTCGGCCCGGCGCGCACTGATCCTCAGCCTCGGTGGATTCACTTCCGATCAAATACCTCTCGGAAAGCGAAAAGCTCTCGTCAGCCGGCTCCTGGCTCTTTACCGTCAGGATCCTGATGCGGGAGTGCACTCCGCAGTCGATTGGCTTCTGCGACACAATCGTCAGGGACTAACGGATCGCAAACTCGATTGGCAACAGGGAACTCAGCTAAGCGGGATTGATCGAGAGATGGCCGGACAGGTACACAAAGAGCACAATTGGTTTGTCACAAAACAGGGAGAGACATTTTCCGTAATCCGTGGACCGGTGGAGTTCACGATGGGCGCGCCGGGATACGAGCCGGGAAGAGACAAGACTGAAACCGAAGCTTTGCATCGCGAGCGCATCTCGCGCTCGTTTGCGATCGCGACGAAAGAGGTCACGGTCGGTCAATTTCAGCGCTTTCTCGATGCGAATCATGAAATCAAGCGTCGCGCCCAAGCCGCTGGTCAGAGGGATCCGACCCGCACCGGATCCATCTTGACCCGTTTGCAGTTAGACGATGATTCCCCGCAGGTGATGATGACGTGGTTTGAGGCTGCTCAGTATTGCAACTGGCTTAGCCAACAGGAAGGCATTTCGGAAGATGAGTGGTGTTACCCGACGTTGGACCAGATAAAAGAAGGGATGCAGCTCCCGACCAATTACCTGCACCGCGCCGGATATCGACTTCCGACCGAGGTCGAATGGGAATATGCCGCCCGTGCCGGTGCGAGCACGAGTCGCTTTTTTGGCTCTTCGGAAGAGTTGTTGCGCGAATATGCGTGGTACAGCGGCAACACTTTCAACGAACGACCATGGCCGGTGGGCCAACTCAAGCCAAACGATCTCGGTTTGTTCGACATGTACGGCAACGTCTGGGAATGGGTGCAGAATTGGTTCAAGCGAGACTTAACCGCCGGCGTGCGAGAAGATGGGGAAGACGCGATTCTCATCGTGTCGAAGGAGTATGAACGTGTGCGACGCGGCGGGTCTTACACTTACTCACCCGAGTTCCTCCGTTCCGCTTATCGAAACCACTACATTCCCGACGAGCGTCGTGACAGCGTCGGGTTTCGGATTGCGCGGACTATTCGTTGAGCAACGGATAGTAGTCGAAAATCATTGTTGGATACAGTCAGTACCGTAACGCGGTAGCGTCGGGTCATACGTGAGCCTTTGTATGTTTGAGACCGACCCGACGCTACCGCGTTGCGGTACTGACCTCCTCCAAGTGTGAATCCTGACTTTTGAGGCTAAGTAACGACGGATGAGATTGTTAAAATCGACATCGACAAGTCTGCCAACCTTGGATATTTTTGCAAGCCGAAGGAAGCAATAATCATGGCGTTCATGCGAAAGACAGCAGCGTTTCTGGGTATGCGGGCTTTGCAGGACCTCGTCTCCGACTCCATGGCGATTGACATGGGGTCCGCGTCGACCATTATTTCTGTGCGCGGGCGCGGAGTGGTTGTAGACGAACCCTCGCTGGTGGCGGTCGACATTGTCACGGGCGAGGTGATCGCGATCGGTCACGAAGCGCAACAGAAATATGGACGCGAAGCGCGCGGTGTTGCCGTAATCGCCCCAATGGTCAATGGTGTCGTCGCGGATTTCGAAAGAACGAAGGAGATGCTGGCGCATTTTGTCGGCCAGGCGCGCGGTGGAGTGTCCGCTTTTAGTCGACGCGCGCTGATGAGCGTTTTCTCTGATGTCACACCCGTCGAGCGACGAGCACTGCTCACCGCCGCGCAACATGCGCGCGTCGGTCGAGTCGGGATGATCGAAGAAGGATTGGCAGCAGCGTTTGGCAGCGGCGTCAGAGCAGATGACCTGCACGCTTCGGCGGTTGTCGACATCGGTGGTGGCACGACGAACGTCGCGATTATCGCGGGTGGAAAGATCATCCGCACACGCGCCGAGCGGATCGGAAGTTCGAATATCAATGCCGTGCTGATGAATCATGTGCGACGTCACCGTGGTTTGCTGGTCGGTGCGAGGTCGGCAGAGCGTCTGAAACTGGAACTGGTTTCGGCAATCGTTCCATCCGATCTCGCGAAGGAGATCCCGATCAACGGGCGCGACGTTCTGACGGGAATGCCACGCTCGATCGAAATCACGGCCGGTGAGATCTATCCGGTCGCGCAGGAAGTGGTGCGCCAGATCGTCGCGGGGGTTAGCAGTACGTTGGACGAGCTGCCGGCGGAGGTTGCGGGGGACATTTACGATCGAGGGATCATTCTGACGGGCGGTGGTGCGCAGTTTGGTGGGCTGGCTGATTATTTACGTGAAGCAACGAAACTGCCGGTGCGCCTCGCCGATGAACCGAAGTACGCGATCGTGCGTGGTCTGGAGCAGATGTTCGACGAGCCACTGCTGCTGCGCCGCGTTATGAGAGAGGCACAAAAGACAGAAATAATGCTATCTTATGAATCTTCGTAAGTTCTTCGATACGACCTCAAGGACAAACAATGCATCAGAAAGTCCCAACTATTTTGATTTTCTTCGCGGCGCTTTGTCTTGCTCCGCGTGCCGCGGCTCAGCAGACCTGCTTTACGACCGAAGAGCGAGCGCGGGCTGAAAAGACGGCGAAAGTTTGGCAAACGCCCGATCCCGGTTACGACCCGGTGCTCGGTTACAACCCCGCGAAAGGACCGCGACGCGGTGCGCCGCCCGTTGACCGGAACGGGTTGGCGAAGGCGATCAACTGTGTCGCGAACAAAGATGACAAGCCTGGTGCCGGCACCACACCTAAATTCCATTGCTCTGTAGCCGGTGTGACTGACGGCGACGGCAACCTGATACGTTACAAGATCAAACCCCACTTCAAAGGCCAATCGACTGATAAGCGCAACGGTGAGATCTATGGTGAGTTTTTGTCGTCACGCTTCTCGAAGGCCTTGGGCTTTTTTGCCGACGATGAATGGGTCGCGGACGTGAATTGTCCGGATTGCGAGAAGAGTCTGACGAAGGGTTTCCAGGGTGCGAGTTTCTCACCGTTCCAGCCCGCAGCCGGCATCGAGCTTCCGCTCGCGCGCGGGCTCGACGTGAAGTGCAACAACAAGGATTCGGCGCCGCTCGCTGAAACGCTACACAAGCTGTTACAGAATGGCGCTCCGCGCGCGGAGATCGACGCGTTCAAACTGTGGCTTGCGTTCATCGATCACGGCGACACTAAGACTGACAACCACAAGTTCGCGTGTCTTGATTCAAAAAAGAATCCTGACAACACGCGAGCCTGCAAACCGGGAGAGGCGGTCTACTACGTCGGCGACATGGGATCGACCTGGGGCTTTTCCAAGTCGAGTGAAAACAAAGCGAAGCTCGAAGTTTGGCGCAAGAAAAATCCGATCGAAGTCAGCGGTGGCCGTTGTACCACGACGGCGAAGAGCATCGGCGACACGAACATCAGCGAAGCTGGTCGCCAGTTGCTCGCCGCCGAGCTTCAGCGACTGCTCGACGCTGAGAAACAAAATAAGACTATCACTCGTGTATTCGCGGCTTCGCGGAATGCGGAGCGCGATCGACCGCCCGCGGAGTGGACTGCGGAATTCGAGCGCAAAGCACGGATGATCATCGACGCGCGCTGCGGAAACTGACTAATCTCTGCGGCCCTCTGCGTATCTCTGCGCGCTCTGCGTTAAATGATTGTGCACGCGGAGAACGCAGAGATACGCAGAGGGCCACAGAGAGAACCCAAAGGGTAATTAACGAATGCCATCAGAATTACAGGCCTCAAAAGACTCAAAACCAAAACGTTTTCTCGCCTGGTCCGTACTCAATCGTGATCTGTGTCAGTTGGAGTTCTTCCGGCGTGTACTCGAAGAAGCTACAGACAAAACCACGCCGGTGCTCGAGAAATTGAAGTTCCTCGCCGTCTTTTCCTCCAACCTCGATGAATTCTTCATGGTCCGCGTTTCCGGCATCAAGGAGATGTTGGGTATTGAAGAGATTGGACCAATGCCCGGCGAACTGACACCGCCGGAACAGCTCGGCGTTATCAGCAAACGAGTGCTCCCGCTCGTCGCAGAACAAACACGCTGCCTGCGTGAAGAGGTGCTTCCCGAGCTTGCGTCTCACGGGGTCGTAATCGCGCCGTATCACTCGCTTTCTGACGACGAGAAACGCGTGCTCGCCGAGTATTTCATGAAGAATATTTTTCGCGTGCTTACTCCGCAGGCTGTCGATCCCGCTCGTCCTTTTCCATACATCTCGAACCTCAGTTTGAATATCGGT
>DATNCH010000085.1:0-37751 GCA_035571655.1 Pyrinomonadaceae bacterium
GCAGCGCCTGACGACGAAACACAACTTGTTCGTTTTCGAAAGTCGCCACGCTTTGAATGCCGTCGTCATCGCCGCCGGAAGCAAACGCGGCCTTCACGCGCGTACGTGCGTTCGCGTCAAACTGAACTCCGAATCGCGGCGTGAAACTCTGCGCGCCACCCGCGCCGATGAACCGCGAGTAGTCGAGGCCTATCAAGATCACTATGCCGTCGCGCACGATCCATTCATCGACGGCGCGCAACGAAACCTGACCGTTGAGATTGTCTTGATCGTTAGGCCTGCTCGTCCAAACCGGCGCGCCGAAACGCACTCCCGCAGCAGTCACACCGACGCGATGATGATCGCCAACGCGGAAAAGCGTGGTTGCTTCGACTCGCTCAGGAGCGTCGGCGGTCCCGGTTTGACCTGAAAAGATTAATTCGACCTGATCTGAAACCGGCGTTGCGACTGCGAAGTTAACTCCGACATACCCGGAACCGAAGCCACTGTTTGCGAAGTAACTTTCCAACACGCCGCGAGTTTTAGATCTTGAATCTGAGGGAGCTTCGACTGGTGGCGCCTCAGGAGCGGTTTCCATGGGCGGGTTTTCCGTCGCCTCAGTCACTGCGGCTACGGTGGAATCCTGGCCTTCCTGGTTTTGGAAGATTGAGCGTTTTGGTTGCGAAGATCGCAGCGCCCATTTCACCTCATCGCGATCGCGACGTCGTTCGGGCAACGTGTTGCCATGACCAACTGGCTCGAGATTGAAGCGGTAGACCAGCTCCTGCGAAGCCTTCACGTCAACTTCATTGAACGCGACTTCGCTGAATCCGAGCGCGATCGCTTTGATTCCATATCGTCCGGGTGAGATCTTGGCGATGAAGTTTCCCTGTTTATCAGTCCTCGCTTCTTTAACCGTCTTGACACCGTCACGCAGCAGCGACACGAGAGCGCCGGCGAGGGGGTTACCTCTGTTGTCACGAACGGATCCGGTGATAGTTGCGAGTGACTTGTTGGAGCTTGCGGCAAGTGCGTCGCCCGATACGAACGACACCAGCGCGATCAGAGACAAACTAAAGCCAAATGCTCTTCTCATGCGAAAAGACCTCCGCGACCAAAGTCCCGTAGGAAGGAAAGCCCAAACTGGTTCAGGCGAGGAGACTTACCGGAACCCCCAAACAGGCCGTTATTGTCTGCCACGCGACAAATCGCTGTCAAGTAAGAACCCCCTAAAATCGGCCAAAAATCTGACAATTTGCCGCCGGTTTTGGGCCGTGCTAGGATTCAGCACCCCCTATTCAGCCGCGGCGCAGATTCTGCTCCATTTTGGGTCTCCAACGGAATGATAGACGAGATTAAATCTACAAAACTCCCTAATGGGATCGCCGTCCTGACGGAACATATGCCGGGGCTCCGTTCGGTGACGGCGGGGATTTGGGTCCGCCGGGGATCACGCCACGAATCGGCCGAATTAAACGGAATTTGCCATTTTATTGAGCACGCCGTCTTCAAAGGCACCCGGCACCGCACTGCCCGGGATATCGCCGTTGAGACTGACCGCCTTGGGGGAAACCTGGATGCCTATACGACCCATGAGATGACAGGCTTCACCACAAAGGTTGCGGACACGGCACTCTCGCAAGCGATAGATTTGCTCGCCGACCTGATTTCGCATCCCCGTTTCGACCAGGAAGACCTGGAACGCGAGCAGAAGGTGATCCTCGAAGAAATGAAGATGGTCGAGGACACGCCCGATGAACTCCTCGGCGAGCTCTTCAACGCCGCGTACTTTCCGAATCAACCTCTCGGGCGTCCGATCGAGGGCACGAGAAAAACTGTACCGACGTTCGATCACAAAACAACGGTTGGTTTTCACGCACGAGAGTTTTCTTACAGTAATCTCGTCGTGGCAGCCGCAGGTAACGTCGATCACGCACGTTTAGTTGAACTCGTCGGCGTGGCGTTTGACGGTTGTGAAAGCGGTACAGCCGCACGACCACACGGACTCGATCACGGCCGGCCGCGACCCGCGGCTCCGATTCTGATCGAGCAGAAGAGTGAACTCGAACAAGCTCATCTCGTGCTCGCAACGCCGTGGCCACACGCGCTCAGCAACGATCGCTACGCGGCAAGTCTTCTCGGTTCGGTCATCGGCGGAGGAACTTCAAGCCGTCTCTGGCAGAAGATTCGCGAGGAACGCGGCTTAGCGTATTCGGTCGGCGCGGCGGGCAGCGCGTTTTCGGACGTCGGCGTTTTCAACATCTACGCGGGAACGTCTCCCGAATATATCGAAGACGTTTTAGAACTCTCGCTCAGCGAGCTGAGAGAAGTGGTGCGAAACAGCGTTACAGAAGAAGAGCTATTCATCGCGAAGGACCAGGCCATCTCGTCGATCTTGTTGAGCCTCGAGTCGTCAAGCGCGCGCGCCGGTACGCTGGCGCGACAAGAGATCATTCACGGCCGCCGCATCTCACCCGACGAGGTCATCGAAAAGATCCGCGATACAACTGTCGACCAGCTTCAGGAAGTCGCACGCACCTACTTCAAATCAGAAACACTCGCGCTCGGCGTGTTGGGAAATCTCAACGGCTTCCACGTCGATCGCTCCCGCCTTTTCATCTAGCCACAAAAAGGGCACAAAAGAAACAAAGGCTCTGATATAGTTAGGGTCAACTTTTCGTTCGTTTCTCTTTTTGTTTCTTTTGTGCCTTTTTGTAGCTATGAAACTTACCGTTTTAGGTAGTGGCTCAACTGGCAATGCAGTCTTGATCGTTGCCGGCAATACGCGTGTGCTTGTCGACGCGGGAATGAGCGCGAAAGAGATTGCACGCCGGCTCGCGATGGTCGGCGAAGATGCGCAACGTCTCGACGGGGTTCTTGTCACTCACGAACACGGCGATCACGCCGGTGGTTTGCGCGTGTTGCTGGGTTCGGTTGATTGTCCCGTTTACATTTCCGGAAAAACGCTGGACGCTTATGTAAGTGAAAGGTTCAACGTCAACGCCGAAGAACCGCGCCGGCGCGCTAAAGCACTGCGCGATCGAGTCGAGGAGATCGAGTCGAGCAAAGATTTTCGGATCGGCGAGATCGATTTTCACCCTTTCACGATTCCTCACGATGCCGTCGACAATTTCGGTTTCACCGCCACGCACCAGGGTGTCAAGATTGCCACGGTGATGGACTTCGGACATATCACGACACTCGTCACCGAACGTCTGCGCGGTTGTGCTGCAATCGTGATCGAGTCGAATCACAGCCGCGACATGCTCAAGGCGTGCGACGACTATCCCTGGGATCTCAAACAACGGATTCTCTCGCGCCTGGGCCACCTCTCGAATGAAGATCTGGCCGATTGGATAAGGCAGGGCTTTGACGGGTGCGCCAAATACATCGTGCTGGCCCACCTCTCACAGCGCGCAAACAACCCGTACCTCGCCAAGATCAACGCTGAAGTCGCGTTGCAGGAGCGGGCGCCGCTCTTTTATGGTTTCACCGAAGTCAGTTTGTCCTATCCGAAGGAGCCAACGCCCTGGATAGAGGTATGAGCAGTTCCCACGAATCTCTTCAGGCGCAAAAATTTTGTAAATTGGTCGCGTGTTTGCTGTTGTTGACACTAGCCGCATGTGATGAAGGCGTGTACCGCGGACGCGTGCCTGGTGAGGTGCAGGACGTGGTAACAAACGTCACCGAGCTGATCGCGCAGGAACGTTACGACCAGATCTACCTCGAGTCGTCGGAGCGTTGGAAACAAGACACGACTCTCGAGAAGTCAAACGAGACATTCAGGACCCTGCGGACAAAACTTGGCCGGGTGGAATCGCGAACGCTTAATGGCGCGACCGAGCAGGAAAACTCCGGCGGCGTGTTGAAGGGTCATGTTTTCATACTGTCGTACGAGACGCATTTTGAACGTGGCGATGGGATGGAGAACTTTACGCTGATCGAGGAGAATGGGCAGTGGCGGTTGGCGCGTTATTTTGTGAACTCGACTTTGTTGAAAGATTAGGATGATCGAACGTTACACATTGCCCGAGATGGGCGCGCTCTGGTCAGAGCAAAACAAGTTTCAGAAATGGCTGGACGTGGAGATCGCGGTCTGCGAGGTCCATGCAGAGATGGGCACGATCCCGCGCGATGCGCTGGAGCAGATCAAAGCGCGCGCGAAGTTTTCAGTGCAGCGGATCAATGAGATCGAGAAGACTACGAACCACGACGTCATTGCGTTTACGACAAACCTCGCGGAGTCGATCGGTGAAGCGAGCCGGTTCGTTCACTACGGTCTGACGTCGTCTGACGTCGTCGACACAGCGAACGCGCTGTTGCTGCGCGACTCGGTCGACATCCTGTTGAAAAAAGTCGATGCGTTGATAGACGTTTTAAAGCGACGTGCGTTCGAGTTCAAAGACACGCCGCAGGTTGGACGAACGCACGGCATTCACGCGGAACCGACTTCGTTTGGGTTGACTTTCGCGCTATGGTACGACGAAATGCGCCGCAATCGCGAGCGGTTGCTGCGTGCACGAGATGCAGTCGCCGTGGGAAAGATCAGTGGCGCTGTCGGCGCGTTTGCGCATCTCGATCCTTCGGTGGAGGAAAGTGTTTGCGCCCGGCTCGGTTTGAAGGCAGCGCCCGTTTCGACGCAGGTGATCCAGCGTGATATCTACGCCGAGTACTTGACGACACTCGCGATTATCGCCTCGTCGCTCGAGAAGTTTGCGCTGAACGTTCGTCATTGGCAGCGCACGGAAGTTCGTGAAGCGCAGGAGCGGTTTGCGAAGGGTCAGAAGGGCTCGAGTGCGATGCCACACAAGCGCAATCCGATCATCTCCGAACGCATCTGCGGCATCGCGCGAGTGATCCGCGCGAACAGCATCGTCGGCCTGGAAAACGTGGCGCTGTGGCACGAACGCGATATCTCACATTCGTCGGCGGAACGCGTGGTCCTGCCCGATTCGAGCACCGCGCTTGATTACATCCTGCAAAAAGCGATCGGGTTGATCGAAGGCCTCGTGGTCTATCCCGAGCGCATGCTCGAGAATCTCAACGCGACGAAGGGTTTGATCTTCAGCGGTCAACTGCTGCTCGCGTTAACAAACAAAGGCCTTTCGCGCGAGACCGCTTACGACTACGTGCAGCGCAATGCGATGAGAGTTTGGGACGAGAACCGCGACTTTCAGGAGCTGGTGAAGTCTGACGCAGACATCCGATCGCAGTTATCGGAGACAGATATAGACCGCGTCTTCTCGCTGAACCACTATCTGCGCAACGTCGACGCGATCTACCGGCGGGTCTTTGACAGCGCCTAGGTCATAAGTCGACTTTGCCTTAAAGTCAGGAGCCACAGTTGGACGAGGTCAGTACCGTAACGCGGTAGCGTCGGGTCAACCGTGGCAACCTCAATTATGAAGAATATCGTAAGTCCGAGACTGACCCGACGCTACCGCGTTACGGGGCTTTGCACAAAAAGTGGCAAATCTGATTTGTTTTCTCTGCGGGCTCTGCGTATCTCTGCGGCTCTCTGCGTTGAAAGGCCCATTAACGCAGAGAACGCAGAGATACGCAGAGGGCCGCAGAGGAAAGACTTCCATCTAAACTCGATTTTTGTGCAAAGCCGCGTTACGGTACTGACCTCGTCCAACTGTCCATAGCTATTTCGCCGAAAACTTTTCCGCGAAGTTCCCAAGCACCGGCAGCTTGAAATACTGCTTCTGGTAAGCCTTGATTAAGCAGAACACGACGGCGATCAGGAGACCAATATAAAAGACTAAGATCAGCAAGCCGAGAACAAAGCTGACCAACCCGGCCAGGACATCGGAAATCTGACTGAAAATCAGCGCGATTATCATCCATGCAAACCACAGGACGATGCCGACAACCAGCGCTGCCGCATTCAACAAGATCGATTGCATCGCGTGAAATCGGACCAGGCGGCTGTCTTTTTCGATGAGGAAGAAAATCAACCCTGAAACCCAACCAAAAACGTACGACAGCAATGCTGCAATGTTTTCATCGAGCCCTGTACTGGATTTAGTGGCGGTTTGAACGGGCGAAGGGTTTTGCATTATAAGTTTCTCCTGTTGGGAACTCGGGTCTAGCCGGGAAGTATAGGCTACGAGGCGGAGATATTATTCCAACAACTGCTTTTTAAGCAATGCTTTGTTATGGTTCACGATGATGGTTGGATGAGGTCAGTACCGGAACGCGGTAGCGTCGGGTCACCTGCGATCAACAAGATATTCTTGGATTTGGGATGCTCCACGTTCACCCGACGCTACGCGTTTCGGTACTAACCTCGTCAAGATCAACCGTGAACTAAACCGTAGCGCCGAAGGAATGAGATGAAAGCCAAAGTTTATGTAAACCTGAAATCCGGAGTGCTCGATCCGCAGGGAAAAGCCATCCAACATTCTGTCGAACTACTCGGTTTTTCGGGTATTTCGGACGTTCGGCAGGGTAAATACTTCGAGATTTCGCTGGACGGCTCGCTCGACAATCAACAGGCGCGCGAATCCATCGAGAAGATGGCGCGCGAAGTGCTCTCGAACCCCATAATCGAAGATTACCGCGTGGAGATAGAAGCGTGAAATTCGGAGTTATCGTTTTTCCAGGATCCAATTGCGATCACGACGCCTACCACGTGATCTCAAAACACGTGGGCCAGCCCGTCGACTTCATCTGGCACCGTGAAACAGATTTGTCGACGTACGACGCCGTCATACTTCCCGGCGGGTTTTCCTACGGCGACTACCTGCGAGCGGGTGCTCTCGCCCGCTTTTCGCCGGTGATGAATTCGGTCAGGAAGTTTGCCGAGAGCGGGCGGTTAGTGCTTGGGATCTGCAACGGCTTTCAGATCCTGTGCGAAGCCGGCCTGCTGCCTGGCGCGTTGATTCGCAATCGCGATCTCCACTTCATTTGCGAACACATTTATGTGCGTGTTGAGACGTCTGACAGTCCTTTTACTAATGAGCTAAAGTCAGGAACTGTGCTGCGTATCCCGATCGCGCATGCCGAAGGTAACTATATCTGCGACGACAACACGCTCGCCGAGCTGCAACGAGAGAAGCGGATCGTCTTTCGTTACTGCGACAAAGAGGGAACCGTGACGGATGCAGCGAACCCAAACGGGTCGCGTGATAACATCGCTGGGATTTGTAACCGCGAGCGCAACGTGCTGGGTTTAATGCCGCATCCCGAACGTGCTTGCGAAGACCTGCTCGGATCGAGCGATGGTCGTGATATTTTCCGCTCATTGGCGGCAACTCTGGCCGCCGCAGTTTGAGGATTCTTTCAAAACGATATGAAACGAATACTGCCATTCCTACTGATTCTCGCGGTCCTCGGCGCCGCATTGGGCAGCGCCTGGTACTTGACTCGTTCAATGCCCGCTTCTACACCTGCAAATTCAGCGAGCGCGTCACCGGATCCACAGGGAGCAACCACTCAGCCCGTTGCCAACAAAGGCGTCCCGGGAGCAGAACCTGCGAATACGCGTGGCCCGGCAAATGCTCCGGCGCAGCTCGAGGAGTTTGGCGACTTTCAGTGTCCGCCTTGCGGCATCTTCCATCCGATACTCGAACAGATGGAACAGGAGTTTGGCGACAAGCTGCGCGTGACGTTTCGCGAGTTTCCGTTGGTCCCGGCCCATCGCCATGCACTCATTGCTGCGTCTGCGGCTGAAGCAGCCGGAGCCCAGGGTAAGTTCTGGGAGATGCACAAAATGATTTTCGATCATCAGAAGGATTGGAAAGACTCGTTCGATTCACGACCGACTTTCGAGGGTTACGCAAAAGAAATCGGTCTTGACGTTGAGCGCTACAAGCGCGACCTCGAAAGCGACGCCATCGCCCAACGAATATTCCTCGACGGCAAGCGGGGATACTCGCTTGGCGTAAAGGGAACGCCGACACTTTTTCTCAACGACCGCGAGGTGCCGTTTGAAACTCTCATCCAGGCCGACAAGCTGCGCGTCGTGATTCAGAAGGAGATCGAGAGTGCGCGTAAGTAATCGCCAATGAAAAAGTTCTACGCGATTACGGCATTGTTATCACTCCTGGGTCTCGCTGACGCGATTTACCTCACGGTCGAACACGTCACTGGTCAATCTGTAAAGTGCACGATAATTTCGGGCTGCTCGGAAGTGCTGAGCAGTCCTTATGCTGTTGTGGCGGGCGTTCCACTGGCGATGATTGGCGCGGCTGCATATTTCGCTGTCTTCGCTCTCGCTACGCTCGCGGCGTTTGGATATCGGATCGCGGCGACGTTGTTGATGCCGCTCGTCGTGGCCATGTTTCTCGTGAGTCTGTGGCTGATTTATTTGCAGGCGTTCGTGATTCGTGAGTTTTGCCAGTACTGTTTGTTCTCGGCGGCGGTGACGGTTGGCCTGCTCGTAGTTGTGCTTATTGCTCGCAGGCGTGTAAGGTATTTGCTTCCATGAGTCAACAACAGTCTACAGTCGCGGACATTTTTCGACGCGCCCAGGGCCTGCGTCATGAGCATTCCGATTGGTCGTTGAAGCAGCTCAAGGACGCGCTGGTAAAAGAGTTTTCGGGAGCACCATTTCCGCCGTTGCACAATCTTACGATCCCGGAGCAGGACGACCGCGCGCCCGAAGAAGACTGGACTGCCGGGCTGCCGATCGTGCGGCGCGGAATCCAGTTTCAGAATTGGAAAGAAGTGATGGACGGAATTCTTCTGAGCCTGGAACAAACCGAGAACTACGAACGCGCGCGCGGCCCCGAAGGCGACCGTGACGAGTGGCACGATCGCAACGTCGGCATCAACGAAGCCCAGGCCAAGGGCATCGGCAAATGGATGCCCGAGGAGTTGATCGCACTCGCGGAGAGGCGAGCGAAGAAATAAAATCCGTTCACAAATTACACAAATCGATTTGTGGCATTTGTGTACGGTTTTAACTAAATCATGAGTTTTTTAGATAACCTGTTCCACGATCCGAAATACCAAACCGAGAACCCGCGCAAACCGGAAGAGATCGACGATCCCGAGATCATCATCAGTCCCGACACGCAGCGCGACAATCGCATGCCGCCGGGGCAGTCGCGTACGAAAAAGTGGCCCGTGCTCGACGCACACGGCACGCCCGAGATCGATCTCGCGACGTGGTCGTTCGAAGTTGACGGTTTAGTCGAACACCCGCAGAAGTGGTCACTCGACGAGTTCATGCAACTGAGCGCCGTGCGCGTCTATGCCGACTTTCACTGCGTCACGCGATGGTCGCGACTCGACAACGTCTGGGGTGGTGTTCCGACAAAAGAGATCGCCCGGCTCGCAGGCGTCAAACCCGAAGCGAAGTTTGTGTTGGCGCTGGCTCACGACTACGGTTGGACCACCAACGTCCCGATTGAATATTTCCTCAACGACGATTCGCTCTTAGCGTGGTCGCACGACGGACAGCCGATCCCACCCGATCACGGCGGCCCGGTGCGTTTGATCATTCCGCAGCTCTACGCGTGGAAGTCTGCGAAGTGGGTGAAAGGCGTGCGCTTCCTCGAGCACGATCAAGCCGGCTTCTGGGAAGAGGGTGGCTATCACATGCGCGGTGTTCCGTGGGGTCCTGGCGACGGTGAAAGATTCCGCTGGTCTTAAGCAATGTCCGACGTCCGCCCAGCACCCGCAACTCCCAAAGACGCCGCGGCAATAATCCTTCTACGGCAGAATACCGATCCGTCAAACCCGGAAATCTTCTGGGTCAAGCGTAGCGATAAGCTCGCGTTTCTGGGCGGTTTTCACGCCTTTCCCGGTGGGCAGATCGACGCGGACGATGCAGAGGTCGACGTGCGCAACGCGCCAAACCCGCAGACGGCCGCGATGATCAGCGGCGCCGCGCGTGAGTTGTTTGAAGAGTTGGGCGTGCTCGTCGTTCGTGGTGGCGAGACGCTAACCAAAGGTCAAAGAGTTTCACTGCTCGACGATCTCGAAGCCGGACGAATACGCTGGTCCGCGCTGCTGAAACATTATGAGCTTCACCTCGACGCGAACGACTTCACTTACACCGGCCGCTGGGTGACGCCGCCTTTCAACCTCAGACGCTTTGACACGTGGTTCTTTCTCGTCAACTGCCCACCGAAGCAGGAACCAAACGTGATCGCTGG
This sequence comes from Pyrinomonadaceae bacterium, assembly GCA_035571655.1. Classification (GTDB taxonomy): domain Bacteria; phylum Acidobacteriota; class Blastocatellia; order Pyrinomonadales; family Pyrinomonadaceae; genus PSRF01. The sequence goes on from DATNCH010000085.1 coordinate 10,089, forward strand.
TGAGCTGACCAGTGGTGAGTGGTTAACTGCGCGCGACGCATACGATCGCTGGCTTCAGGATCAAGTCGTCGCAGTGCCGCCGACACTACACGCTTTGCGAACCCTGGCGGGGGGGATAGCGGCTGATCTCGTCGATCGTTTTTTATCGATTCCTGAAGCTCGAGGCGTTCCCGAGCGTCGCATTACGTTTCGCCCGAATTACATCTGTTTTCCCGTACGCACGCCGACGCGGCCGCCGGCAACTCATACGTGCTGCTACCTTGTTCACAACTCAAAAGAGATCTTGATCTTCGATCCGGGATCACCGTACGAAGACGAACAGCAAGCGCTCGCGGCGTGTGTCGACGACATGATCGCCGAAGGCCGGCGCGTACGCGAAATAATCCTGACGCATTTACATCCGGATCACGTCGGCGGCGTCAACGCTTTGAAGTCGCACCTGGGAGGCAATATTCCTGTTGCTGCACACGCGCAGACTGCCGCGGGACTCTCCGACGTCCACGTCGATCGCTTTATTGAAGACAACGACGTCATAACACTCGACGGCGAGCCGCGAATTCAGTTGCGCGCGTTGCACACACCCGGACACGCGTTGGGACATCTCTGTTTTCACGACGCCGATCGCGGTGTGCTGATGACGGGCGATAACATCGTCGGCCTCGGCTCCGTGCTCATCGATCCGCCACAGGGAAACATGCGCGACTATCTCGATTCACTCGCGCGCATCGGTGCGTTGCCAAACCTGTCCGTGCTTCTTGGTGGGCACGGTCCGGCAATCGCAACGCCTTATCAAAAGATCGACGAATACATTTCACACCGTCTCGAGCGTGAAAAAAACATTTTGGAAGCCGTACGCGACGGCGTAACGGATCCGAAGGAGATCGTCGCGCGCGTGTACACCGACGTGTCGCCTAAAGCTCATGGCATGGCCGAGCGAGCCGTCATCGCCCACCTCGAAAAGCTCCGCGACGATGGTGTCGTTTAGATTTTCTTGTGTCGTGTTTGTACCTCTTTGTGGCTGCCTGTAGAATCTTCCTCACCCAATATGGATTATCCAAGAACTCTTCGCGAACTCAGGGCGGCCAGGTATCAAACACTCTCGGTCAAAGACGAACTACGCCGGAATCTAATTCAAAAACTTCGCACGGGCGAGAAGCTTTTCCCCGGCATTGTCGGTTATGACGACAGCGTAGTTCCGCAACTCATAAACGCGATTTTGTCGCGGCACAACATCATCCTGCTTGGCCTTCGCGGGCAAGCAAAAAGCCGGATTATTCGCCTGCTCACGGATCTGCTCGACAAACAAATCCCGATCATTGCCGGTTCGGAAGTCAACGACGATCCGTTTCGACCAATCTCTGCGTACGGGCGCCAGATGCTGGAGCAACAGGGAGACAACACGGCCATCGCGTGGATCGATCGCGATGCGAGGTTCGTCGAGAAACTCGCCACACCAGACGTGACCGTCGCCGACATCATCGGCGACGTCGATCCGATCAAGGCCGCGAAGGGCGGCCACCTGCTGAGCGATGAGTTGACGATTCACTACGGTCTCTTGCCGCGTGCGAACCGCGGAATCTTTGCGATCAACGAGCTCCCGGATCTGGCGGGGAAAATCCAGGTTGGTCTTTTCAACATCATGCAGGAAGGCGACGTGCAGATTAAGGGTTATCCCGTGCGGCTGCCGCTCGACGTGATGCTGATGTTCTCGGCCAATCCTGAAGACTACACCGCGCGCGGAAAGATCATTACGCCGCTGAAGGATCGCATCGGCGCCGAGATCACGACGCACTATCCGAAAGAGCTGTCCCTCGCGATGGAGATCACGCGCCAGGAGGCGTGGACGGATCGCTTCGACGTTCAGGATCGACTGATCGTTCCGGAGTTCATTCGTGAAGTGGTCGAGCAGATCGCGTTCGAAGCACGTGAAGACAGTCACGTCGATAAACATTCCGGTGTTTCGCAGCGAATGCCGATCACGGTGATGGAATCAGTTGTTTCAAACGCCGAGCGACGGGCGCTGCTCACCGGCGACGAGTTGATCGTGCCGCGCGTCGCGGACGTCTATGCAGCGATTCCTTCGATGACGGGAAAGATGGAGTTGGAGTACGAGGGAGAGCAGCTCGGCGCCACTCGCATCGCTCGCGATCTGATCAAGCGTGCGGCGGGCGAAGTCTTCGAAGGCTATTTTGTTGGCATCGACTTCTCGCGCACCGTGCAATGGTTTGACGAAGGTAACAAACTGCTGCTGGCGGACACTGCTTCGGCAGCGGAATGTATGAACCTGATCGAGGCGGTTCCTGAACTCGCGGAAACGGCTTTGATTCCATTTGATTTTCGTCGCTCGGATACGGAGCGGCTCGTGTCTGCGTGCGAGCTTGCGCTTGAAGGTCTCTACGCTGAAAACAAGATCACGCGCAACGAGGAAGGCAGCTACGCCGCCGTAACCAAGGCAAGAAAAGATCGTCGCGGCATGATCTACGACGATCTAACTGAGACCGGCAAATACAGTTAATACTGTACACAGATTGCACAGATTTCATTTGTGATCATCTGTGCAATCTGTGTACGGATTTACGATGAAATACCGCTATTCAAAGTTCCAGGGGTTTGACGTCTCGTCCATCAATCTCGGTGAGTTGATGGACAGCATGTCTGATGCTTTGCTCGACTCAGGCTACGACGACGATTACTACTGGACTCGCCAGCGACGAAACAACGACACCTCGCTCGACGCTCTCCGCCGCGCACTGGTGCAGGCACTCATGGATCAGGGCCTCGTCAACGAGCAACAGATTCGCGAGATGCTCGCCCAGAACGAAGGCAAGTTCAAAGGTTCTCTGCTTGAAGAGCTGCTGAATCAACTGATCGAACGGCTCGTCGAAGAAGGATACCTGACGCTACACGAACAACAACCGCAACAAGCGACGCGGCAAAACGGCCGCCCTGGTCCAGGCGAGGTTTCCGACCCGCTCCCGCGCGACGTGCGCTTTGAAGTCACAGAAAAAGGGCTCGATTTTTTAGGTTACAAGACGCTGCGAAACCTGCTCGGAAGCTTTGGCAAGAGCGCGGCCGGACGGCACGACACTGTCTATCTCTCGACCGGCGTCGAAGCTGCCGCCGCGAGTAAACGATACGAGTTTGGCGACACGATCAATCTCGACGTCAATACCACGCTGCTCTCCGCAATTCAGCGCGAGGGTTTGAAGGTGCCGCTCAATCTCGAATACAACGACCTGCACGTTCACCAGTGTGATTACCAGTCGTCCTGCGCGACAGTCGTCATGCTCGATTGTTCGCACTCGATGATTCTTTACGGCGAGGATCGGTTTACACCGGCGAAGAAAGTGGCGCTGGCGATGTCGCACCTGATTCGCACGCAGTATCCCGGCGATTCGCTCAAAGTCGTTTTGTTTCACGACGAAGCAGAAGAGCTGCCGCTCGCTAAACTCGCGACAACGCAGGTTGGACCATATCACACCAACACCGCCGAAGGTCTGCGACTCTCGCGCCGTCTGCTTCAGGCGCAACGCAAAGAGATGAAGCAGATTGTCATGGTGACTGACGGCAAACCAACCGCTTGTTTCGTGCAGACCTCCCAACGTCCGGGAGATTCCACTCGTCGCCTGTACAAGAACTCGATGGGCGGCGATCCATTCGTAATGGCCGAGACCTTCAAGGAAGTACAAGCCTGTCGCAAAGCCGGTATAATGATCAACACATTCATGTTGGCCAGCGACTATTACCTTGTCGATTTTGTAAAGCAGATGTCTGCGATGACAAACGGCAAGGCTTATTTCGCCAACCCTGGAAATCTGTCGCAGTTTGTGCTGATAGATTTTCTTCGCCGAAGAACCCGACGAGTTCGCTAGTTAGAAAGGCACGGAGACGGGGCGAGGGGGCGACACGGCGACTTCGAGGTCACCGCGTCGCCGCGTCACCCCGTCTCCCCATCCCATTAATCATGCGCGAGATGAGTCGATCGAAGGGCACCCCACCGTCACGCGGAACGCGCGTCGTCTTGCCCTACCTGATCCTCATGCTGGGCTTCTGTTTTACTCTGCTTGTTTACCACTACTTTTCGAAGCTCACTCGCGACCAGGACTTGATTCGATTCCAAAGATCCGCTCAGGAAATCCAGGATCAAATCAGACTCCGGATTGAAACCTCCATCACGCTCTTGCGTGCCGGCACGGGTCTCTTCGCGGCGAGTCATACGGTTGATGCTGGTGAGTTTGAGCGCTTCGTCGAACAAATCGAACTAGAAAAGAACTATCCCGGAGTTCAGGGTATCGGTTTCGCGCGCCGCTTCAGTCGCGAGAAACTCGCTGATGTCATCGCCGCGAAGCGACGCGAGGGCGTTGAGGGTTTCAGAGTGTGGCCGGAGGATCCTCCGCGCGACGAATACACAGCAATCGTCTACCTTCAACCCGAGGAAGGTTTGAATACAGACGCGATCGGCTACGACATGTTTACCGAGCCGGTCCGCCGGCAAGCGATGGAGACGGCCCGTGATACCGGAAGGCCGAGTGCTTCAGGACGCGTAACGCTGATCCAGGAGCGCAAAGTCGAAAACAAACAGGGCGGCTTCCTGATCTATGTACCGGTTTATCAAAAAGGCGTGCCGCTCGCTACGGTCGCCGAACGGCGTGCGGCGCTGCTTGGTTATGTTTACAGCCCCTACCGAATTGACGATTTTCTCAAGCCCGTCACTGCGGAGAAGACTCGCGACGTCGCTTTTCAGGTCTACGACGGCACGGAAATCAAGCGCGAAAATTTACTAAGCGCCGGCACGAACGAAGCGGCTAATGAACCTCTATTCTCAGATGCGAAGGCCCTCGACGTTGCCGGTCACACATGGATATTGACGTATGCAACCAGGGCTTCATTCGAGCAAGGTTCGGGCCAACCGCTTCTGAAATACACGGCCATCATCGGCATTCTTCTCAGTTTCCTGTTTGCTGCCGTAACTCGCGCTGAGATACGTGCTCGCGCGCGCGCCGAACGGGCCACGGACGAAGTTAAAGAATCAGAATCCACTATCAGACAGACACTCACCGAACGCGAGCACGCGGAAGAAGCCCTGGGCCAGGCTTCAAAGGCATTGAATGAAGCGAACGAGCGTGCGCTCCTGGAATATGAACGCATGCTCGAACGAATCAAGGGATTGGCCCAGACGCTCGGGACCGCGAGAGAACTGACCGCCGTATTTCGCGGCTTGCGGGAATTCACGGACGTTTCTGTTCCATGCAATGGCTTTTTCGTTTCTCTTTACGACCCTATTCGTGATGTTCGCACTGCGTGTTACGGATGGGCCGATGGCGACGAGCTGGATGTTTCTGAATTGCCTCCGATGTCAGTAACGACGCTTGGTCCAAATAGTCGTGCGGTGCGCACTGGTGAAGTGATTATCACAAACGATTACATGCAGTCGCAGCGCGGCCGCCCACACGTCGTCGTTGGTCCCGACAATGGGTTGCGGCCTCAGTCGTCGATGGCAGTGCCGATGGCGGTGATGGGAAGAATCATCGGTACGATCGAGGTCCAAAGTTACGAGGCCAATGTTTATCGCCCCGAACACGTGACGGCGATGAGCATGGGGGCAAATCTCACGGCCGTTGCGATCGAAAATGTTCGTCTGCTGAAGCTCGAACGCACCGCGAGAGAAGCCGCGGAAGAATCGAACCGCTTGAAGGATGAGTTTCTCGCGACGGTCTCACACGAGTTGCGCACACCACTGACCGCGATACTCGGTTGGTCCAGAATGCTCGAGGGTGGAGACCTCGACGACGTGACTGTGCATCAAGCAGTCGAAACGATCGGGCGCAATGCACGAGCGCAGGCGCAGATCGTCGACGATATTCTCGACGTATCGCGAATCATCACGGGAAATCTTTATCTCGAGCTACAGCCGATGGAAGTAGTTCCCGTGATCGAAAACGCGATCAACGTGATCCGCCAAACGGCCGAGGCGAAGGGGATCAGGATCGAGACTTACTTCAACGCGAAGCCCGCGATGATTTCCGGAGACGCCAACCGGTTGCAACAGGTGGTTTGGAACTTGTTGTCGAATGCAGTGAAGTTTACGGAGAGCGGCGGGCGCGTGTGCGTGAAAGTCTCGCAGGTGGGAGCGGCTGTTGAGATTAGCGTTTCTGACACCGGTCAGGGCATCAGTCCGGGGTTTCTGCCGTACGTTTTTGAACGTTTCACTCAGGCTGACAGCACGACGACGCGACAGCATGGTGGTCTTGGACTCGGGCTGGCGATCGCGCGGCATCTCGTCGAAATACATGGTGGATCGATCAAGGCTGAGAGCCTGGGCCAGGGTCGCGGTGCGACGTTCAGGATTCGCTTGCCGTTGGTTGACGCGGCCGCGGGATCCGCTGAGTTCGATGATGCGGATCAATTCAAAATGGCGAAGTCGCCACAGCTTTTGTCGGGCCTGAACGTTCTGCTTGTCGATGACGATTCTGATACGCTCACGTTGATGGCAACGGCGCTCACGAAAAGGCAGGCGAACGTTACCGCGGTTTCGTCTGCGGGCGAAGCGATTCAGGCGATCACGCAAAAGCGGCCGGACGTGCTCGTGTCAGACATTGCGATGCCTGACGAAGATGGTTACGGTTTGATAGAAAAGATCCGGTTGCTCGAGAATGGCGAGACGCAAAATATCCCGGCGGTCGCGATCACGGCGTACGCAAAAGACGAGGATCGCGAGCGAGCGCTGTCTTCCGGTTTCCAGATCTATCTCGCCAAACCGGTGGAGTTAACGGAGTTGATTTCAGTGGTCGCACGCGCGGCGCGTAGAGATTTTTAGACAGGATTTACATGATTTTTCAGGATTATATGTGAATCCTGCCTAATCCTGTAAATCCTGTCAAAAATGACTTTTCGTGCAAAGTATTCATGAGTGTAACTCGTATTGACGACATTCAGATGGCTTATACAGACCAGGGGCTGGGCCGTCCGGTCGTACTCATTCATGGCTATCCGTTCAACCGTTCGCTGTGGAATGAACAAGTCGCGGTGTTGAGTAGCAGTTATCGCGTCGTCACGCCTGACTTGCGCGGCTTTGGTGAAACCGATCCTTCTCCGGGACCTGCAACGATGAGCCGCATGGCCGATGACGTCGCGCGGTTGATGGACCATCTTGGAATCTCGCAAGCGGTGATTGGTGGATTGTCGATGGGCGGCTACGTCGCGCTGGCATTCTACAAGCAGTTCCCATCGCGTGTGCGCGCCCTTGTTCTGGCTGACACGCGCGCGCAGGCTGACACTGAAGAAGCAAGACAAACACGTGCGCAGCAGGCTGAAAAAGCACTATCCGAAGGCATGGCCGGCATTGCGGATGCGATGTTGCCGAAGCTTCTGACGCCGGAAACTGTCAGCAAGCGACCGGAAGTCGTGAAGCGCGTTCGCGACATGATGTTGAAAACGCGGCCCGAAGGCGCAGCGTCTGCACTATTGGGAATGGCAGAACGAGAGGACCAAACGCCTCTGCTCTCGCAGATCGCGTCGCCAACTCTGATTCTTGTTGGGAGTGACGACGCGATAACGCCGGTTGCCGACAGCGAGAAAATGCATAACGCGATTGCGGGCTCGCGTTTGGTCGTGATCGAAAATGCCGGTCACGTTTCGAATCTCGAACGGACTGACGAGTTCAACCAGAACCTGATTGATTTTTTGAGAAATGCGGGCGCATAAAAAATTCACGATCGAGGAACGCGTGCGCTGGGGCGACGTGGATGCGGCGCGCATCATTTTCTACGGCGCGTACATTCACTTCTTCGAGTTTGCCGAAACGGAACTGTTTCGCGAAGTCGGTCTCGATTATGGCACGATGTTCGACGAGCTTAAGATCTGGTTGCCGCGCGTGCATCTCGAGTGTGACTTCCATCGCGCAGCCAGGCTGGATGATGTTTTGGAAGTGAGTGTTTGGGTCGCGCGGTTTGGCACGAAATCCATGAAGTTGAATTTCGAAGTGCGTCGAAGGGGATCGGAAGAGCTCGTCGCAACGGCGCACTTTGTTCTGGCGGCAGTCAATCAGGAGACGTTTGAGACCGTGCCGATTCCATCGGAGCTGCGCGAGAAACTGGCTCCGTACAATGCAGACGAAGAACAATGAGTGGCCTCGACGAAAGTCTGATCGATCGCGATCCGATCCGGCAGTTTCAAATCTGGCTTGATGACGCGATCGCCGCGAACATCCCGTTGGCTGAAGCGATGACACTCGCAACGGCGACGCCTGACGGCAGACCTGCGGCGCGCATGGTGTTGCTCAAGCAGGTGGACCATGACGGTTTTGTTTTCTTCACCAATTATCGCAGCGCGAAGGCACGGCAACTGGATGCAAATCCGTTCGCGGCGCTGGTGTTTTACTGGAACCTGCTCGAGCGACAGGTGCGCGTCGAGGGAAGCGTCGTGAGGACTTCGGCGGAAGAGTCGCGCGAATACTTTCAAACTCGTCCGCGCGAGAGTCAGATCGGCGCTTGGGCATCGGAGCAAAGCGAAGTGATCGCTGGGCGCGATGTTCTCGAACGACGCGCGCGGGAATTAGAGACTCTGTATTGCGACAGAGACGTCGATTGCCCCGAGCATTGGGGTGGCTATCGATTGAAGCCGGAGCGAATTGAATTCTGGAAAGGGCGCGTTGGACGCCTGCACGATCGCATCCTCTACGAACTCGATCCCAACGGCACCTGGTCCATCAGCCGCCTCGCTCCTTAGCCACAAAGAGCACAAGTTAAGCCACAAAAAGACAAAAGTCACATAAAGAGGGTTAGTTCCTAATTTGAAATTCCCGCTAAAATCCAAATTGAGGCTGCCCTAAAGAGCAGTTGCTAGTAAAAGCGGTTTTTTGTGTGCTTTTTGTTGCCTTTTTGTGGCCTAAAACAGTCGTGTGAAGAAGCGGATTCCGATGATCCTCATGTCATTCCCTTCACGAACCACCGCGTAACTACCAATCTGATAATAAGGTTCATCAAGACCTAAAACTCTTCCTCTGCTGTACGCAGTGAGTGGCTTAACGATGTCGTTCGCCGGCGGCTCGAACTTCTCCGAAAGCGCTTCCTTTTTGAACTTGTGGATACGTTCAGCAACAGACGGATGATCTTTGGCTAGTCGCTCAAGATGCGCGCGCAGGTACGCGACGTCGCGCTTCAACTGAAGCGAGTACGCGTGAAACCTGCTCGCCGCTTTTGGTGGCTTCCGATCGAATATCGCTTTTATCCGCGGCGGAAAGAACAGTGCCTCTTCCCGTGTACTGTCAGGACTCATCAACGGCATCATCAGATAAAGTATCTGCATTCGACTCTTGAACGCGTCGATCAACGAAGCATCATCAACCCGCGCCAGGTCGATATCACCAAACTCTCCTTCCGCGATCGCTATCTCTCTGCGCCGCGTCGGGCTCTTCGTGAACGTCGCTTCAAACGCGCGATCGAAATCGAGATCCTCCGCGATGATCGTTTGAAACCGCCGGCACACCTCGTAAGCTTCAACAACCTCACGCGGCTGCTGCGGCACACTCAAACTGAGAATCATGAAAATTAAAAACATGCTGTTTAGATGTTAGACAGGCCGGAGCGCTCTCTTCACGAGTTTCTTTTTGAGATCCGTGTATCCCTGTTCGCCGGCGACGAGATCTCCCAACACTCGCTTCACACCACGATGCCCGCGCGCAAACTCGATCATGCGTTCCGTGAACGGCGCCCCCCAGAAGTTTCCGTAAAAACGCCGGCGCATCTGGGCCGCGCGACGCAATTCGGCGCCGAAGTCTGCACGCCACAGTTGTTCATAAGAACAGAAGTCGCCGCTCACATAAGCCTGGGCCAACAGTTCCGCAGATCGCAAAGCATAATAAATGCCCTCGCCCGTGACCGGATCAGCGAAACCAGCAGCATCGCCGAGCAAGGCCCAATCGTCGCCGCACGTCGTTCGCTGGTCCCACGTCTCTGCTGCCAGACCTGGAATGCGCGCCGCGTAACGTTCGGCGGTTGAGTCGAGGTGCGCGCGTATACGGGCTGTCGCAGTCGTATCCGTGTCTTCCCAAAAGTTAACTTTGGCGCCCTCGGATTGATGGTAGTAACCAATCATGAACCGCCACAGCAAGTCGTCGAGCGGTTCGTGCTCGAAGGCGTCTTGCGTCGTTGCGATGCCGAACGAAATGTGGTCGGGACGAGGAAACGCCCACGCGTAACCAACCCATCCGGGCAGAAACACAACGACTGTCGGTGCCGTGCCGTTCGACGGCAGCGGTGCGCGATAACCAAATGCGACCTCCATATCCGACGGCGGAAGTTTTCCCGCGAGCATTTTTGCGATACCGCTGTTTGCGCCGTCCGCGGCAATCAACAAAGAACCCTGCCACTCGTTTCCGCTATCGCTCTTGAGTCGCCACCCATGCTCGGCGCGCTCAATTTTTCTCGCCGAGATCTTGGTGGAAATGACGTGCGCGCCCGCGTCTCGTGCGCGATCGCGCAGGTAACAATCAAATGCGATACGCGAGTAGATCGCAAAAGGCTCTTCCAGCTCGAGGTGAAGTTTCTTGCTTGACGGCGAATACAGGTCGAGCTCGTGTATCGTGCGGCCGACCGCATTCAACAACTGCGGCCATGCCTTCAACGCTTTCGCCGTCACACCGCCACCACACGCTTTTGGTTCGCCTTCCGGACGACCATCGAAGAGCGCCACGCTCGCGCCACCCTTGGCGAGTAGGTCTGCGGCAAAAGACCCCGCGGGGCCGGCGCCGACAATCAATAGGTCATAATGCTTCATGTTGTGACCAGGTTCTCCGGAGCGTAGAATAAGCCGTTCCCTCCAAAACACGAAAGACGTGCGATGACCCAGAGCTCTCTAGTCTTTTCCGGTATTGCTCCGCATCCACCGATCATGGTGCCTGAGGTCGGTCGCGAGTCGATCGCCGGCGTCGTCGATTCGATCGATGCGATGGCAGAACTCACGAGGCGGCTGATCGATAGCGGCGCGGAGTCAGTCGTCATGATTTCGCCGCATGCTCCGCTTGAAGTCGATTCGTTTGTTGCTTACGACGGACCCGAAGTTTACGGAGACTTCGCAAACTTCCACGCACCTGAAACGACTTTCGCTCTCGAAGTTGACGAGGAGTTGTTGGGCGCGATCAAAAAAGCTGCCGCTTCGCAAAACTATTGCGTGTCGACGTTGCGTGAGCGCGAGCTCGATCACGGCACGGCAGTGCCACTTTATTTCCTGCTGCAAAACGGTTGGGAAGGCAGAGTCGTGACTCTTGGCTACAGCTTTCTTTCCAACGAGGATCACGTTCGTTTTGGATCGTGTATCAGGAATGCGATCGATCAGGTTGGACGGCGCGTCGCTTTCATCGCCAGTGGCGACTTGAGTCACCGGCTCAAACCACAGGCACCCGCCGGGTACAACCCAAATGCGCACGTGTTTGATGAACAAGTCGTGGACGCGCTGCGTTCGAACGTTCCGCAGAGGATCGTCGACATCGATCACAATCTGCGAAAACTGGCGGGTGAGTGTGGGTACCGGTCGATGCTGGTTGCGATCGGCGTTAGCTCCGATTTACCACTGTCGTGTGAGGTGCTGAATTACGAAGCACCTTTTGGCGTTGGGTATTTGGTCGCGCAACTAACGCATCAGCGGGGCAGTTCGGAGCTTGAGACGGATCCGGCAGCACTGGCTCGCAAGGCAGTGGAGGAGTTTGTTCGTTCTGGGACGGTGCTTCATCCTGCGGCGCGCGGAGGTCTTCTCGCGGCGCGCGCACCGTGCTTCGTGTCTTTGAAAACGCTGGACGGAGATCTGCGCGGTTGTATCGGGACGATTGAGCCCGTGAAAGACACGCTCGCGGAGGAGATCGTTGCGAACGCGATCAGTGCGGCAACGAACGATCCGAGGTTCGACGCGGTCGCCGAAGATGAGTTATCGAACCTGCGTTATTCGGTGGACGTCCTGCACCCGCCTGAACCCACGACGATGGAAGAATTGGACCCGCACGTCTTTGGCGTGATTGTGGAAGATGAGAGCGGCTCCCGCAGAGGTTTACTCCTCCCCGACATCCCCGGAATCAACGACGCCGAACACCAGGTCGACATCGCCACCCGCAAAGCCGGCATCGGCCGTGACGAACCGATCCAACTCTCTCGCTTTCGCGTCGAACGATTTCGGGAGTACACAAAAGGCACATAAGAACACAAAAGGCACAAAGGAACATAAATCAGTTTTCCTTTGCGCCTTTTTGTGGCTTTGTTTGTGCGTTTTTGTGGCTATACGTCGAGGTTTCGAACGTCGAGCGCATAGGTTTCGATGAACTTCCGCCGTGGCTCGACCGCATCACCCATTAGAACCGTAAAAATCTCATCGGTTTCAACGGCGTCGTCGATCCTGACTTTCAACAGCGTGCGCTTCGCCGGGTCCATCGTCGTTTCCCAAAGCTGCTCGGGATTCATCTCGCCCAACCCTTTATAACGTTGAATCGAAAGATCCTTCTTCGCTGCCGTCAACACCTTCTCGAGCAGCGCCTCGCGGGTCGGAATTTCTTCGCTCGCTCCGTTCTCACCCGAGATAAACGGCGCCGCAAGCTCGTCTTCAAGATTCTTGAACAGCTCGACAGCCTTTTGAAACTCAACATAGCTGGCGAAGTTCCAGTCGATGACGAGATTCACACCGGTGTTGGTTGTCGTCTCGATCTCCCACAGCCCGTGTTCTTCGTCACTGGTAAGCTCGGTTTTGTAACCGGCCTTATCCAGCGCGCCTTCGATTTTCGCCATCAAGTCTTCGTCCTGGAAGACTTTTCGCAGATTCAGATCCTCCTTGCGCAGAACACCTTTGCGCCCACCTAACGATTCAAGCAGCACGTTCAGCATGTGAGCATCGCCACCAAGCCGCCGAGCAGCCCTCTCACAGTAACGTTTAAAATCAACCATCTTTTCGAGCGATTTTGCTAACTCACGCCCTTCAATCGGCTGTCCAGCGTTTGCTGGCTTGACGGTCATATCGCCCGTCGCCTGACGCATCAGGTACCGAATCATCGAGCTTTCGTCCTTGATGTACTCTTCTTTCTTACCCCGCTTTACTTTGAACAACGGCGGCTGAGCGATATAGACGTGTCCACCCTCGACGAGCGCCGGCATCTGGCGATAGAAGAACGTTAGAAGCAGTGTCCGGATGTGCGAACCATCCACATCGGCGTCCGTCATCAGGATGATCGTGTGATATCGGAGCTTGTTGATATCGAAGTCGTCTTTGCCGATGCCTGTGCCCAGGGCCGTAATCAGCGATTTGATTTCACTGTGCCCAAGCATCTTGTCGAAGCGCGCCTTTTCGACGTTCAGAATCTTGCCTTTTAGCGGCAGGATGGCCTGGTTCTTTCGATCCCGTCCCTGCTTGGCTGAACCGCCGGCCGAGTCCCCCTCGACGATGTAAATTTCGGAAAGCTGAGGATCGCGCTCCTGGCAGTCGGCCAATTTACCCGGCAACATGCTCGAGCCCATCGCGCCCTTACGAACGATTTCCCGGGCTTTGCGAGCCGCTTCACGCGCCCGCGCCGCGTCTAGTGCCTTTCCGACAATCTTTCGCGCCACAGGCGGGTTCTGCTCGAAAAACTCCGTCAGCCGGTCGTTCAGAAACGACTCGACAGCGCCCTTCACGTCTGAATTGAGCTTGCCCTTTGTCTGGCCTTCAAACTGCGGCTGCGGCAGTTTCACCGAAATCACTGCCACCAAACCCTCGCGCACGTCGTCGCCCGTCAAAGACCCTTTGAAGTTCTTCGCGAGGCCGGACGACTGCGCGTAAGCATTGATCGTTCTCGTGAACGCGGATCGGAATCCCGAGAGGTGCGTACCTCCGTCTACCGTGTTGATGTTGTTCGCGAACGAGTAGACCTTTTCGTCGTAGCCGTCGTTGTACTGGATGGCGACCTCGATCGAGAGATTCTCGCCTTCCTTTTCGAAGTAGATCGGTTTGTCGTGCAGCGTCGACTTGTTCTTGTTCAGGTGCTTAACGAATTCCGCGATTCCGCCCTTGTAGTAGAACTCGTGCGAACGCTCGGGTTCCTCGCGCTCGTCTTTGATCGTGATCCGGATTCCCTTGTTCAGGAATGCCTTTTCGCGCAGGCGTTCTGATAGCTTGTCGAAGCTGAATGACGTTTCGGTAAAGATCTGCGGATCGGGCTTAAAGGTGACTTTCGTTCCGCGCTTGCGCGTCTTTCCCGTTAGCGCGAGTGGAGCAACCGGAATCCCGCGTGCGTATTCCTGCTCGTAAGTTTTACTGTCGCGCCAGATCTCGAGATGCAGTTTTTCGGAAAGGAAGTTGACGCACGACACGCCCACGCCGTGTAGACCACCCGAAACCTTGTAAGCGTTTGAGTCAAACTTGCCGCCGGCGTGAAGCTTGGTCATGACGACTTCCGCTGCGGATCGCTTTTCCTTCTTCAGTTCGTCGACGGGAATACCGCGTCCGTTATCAATAACCGTGATCGAATTGTCGAGATGAATAGTGACGTCAACCGAGTCGCAAAAACCTGCCAGCGCTTCGTCAATCGAATTATCAACCACCTCGTACACAAGATGGTGCAGACCGATCTCTCCGGTCGACCCGATATACATCGCCGGACGCTTACGCACTGCGTCGCGCCCTTCGAGAACTGTGATCGATGTTGAATCGTAAGCCATACTGTTCTTTTGCGTTAAATTAGTTCCTGCTGATACCAATAGTCTCTCCTATACACATATCAAGCCCCTGGACCGCCGATCGCGAGTGAGGGCCCGACCCTGCTGTGGCACACTTTACCGTCCTCAATCTCGTATACATTGGCCCTCGAAAAGAAACCTTCAACGTGGGAGCGTTTTGAAGTGGTGATGAAGGTCTGCGTGCGATTCTCAAGATATTCCAGGAGGCGTTTTATCCTACTTTCATCCAGTTCGGCGTCGACATCGTCGATGATGAAAACCGGATGGTCATTGACGGTTGAATTATACAACGAAATCGCCGCTAAGTCTAATAGTAACAATGCGCTACGTTGCTGTCCGGAGCTTCCGTAAACCCTGATTTCCCGGCCGTCCAGAAGCACCTCCAAATCGTCTCTGTGCGGACCGATCAGCGCATACCCGGCAGAGACTTCCGCGGGCAGTCGAGCAGCAATTCTGGACCGCAAAAGCGACTCGTAATCCGTCAGATCTCCTTTGCCTTCAAGTGATGAGACGTAACGGGTTGTAACGTCCCTCCGTTCGAATAAATGGCGTTCGAGCACTGCATTCAAACCCGCAACATACTCATCTCGATTTCGATGAATGAGCGCTCCTAAACGGACCAACTGATCGTTCCATGGACCGAGCAGATCCTCTGTCTTCTCAAGACTGAACTCACCTTCGTTCGCGAGTTGCAGCACACGATTTTTTTGCTTGATGACTTTGTTGTAGTCAGAGAGTGTCTTCAGGTATCCGGGTCTGAGCGATGAGATGCCGCGATCTATGAAGCGTCTGCGAGCTTCAGGAATGCCACGCACGACTTCGAGATCTGTAGCTGTGAATGAGAAGACTTGAAGCTGAGTTAGATAGCGCGCGAGAGTTTCGCGTTTCGAGTTGACTAAGATCGTCTTGGAATTATCCTGAAGGCTGACTTGTAACTCACGCTCGAGTTCGAGTCCGGTGGTGACGATTCCTCTAACAATCGCTAACTGCTCACCAAACTTGATTGCTTCCTGAAGACGTTGCGTGCGAAACGACTTGGTCCGTGCGAGGAGATAAATCGCTTCCAACCAATTGGTCTTTCCCTGCCCGTTATTTCCGTAGATGATGTTGAGTCTCGGGCCCCACTCAACTCTCCCACTCAGATTCCGAAAATTTGTTGCTTCAATCGCCGCAAGCAGCATGCATCGATATTAGCCACAAAAAAGCACAAGAGGAACAAAAAACATTTGTTTTAGATCCTCATCGGCATTACGACGTATTTGTAGTCGTAGTCGCCGTTCTCAGATGGATGAAGCTGCGCTTGTGAGTTGCCGTCTTTGAATTCAAAGGCGACTTTCGCATCGCCTATGACGTTTAGAAATTCCTGCAGGTATTGAGCGTTGAAACCGATGTCCGTTACATCGCCGGCGTAGTCGGTTTGGATTGTTTCGTTTGCTTCGCCTTCCTCTGCGTTTTGTGAACTGATGACCAACTGATTCGGCTCGAGATGGAAGCGAATCGCGTGCGACCTCTCATCGGCCATCAACGCAACTCGACGAATCGCAAGATTAAGCAAGCTGCTGTTGAATTCAACAGATTTATCGTTGTTCTTGGGCATTACCATTTCATAGTTTGGAAACTGCCCATACAGCATTCGCGAAATCAGGAGCCTTGGTCCAACCTGGAAATAAATGTGATTCTCGTCCATGCCCAGGCTGATCTCTTCGTCAAAATTCGCTGCTGTTAGTTTCGTCAACTCAGCTAACGTCTTCCGCGGGATGAGTGTGTCGATGGTTTCATTTCCGCCGTTGCTAACGAGGCCTTTCTTTTCAACGAAGGCGAGTCGATGACCGTCAGTCGTAACCATCCGCGCGCCTGTTTCGTCCAGGACAAACTTAGCGCCGGAAAGCGTGTAACGTGATTCCTCTTGAGTGATGGCGAAAATCGTTCGGTCGATAAAAGTCTTGATTACGCCGGCGGGAAGCTTTGTAGGCGCCGACTTGAACGACGGAACTTCCGGAAACGCTTCGCGCGCAACTCCAACCATCTTGAAGCGAGCTCGATCGCATTTCACCGTGACCCACTCGTTCTCTTCTTTTTTGAAACTAACCGGAGCGTCCGGCAGCAATCGCGCTATCTCAAAAAGTTTTCGCGCCTGAACACACATCGAACCCGGTATCGTGATCTCCTCCGCATCCATCTCACAGCGAATCGTTACATCGAGATCGGTGCCGGTAATTCGGATCGTGTTTTCACCAACCGACTCGATGAGTATGTTTGATAGCACTGGGATCGTGTTCTTCTTTTCGACGACGCCTTGAACGAACCCGAGCTCTTTTTGCAGGTTCTGTTTACTGACTACGAATTGCATTGCCATCGCTCCTTCGGATAATCCACAAATCGCGCGCTCGGTTTCTTCTACCACCAGAAATAGATCAATTAAGAATATCTAGTAGTAGCAGTAGGTGCCTGTGGATCTGTGAATAAATAGCTAAACCGAACAATCAAAGAAACTTACGACGCTCGCCGCCCTGTGGAAGCCTGTTGAAAACTCCACTCACGGTTTCGGAAAAAATTTGAAGACGTGAACATTAACACATTTCCACAAAACGTTCGTTGTTGATTGTGAAAAAAGTCGGTGCTGCGCCGCGCGCGTAAGGCTATTTTTGCAACGACTCCGTGAGTTCGCTGATGAGTCGTTGCAGAGTTTCATCTGTTGTGACAAGCGACTCAATTTTTTCGACCGAGTGAATAACCGTGGTGTGATGTTTTCCACCGAAGGCGCGACCAATCTCCGGATAACTGTGCTTCGTTAAATGCTTGCAGAGATACATCGCAACCTGTCGGGGATGTGAGATCTTCTGAGCGTTGTTTTTGGAAATCAATTCTTCACCCGTGAGTTTGTACGTTGAAGCCACCAGCTTTTGAATCTGCTGGATCGTAACAATACCTGATTCCTCTTCCTTCGAGATGTTTCTGATCGCATCTTGCGCCAGGCTTTTTGAGATCGGTTCTCCGCGAAGTGAAGAAATCGCGATCAGACGAACCAGCGAACCTTCGAGTTCTCGAATGTTGCTCTTCACTCGGCCGGCGATAAACATCGCGACGTCGTCAGGTATCGAAACGCCGATGACCTCGGCTTTTCTTTTCACGATCGCGATCTTCGTTTCGAGGTCTGGCGGTTCGATGTCGGCGATGAGTCCCCATTCAAAGCGAGAGTGCAGACGTTCTTCTAACGTCGGGATTTCCCTGGGCGGACAATCCGAACTGATCACAATCTGCTTTTGTTGATCGTAAAGCGCGTTGAAAGTGTGGAAGAACTCTTCCTGCGTGCGTTCCTTGCCGGCCATGAACTGGACGTCGTCGATCAAGAGCACGTCGACCGACCGATACTTCTCACGGAAACTCTGCGTCTTGTCGTAGCGAATCGCGTTGATCAGATCGTTCATGAATCGCTCAGACGAGATGTAACAGAGTTTGAGGTGTTGATTGTGTGACTTGATTGCGTGACCACACGCGTGCATCAGGTGAGTCTTGCCGAGTCCCACTCCGCCGTAGAGATAGAGGGGGTTGTACGTGCGTCCAGGCGCTTCGGCTACCGCGAGTGAAGCAGCGTGAGCGAACTGATTGCACGAACCGACAACAAAACTCTCGTAAGTGTATTTTGAACTGAGCGACGGTTCTGATTCAGTAATCGAGATGACTGGAGTGGTAGCGCTCGCCGCAGAGGTTTCAACGTCGAGAACAGGTTCAGAAGCGGCGAGAGTGATCTGCTCTGGAACCCAATCTGAAACTTTGCCGACAACCCATCCGACTGAGTAACCCGCAAGTTTCAGCTCATTCAGAGACTCTGTTAATACTTTGCCGTAGTTCGTGACGACTGTGTCTTTGACGACCTGGTTGGGAGCACGAAGCCGAATGACGTGTTGAGAGTTGTCGAGACTCTCGAATTGTATTGGGCTAAACCATGTATCGACAGTTTGTTGATTGAGTCGGCCTTTTAGTGAGCGGAGGATCCTGCCCCAAACATTCGTCTCAACAGAAGTGCTCATCGAAATTGTGAAGGGAAGTCGTCAATTTGACTAAAGGCCGCGTAATAGAAGCGTACGCTGTCGCATGTCGCTCTATCAGTTGAACTCTTAACCTACTGCTCTCCCATCGTTCCTTACTTAAGCTAACGAAAATGCTCCCGCGAGGACTTTTCCACAACCATTTCCACAGGTAGTGGAAAAAGTTCCGGGCCGTTAAAGAATTACTTTAAAGTCTTTTAATATCAATTAGTTACGAGGTGGTATCTCTCCGAGCCTGCGGAATCTAACATAGAAGTTTCGGATTGATCAAGGGATGGAAAAGAATAAAACAGCACCCACTGATCGCCCTTTGAAAGATCCCGATTCTGCACAGATCAAGCATCGTTCTCGTACGAAACGTTGTTGAACGCGGCTCTTTTGTTCAGCCTTGTGCTGACTGTGCACAGAAACACATAGAGAACACAAAAGGTCGCACAGAAAGGCCGCCGTTTCTTGACATAAACCGTGGGCGCGATTAGTCTTACGATTTTCGTTTAAAAGGAGAATTCATTTCTATGTCCAAGCGCACTTTTCAACCTAATAACAGACGACGCGCAAAGACGCACGGATTTCGCGCCCGCATGGCGACCAAGAATGGACGCCTGGTGTTGAAGAGACGTCGCGCTAAAGGAAGAAAGCGGCTGACCCCTGCTCACTATTGAAATGTTTCTGTTAATGCATGCGGAAGTATTTGCGGGATACTGCAGAATTCCAGCACGTCTACCGGAACGGCAAGCGGTTTGAAGGCGTATTTATTACCGCGTTTGTTATTGAAAACCAGGAACGCAACCATCGCCTCGGCGTAACGGCTTCGAAGAAGGCGCTGGGTAAAGCGGTGCAACGAAACCGCGCGAAACGATTACTTCGCGAGACGTTTCGCTTGAATGAAACATTATTGAGCGAGCTCTCGAAGAATTACGACTGGGTCCTGAACGCGAAGACGGCAGTGACACATCAAAAGATGGCTGCTCCGTGCCAGGAGTTCAAGGGAATAATTGAAAAGGTTGGAAGCCTTGAAGCGCGCGACTCGATCAAGTAGTTATTAAATGTGTGAAGAGCGTTCTTATCTCATTACTCAAAGTTTATAAGTTTGCGATTTCGCCGCTTCTACCTCCTTCGTGCAGATTCATTCCCACTTGCTCGGAATACGCTGTTGATGCGATCTCCCGCTACGGAGCTTTGCGCGGCAGCGGCATGGCAGTTCGTCGATTGCTCCGTTGCCACCCGTTCCACCCAGGCGGGTATGACCCAGTTAAGTAATTAGCGGGCGGTTGTTGATTACCGCTACACACGATGCAACAAAAACGACTTTTAATTGCTTTAGTTATTTCATCGGTCATTCTGTTTCTGTGGAGTTATTTTTTTCCGCCTACTCCTCCTCCGAATCAAAAGGCCGCGGCAGGCACGCCGTCTCCAGCAGCAACAGTAACCGCGACACAAACGCCGGGTTCAATTGCTCCGACAGCGCAAGCCGCTTCGTTGCCAAGTCAGATTAATAGCGCGCCGCAACGAACCATTACGATTCGAACTCCGCTTTACGAGGTGAAGTTCGACACGGTCGGCGCCGAACCCATCAGTTGGGTAAT
Organism: Pyrinomonadaceae bacterium; assembly: GCA_035571655.1. Classification (GTDB taxonomy): domain Bacteria; phylum Acidobacteriota; class Blastocatellia; order Pyrinomonadales; family Pyrinomonadaceae; genus PSRF01. The sequence goes on from DATNCH010000085.1 coordinate 30,411, forward strand.
AAAGAAGAATAAGCAGAGCCAGGCTCCCATCTATTCTGTCGGCGGTAGGAAAGAAGAGAAGAAGCCGCTCGAATTGATCTCGCCTGACGGTTTGAACCGTCAGCCCCGCATGGTCCCATTGCAGTTGCAAACCGGCGACGGCACGTTGGACACGTTGCTCAGCTCTTCGACTTACAGAGTCGAAGGCGTCGACGCTGCTAACGGCGACGTCAATTTAGATCTTAAGGCAGGCGAAAAGAAGCAGCTCACGTTTGTGCTGGAAGAGGCGAGTGGAGTTCAAGTCCGCAAAGCGATCACGTTCGACGCCGATCAGTATGAAACCGATCTCTCGCTTCTCGTGAAGCGCGGTGAACAGACCATCCCGCAAGTGAAGATCTCGATCGGTCCGAGCATCGGCGATCAGGGCGTCAGCCGTCACACGTTTTATTCGGTTGCGCCAGAGGCCGTGGCTCTCGTCAACGGCAAACTCGAACGCCATGTAGCCGCACAGATCAATGCCAACAAGAACAGTCCGGATCGACTCGCCTTGAATGGCCAGGTCGACTGGGCAGGAGTTGCGGACACTTACTTCTCCATGGTCGCCGTGCCCGCACGATTTACCGACGGACTTGAATACAGAAGCGTCGCTTACGAGTACAAGCATCCCGACGGCGCGCTTGAGAAGCGCATCCTGGTGACCGGACTCATACCCGTGCCCGCAGACGGCTCGCGTAACATCATTTATGCGGGCCCGAAGGATCACTATCTTCTTACCGACGCGAACAAATACATTACCGGCGTGCTCCAGCGGCCGGTTGATCTCGATGGGTTGATCGACTACGGATTCCTCGGTTGGCTTTCAAGACCGATAGCAATACCGTTACTTCAGGCCATCACGTATCTCTACCATCTGACCGGCAGTTACGGTCTTGCGATTATTCTTCTCACAATTCTCATCTACTCGCTCTTCTTTCCGCTGAAGTGGCGCTCATCGAAGGCAATGAAGCAGGCGGCGAAGATGCAGCCGCAGATGAAAGAGCTGCAAGAGAAGATGAAGGGATTGAAACCGAACGATCCTCGTCTGAAAGAATTGCAGATGGACCAGCTTCGGTTGATGAAAGAAGGCAACATGCTCGGCGGTTGCTTACCGCTGCTCATTCAGTTCCCGTTTCTCTTTGCGATCTACAGGTCGATCACCATCTCGCTTGATTTTAGACAAGCGAGTTTTCTGTGGATTCCCGATCTCTCAGCCGCTGAGCCTTATTTCATTCACATTCTGCCGCTCCTGATGACGGGCACGATGGTGGTGCTGCAACTTGTGACGCCGACGCCGGCGCAGGATCCTTTGCAGAAGAAGATGATGGCGATCGGTATGCCGCTCTTCATGCTTTACATTTTGTGGACGGCGCCGTCGGGTTTAGTTTTATATTGGCTCGTTGGTAATATCGTCGGGTTCAGTCAACAGTTCCTGATAAACCGTTGGACCAAGTCTGACGACGAGCAGGTTCCCGTGCCGCCGCCGGCAAAAGGACCTACCCGAGGAAAAAAAAAGATTAATGCAACGGCATCCGGTTAGCGAAGGATCGATTCGATGACAGAGGTCTCTCAACACGCTGCGGAGTTTCTCGAAAACGTCTTCGAGATGACAGGCCTGCAATTGCGCGTCGCCGTGAAGCAGGGCATTACAGGCGAAGTGTTGGATATCGAAGGTCACGACGCGGAACTCCTGCAATCGCAAACCGGCGAATTACTGGAAGCGCTGCAACACCTGCTCAACCAGGTTTTTGGAAGAATTCTGGAAGCGGGCGCGCGAATCGTCTGCGACGTGCACGGCTTTCGCGCCACGCGCGAGGCCGAACTTCAGGCGATGGCGAATCTGGCTGCGAATCGCGTTCGTCAAACCGGTGTGGCGTTCACGTTTGAGCCGATGAGCGCAAACGAACGACGGATTATTCATTTGACGCTGGCAGATAGCCCCGATCTCTTCACCGAGTCGATCGGCGAAGGCTCCGATCGCAAGTTGAGAATTGCCCGCAAGAGTTAATACCCTTCCATTAGACAGGATTTACAATCCTGTGAAACTGGCTTTCACTACATGAGTACCATCGTTGCACTTTCAACACCGAGAGGGCGCGGAGCTCTCGCCGTGATCCGCTTGAGCGGTCCGAATGCGATCGCGATCGCGAAAACTGTCGGTGACTTCGACGATGTTGAGCCCCGACAGGCAAGACTCACAAAGTTGACGCGTCCGGTTGATCGTCAGATGTTGGACCAGGTTCTGTTGACTTGCTTTCCCGCACCTCACTCTCTGACAGGCGAAGACGTCGTGGAGATCAGTTGTCATGGATCGCCGGCAATCGTGCGCAGCATCATCGATGCGACGCTCGAGTTAGGCGCCGTGCTTGCAGGTCCTGGAGAGTTCACGCTGCGTGCTTTGTCGAATGGAAAAATAAACCTGGCGCAGGCGGAAGCGATCCGCGATCTGATCGCCGCGCAAACTGATGCGGCCGTGAAGCAGGCTTCACGCCAGTTGAATGGCGAGCTGTCGAATGCGCTTGGTCCATTCAAAGAAAAGCTTGTCGAAGTGATCGTGTTGTTGGAGTCCGCGCTCGAGTTTGTCGAAGAAGACATACCCGCGCCGCGTGCGAATGAGATTGATCAAGACCTCGCAACTGTGAGTGCCGGCATTGAAAAACTCAGCCAGAGTTACAGCGCCGGACGACTGCTTCAGGAGGGTGTGCGGGTCACCATTACGGGGCGTCCAAATGTCGGTAAGTCCAGCCTATTCAATAGTTTAATACAGCATGAGCGCGCCATCGTTACTGACATTCCCGGCACTACTCGCGATACTTTATCCGAGGCAATCGACCTGGAGGGTATACCCGTAATTCTGACGGACACTGCCGGGCTGCGCGAAACAACTGACGGGATCGAGACGTTGGGGATCGAGCGAACGCGTCGCGCGATGGGAGATTCGGATCTGGTGCTGGTCGTTCTTGATGGATCGACGGATCTTGGACCATCAGATCAGGAGTTGATTTCGCAAACAGAAAGTGCGCGCCGGCTGGTGGTACTGAACAAAAGTGATCTGCCGAGTTTCAAGAGCGCGGCTTGTTGTATTGAAGAGCTTGAAGCGATTAATGTATCAGCACGAACCGGTGAGGGGCTTGCGAGTTTGCGTGCCGCAATCCTTGCGAGCTTGAGTCGCAACGGGACTGAAGACGGAAGTTTGTTGATCACGAATGCCCGTCATTACGATCTGTTGTGCAACACGCAGCGTGAAATCGAAGTCGCACGAGCGGCTTTGCGCGAGCGGCACAGCGAGGAGCTGGTGTTGGTGCCTTTGCATAACGCGCTGCGGTTCCTCGGCCAAATCACCGGAGAGACGACGACGGAGGATATTCTGTCAGAGATATTCGCAACGTTTTGTATCGGGAAGTAGTCATGTCGTTCGACGAGGTATTTAACGTAATCGTAATCGGCGCCGGGCATGCCGGGTGTGAAGCTGCGTCCGCCGCTGCTCGGCTCGGTGCGGAGACCGGGCTGATCACGCTCAATCTCGACCTCGTCGGGCAGATGTCTTGTAATCCGGCGATCGGTGGAATCGCGAAAGGCCATCTCGTCCGGGAGATTGACGCGCTCGGCGGCATCATGGGCCGCGTCATTGATCGCACGGGAATTCAGTTTCGACTGCTGAATCGCTCGCGTGGGCCGGCCGTTCAGTCGCCGCGAGCTCAGGCGGATCGGATGCGGTATCGCGCGGAGATGCGTCGAACACTCGAAGCGACGTCGAATCTGCACCTGCGACAGGGGAAGGTCGTGGACTTTATCGTCCATAAAGGCAAGCTGGCTGGGGTGCTGCTCGAAGATGGGCGACAGTTTGGAGCCGAAGCGGTAGTCGTCGCTACCGGCACGTTTCTAAACGGGTTGATTCATACGGGCCGTCGAACGTATTCAGGCGGACGCGCTGGGGAACCGGCGTCGATCGAGCTTTCCGAAGCTCTGAAGCGACTCGGGTTTCCGGTTGGACGTCTGAAAACCGGCACGCCGCCACGTCTGGATGGTCGGACAATCGACTGGAGCGCTTTTGAGCCGCAGCCAGGCGACCGGACGCCAGTGCCGTTCTCGTTTTCGACTGACCGTCTCGAGCAGAAACAGATCGACTGTCATATCGGTTACACGACTAGTCAGGTGCACGACGCGATTCGTGAGAACATCGCGGAGTCGCCGCTCTATTCGGGCAAGATCAAAGGCGTTGGGCCGCGCTACTGTCCTTCTATAGAAGACAAGGTCGTAAAGTTCTCCGATAAATCGCGACACCAGTTGTTTCTCGAACCGGAAGGTCACGACACGAACGAGGTCTACTTGAATGGCTTTTCGACGTCGCTTCCGGCTGAGCTGCAACAGGATTTGGTGCGGATGATTCCCGGTCTCGACGAGGCAAGGATTATTCGACCTGGCTACGCGATCGAGTACGACTTCGTCGACCCGAGAGAGCTCGGACCCGATCTGCAAACTCGTCGTCTGCCCGGACTTTTCCACGCGGGGCAGATCAATGGGACGACGGGTTATGAAGAGGCGGCGTGCCAGGGACTTCTCGCCGGGATAAATGCTGCGCTGTACACGCAAAACCGAGAGTCGTTCAGGGTGCGGCGAGAAGAGTCGTACATCGGAGTGCTGGTCGAGGATCTGATCAAGCAGGGCGTGGATGAGCCTTACAGGATTTTCACTTCGAGGGCGGAGTACCGGCTGGCCTTGCGCTATGACAACGCCGACGAGAGGCTGGAGCGCTATGGCAGGGAACTCGGGCTTGTCGGTGATTCGGATTGGGAGAGATTCAATGCGCGCCAGGCGCGAATGGCGCGGCTGAGAAGCGCACTGGATGGAATTCGTTTGCGACGTGCTGATGCGCAGCATGCGGCCGTTTCCGCGTTGATCGGTGCGGATCTTGGCGATTCGATCTCGTTGTCGCAGCTCGCGAAACGGCCGAAGGTGACGCCTGACCTCATCATGTCGCTGCTGCCGGCTGAGCTTAAGCCGGTTGCGGAATCTGATTTGAATTCGGTGTTGGCGGATTCGCTGTACGAAGGATATCTCGATTCACACAAAGCGACGATTGCCAGGCTTTACCAGCACGACGCGCTCCGGATCCCGCGCGAGTTGGCGTTTCGGACGATTAGCGGACTCTCCAATGAGATCGTAGAACGGCTCGATCGGGCGCAACCGCAAACCTTCGGCGAGGCCCGCCGTCTCCCCGGCCTGACGCCGGGCGCCCTCTCGACCCTCCTCGTCTACCTCTCCGCGCAACAAAAGTCGTTTTGACAGGATTTACAGGATTTTTTCATGATTACAGCATGAATCCTGCAAATCCGGTCTAAATCCTGCTAATCCTGTGAGACGGATCTATGTTTCACGTGTCCCCATCTCTTTTGTGGCTTGCCGGGCCGCGAGTGTGTTAGGTTTAGCGCCAAACATGCCGATGACTAAATCGATAGCCGTCGCGAACCAGAAAGGCGGGGTCGGTAAGACCACCACGGCGGTTAACCTCGCAGCAATAATCGCCAATTGGGGCAATCGCGTCCTGCTCGTCGACGCGGACCCCCAGGGAAACGCGACCTCCGGAACCGGTATTCAACGCGGCAGTTTCAGACGAAACCTCTACCACAGTATCGTTCTCGACGAACCGCTCTCTGCGATCACCGTCCACTCAGCAATTCCGACACTCGACGTCATTCCGTCGAACAAAGAGCTGGCAGGCGCTGAGATCGAGCTGGTGGACGTCGAACAGAGAGAGTTTAGACTGAAACGCGCACTCTCCACCGTAGAAGCCGACTACGACTACGTCATCATCGATTGTCCACCGTCGCTTGGCCTGTTGACGCTGAACGCGCTCACCGCCGCCAGGTCGCTGCTCGTTCCGATTCAGTGTGAGTACTATGCGCTGGAAGGTGTGACCGAACTCTTCGATACGCTCGCTCGGATCAGACGGCTTCACAATCCCGGGTTGATGATCGAAGGCCTTCTTCTCACGATGTACGACGAGCGGACTAATTTGTCAGCCGCCGTAGCCGCTGACCTGCGCGACTTCTATGGACTACAGGTCTTCCAGACGGTTATTCCACGAAACGTGAAGCTTGCTGAAGCGCCGAGTTACGGCAAGCCGATTATCAGTTACGACGCGCACTCCAAGGGGGCTGAAGCTTACTCACAATTAGCCAGGGAGATTATTCATGAACAGAAAAGCGCTGGGTCGAGGGCTGGGGGCTCTTCTATCGTCTGACCGCACCATCGATCTCGGGTCGGAGCCAACAGAAGTCGATCTCGAATCGATCGTGCCGGGACCGATGCAGCCCCGCACGCACTTTGATGAAGCCAGCCTGGAAAGTTTAGCTGAGTCGATACGTAGCCACGGCATCGTTCAGCCGCTGATCGTCAGGCGACGTGACGGCGGTTACGAGTTGGTAGCAGGCGAAAGGCGTTGGCGCGCGGCAAAAATCGCGGGACTGACGCGAGTGCCCGTCATCGTCAAAGAAGTTCCAGACGAGAGCCTCCTCGAGATCGCGCTCATCGAGAATATCCAGCGCGAGGATCTCAATCCGATTGAAGAAGCGCAGGCTTACAAGAAGTTGATCGAGACTGTTGGTCTGACTCAGGAAGCGCTGGCGTCGCGTGTCGGACGGGATCGTTCGTACATCACGAATTATCTTCGTCTGCTTCGCTTGCCGGAGGATCTTCAGCAGCTTGTGATGGAAGGTCGCTTGTCGACAGGTCATGCGCGGACACTCTTGGCGCTGAGCCATCCGGATCAGCAGCGACGAATTGCGAGACAGATCATCGATGGTGGTCTCTCGGTGAGAGTCACTGAAAATATCGTTCAGAAGATGGTGGAGGGGAAGTCGGCGAGGAGCGCGCCGGCACCGCGTGCGCTCGATCCAAACGTCCGCGCGGCCGAGACCAAGCTCAGGCGAGCGCTCGGAACTCAGGTGAAGATCCTGATGTCAGAGCAGGGCAAGGGCAAGGTCGAGATCAGCTTTTTCAACAGTCAGGACCTGGATAGAATCTACAACCTTCTCGTCAGTACAGCGCGAATGTAGATTGTACAATCCAATTCACACTACTTTGTAAAACCTCGTGGCTTTCTCTATGTACTTTTGTGTTCGACCGGAAATTTATACAGATTACACAGAGAAGACACAAAGGGAGGGTTGGTTGACCCGTCCAAAGCGCCATGTTAGACTCGCGCGCTTTTCGCAGCCACAACTTACTGCATAGATAGAGGAATCGGATGTTTCTCGCGGAGACCTCAATTCAGTTGGTTCCTGACGGTACGTTACTGTTTCACCTGTTGGTGATCGCCATCAT
>DATNCH010000086.1:0-36939 GCA_035571655.1 Pyrinomonadaceae bacterium
TTGTTGCGGTTTGCCTTCACAGAAAACCTGTCGGCCGTCGGCGACATTGAACGATAAATGACGCGGCCGTTATCCAGGTCTTCGGTGAGAATCTGTAAAACTGATCCAGTTACGGGTACGCCATCCATCACTTCCCAGAACCCGGCTGGACCACCTCGATTTACCAGGTTGTCTCCATGGTGAAACGACCAGATACCGTGACGCGCGATCTTCAGCACGTCGCCTTTCAGTATGCGAAACCCGAAACACAGCGCGACGTCGAGATCAAACTCGCGAATCTGCTCGAGCGCTTCTTTCGGAAACCAGTCGGAGTAGGCCTTCATCTCAGGCGTGACAGCAACGACCGGGCAGTCAGAAATCAAGGGCTTGATGTCTGCCGGTTCGAACGCGTCCGGTTGGACTTTGACTTTGCGTTCGTCAAACTTTCCATAGAGCGCATACAGCAGGTACTTTCGATTCCGCCAGTAACTCTTGAACCTGCTTTGCTGCGGTTGCGACGCTTCGTTTTTGATGACGACTGCGATCTCGGCGATACCCGAGGACTGGATGTCTGCGATGACTTTATGAATCCATTTACGCTGAACGAAAGAATCGATCAGCAAACCGACTCGGAGGGGTAAACGCGGAGTTGAAGAGACATTATTCAAAGGCTTGATCGTTACCAGCAGATGCCCTGGTAGTTTTCGCTCGAGCTCCGCCCATCAAACAGACGCACAAGATCGATGAGTTGCTGGTTCGGTCGCAATCGCTCGGTGACGTTGCGAAACTCTTCAGCTTGATTGCCGATGATGATGATCTCGGAATCGGACAACACGGCATCGATCGTGTCGCGCATCAACTTTGAAATATGAGGTATTTCACGCTCGATGTATTCCTTGTTTGCGCCGACGAGTCGCGCCAGCGAAACGTCGCGATCGTAGATCGCAAGGTGGAAGCCTTTTCCAATCAACGTCTCGATCAGGGTCACCATCGGCGACTCGCGTAAATCATCTGTTCCGGCTTTGAAGCTGAATCCAAGCACGCCGACGCGTGATTTTCCTGACTGCCGCACCATCTCGACAGCGCGCTCGACCTGTAAACGGTTGCTCGGCAGGATTGCGGAAAGCACCGGGACTTCGACGTCGAGTTCTTTTGCTTTGTAATTGATCGCGCGCAAGTCTTTCGGCAAACACGAGCCGCCGAACGCGAACCCGGGCTTCAGGTAGTAAGGCGACAGATTGAGTTTTGTGTCCTGGCAGAACACGTGCATCACCTCGTGGCTATCGATTTCGAGAGCCTTGCAGATGTTTCCAATCTCATTTGCGAAGCTGACCTTCAGCGCGTGGAAGCAGTTGCAAACGTACTTCACCATCTCCGCGGTTTTCAGCGACGTAACAAACACCGGTGCGTTGATCTTCTCGTAAAGGCCGCGCACCGCGGCGATTGTTTCTTCGTCGTCCGCGCCGATGAGTGTGAAGGGAGGGTTGTGGAAGTCTTTCAACGAAGATCCTTCACGCAGGAACTCCGGATTGATGCAGATGCCGAAATCGGTTCCGGCTTTCTTGCCTGATGTTTCTTCGAGAGCGGGTATGACGGTGTTCTGGATGGTTCCCGGCAGCATCGTGCTGCGAATCACGACGATGTGGCGTTGACTCTTCGTTTTTAAAGCCGCGCCGATTTCGCGGCAGACCTGTTCGACGTGACGCAGGTGCAGGCTGCCGTTTTGATTGCTGGGCGTGCCGACGCAGATCAGCGACAGATCCGAATCATGGACCGCACGCGTCGAGTCGGTAGTTGCGACGAGACGACCGGCGGCGACGACCGTGCCGATCAGCTCGTTGATGCCTTCCTCGATGATCGGCGTCTTGCCGGAGTTGATGATTTCCACTTTGGTTGGATTTACGTCGACACCGACGACGACATTTCCGTCGTCGGCAAAACATGCCGCAGAAACGCAACCGACGTACCCCAATCCAAAAACGCTCAATCTCACTGTAATATCCTCTCCCGCTTATCCGTTAAAATCTTTGCATTGTTATCAGCGTGGATCCGTGGTCGCGGCTTCATCGCGATCGTGCGTTCGCAAATGGACGCAAAGCTCTCTGCCACGGTGTCCCACCCGAACTGTTCCCTGACCTTCGCCGCCGCTCGTCGTCCAATCTCGGTCGCTAAATCTTCCTGCTGGAACAGCCTGATTACGGCGCCAGCAAACGATTCCGGCGTGTCGGCAAGGAGAATGTCTTCTCCGTCGCTGACGGGCAAACCCTCAGCACCAATAGAGGTCGAAACAATCGGTTTTTCCATAGCCATTGCTTCAAAGATTTTGAGTCGCGTGCCGCCTCCGATTCGCAGCGGCACGATATAGACCGCCGCTTCTTCCATATACGGGCGAACGTCGTCGACGCGGCCTGTCACGACGATCGACGGATCACGTTTGCTCAACTCCACGAGACCCGGGTACGGATCGCGGCCAACAACTGTTAGCGTGGCATCGGGAATCGAGTGCTTGATTCGCGGCATGATCTGTTCCGTGAAGTAACGTATCGCGTCTTCGTTTGGCAGCCAGTCCATCGAGCCGGTGAACACGAGATTGTGCGGTCGGGTCTGCCTCTCGCCGCTCGGCCGAAAGAAATCCGTATCGACACCGGTCGGCACGTCGTAGATATTTTTGACGTCGTACTCTTCCTGCATCTGCTTCTTGTCTTCGCGCGACACGGCAACGACGCAATCAAACTGCGGGCACATCTTCGCCTCGAAGGTCAGCATCTTCTGCCACTGGCGAAACAGGTACGCCTTCTTCGCGGCATTCGTCTGGACCTCGTGGTGACGCTTCCAGATCATCGCTTCAACGTTGTGCTGAAACAGAACTGACGCACAATCGAGATTCAGCGGAACGTTCACAGCCGGCGCGAGGAAATCACAAACGAGCACATCGAAACTACGCTCTGCGACTCGTTTTGCGACTTCATCCCGCATTGCCGCCGACTCATATTTTTTGATTGCGTACGGCAACTCTGAAGTCAGGTTGAGCATTAGCTCGACGTAAAAACCAGTGGTGAACTTTTCGCGCCGCCGGTGGGGAATGCAAACGAGTTCGTGGCAGTACTCGCTCGCAAGCTCGCGCGCTTCGGGGCCGGCAGTTCCATCGTCGAGTGTCAGGTAGGTGACGTGGCAGTTACGCTTCAACGCCTTGAGCATGTTGTAACTGCGAATCTTGCCGCCCTTGTCGACCGGATGCAGCAATTCTGTTTTGAGCCAAACTATATACACTCAGAAAACTCTATGTTGGTTGGATTTTGTGTGCATTCTGTGTTCTCTGTGGCTCTGTTTAATGTCCACAGAGGTTGCACAAAGTTTCAAGTGGCGTGGACAAGTTCGGGTTCCAGGCACTTCGATTCGAAGGGTTTCTCGCCGTCAAAGAATTGCCGCAGCCATATTTCAAAGTTGATGAGCGCCCAAAGACGTTCAGAGTGATTCTCTCCGCCCGCCTGATGTCGCTTCACGAGTGTGCGAACGAAATCCGCGTTGAAGATCCCGCGACTCATCGCACGGTCGCCAAGGATGTACTCGTCCACCACCGCGGCGTGCGCGCCTCGCAGCCACGCTCCGATCGGAACAGGAAAGCCCATCTTCGACCGCGACAGGATCGCCTCCGGAAGCACATGCTTCATGCTCTTCCGCAGAATATATTTCGTGGTCCAGCCTCGTAACTTCAATCGCTCAGGCAAGCTCGCCGTGAACTCCACCAGCTTGTGATCCAGAAAAGGCACACGACTCTCGATCGACGTAGCCATGCTCATCTGGTCCTGTTTCATCAGCAGTTCGTGGAGGTAAGTCTTGATATCCGAATACAGCAAACGGTCCAGCACGGATTTCGCGTCGGTTTGGTCCAGAAGCTTGTGGACCGTCTCGTACGGATCCAGCGAACCGATCTGTTCGCGAGCTTCCGGCGTCAGCAACTGCGGCAGCGTCGGGCGAGAAAACACGGCGAAGTTGTCGAAGTAGAGACTCTCGATGTCCGGCGTCAAAGTTAAAAACGTGCGCAGCAGCTTTTGTTTGACTCGCGATGAGTTTGGCAGCGCCGTCAACTGTTTGCGAACTTCATTCTTGATAATCTCGGGCGTGACCTGGTGATAGCGGTGTCCCCACGACAAGTTCAGCAGCGTTTTCCGGTAACGCGCATAACCCGCTAACAGTTCGTCACTTCCTTCACCCGTCAAAACAACCTTCACATGCTCCGACGCGAGACGTGAAACAAAATAAAGCGCGACGCTCGACGGATGCGCGAGCGGCTCGTCTTCATGCCAGACGAGTTTCGGCAGTGCGGCAAAGAAATCTTCGGGACTGAGAACCACCTCGTGATGGTCCGTCTTGAACGTCTGCGCAACCAGACGCGCATATTTCAGCTCGTTCGCTTCGCGCTCGCGGAATGCAACTGAGAACGTCTTGATCGGCTCGTCAACCAGGCCGCTCATCACAGCCGCAATCGCAGACGAATCGATACCACCCGACAGAAACATTCCGAGAGGCACGTCCGCCATCAAACGCAGCTTGACCGACTCGCGAAACAATTCCGTCCACTGTTCTATGTAATTGTTTTCGCTATATTCCTCGTCGCTCGTTTTAACGAAACTCACGTCCCAGTAACGCTTGATAATCACGCGGCCGTCGCGCCAAAGAAGCGTATGGCCCGGCAACAGACGTTTCACATTCTGGAAGAGAGTGGTTTCGCCTGATGGCGCGTGATTGGCGAGATAGTCAGGCAGCGCCGCGTAATTCAGTTCCGGTTTCAGAGCGCCGGCTTCGAAGAGCGTCTTGATTTCGGAACCGAAGTAGAGCGAGCCATCAGATGTGTGAACGTAGTACAGCGGCTTGATACCCAGACGATCGCGCGCGATGAAGAGCTCTTGCTTGCGCTGGTCCCAAATCGCAAACGCAAACATGCCGCGCAAGTAGTCGACACACGCCGCGCCGTATTCCTCGTAAAGGTGCAGGATCGTTTCAGTATCGCAGTGCGTGCGGTAGACGTGTCCGCGCTCTTCCAGCGATTCGCGATAGTCAGCGTGGTTGTAAATCTCGCCGTTGTAAGTGATATGGAGAGAGTGATCTTCGTTGGTCATCGGTTGATGACCGGCGGCGACGTCGACGATGCTCAAACGGCGATGACCGAGACCAACGTTTCCGTCGATGAAGATTCCATCGTCGTCGGGTCCGCGGTGCGTGATGACGTCGCGCATCGCTTCCAGGACGGGGCGCGAAACCATTCGACCTGACTTACTCGAGAACGCTATACCGTTGATCCCGCACATATCTTTTCCGGGCTAAAACTTCAGATACGAAGCTTCACCTTGCCGGGGCAGAACGACGACTTCCCTCACTTTTCGAATCGGCTCGTGTGACAGGCGGAGCCACTCCCACTCTTCCCCACGAATGATAACAAGATCCTGACCGTTTGCCCCATCGATTATAAAGGCCGCGCCTTCCCGCGCCTTGATGGGCGTAATCTGCCAGTCGCCGCTTGAGGGCATCAAGAAGCTAATGATTTCCGCTTCGCCTGTGAAATTGACGCGGAAAACATACGCGTCGGCCTGTTGTTTTTGACCATAAGACTGCGAGAACCAACTGTCTTCCCTGACCCAATTCCCCCTGACCCAATTCCGGCCAAACGAATGAATGCTGAAACCAGTGCTCGGATCGCGCACGACATTGCCTTCGACGACCGGGCTCGCCGCCGGCGCGAGGTGGAATCGAACATCCGCTTGATGATCGCCCGTCGACGTAAGACGGTCACGGACGATCCAGTAGTCCTGTTTCAGAAACAAGATGCTTCGGTTGGTAGTCACCGGATCGTCCAACCGCATAAAACCGTCGTGTTCACCGGAAACAAAGTCAAACCGCTTACGGCTGATCCAGCTCACGGCTGCACAACGTGCGATCGACTTCCAGGTGAAGGTGCCATTCGGCACGGAAGACGACTCACCGTCGACGGTCACAGTGTTATGTGCCTGAGAACTGCGAAACCAGTTGCGCAACTCCTTCGAACCTGTGTACGTGCACGTTCCCGGATCGATCAGGATGGTTTCACCCTTCGCCGCCAGCGCGAACGACAACGCGTCCGAATGAGCATGGCCGCAATTAAGGATACCGTGTGGTCCACAGTCGAAAATCAGATAGTTCGAGTCGCGCTTCCATCCGTCGCGCATGACGAAATAGCCGCCATGACGAAACGCCCGCGAGAGTTCTTTGGGCTCTTGCGGCTTAGTGTTGTCGAACTGGCGTAATCCCTCGACACCCAGCAACCACAACAACTCTTCGGCAGCATCATCGGCAACAAACTTGTAGTCGCCGCGCGAGAACAACACCGACGCAACGCCTAACGTGCCGCGAAAGTCATTCGCCGGGCGAACCTCGAGCTTCGCGAGGCGCCCACCATCGTCGTCTCCCAAAAACGGAGTCGTGCCGTCAGGACGCGTGATGTACATCAGGTGATCCAGCATGAGTACAAGCCAATTTTCAACCTGCGGCGGAAGTGTCAAATGGTTTGCTCGCGATAGCAGCAGGAAGTGAATGTAAAAGTCGGTGGTGTAGCGATGGTAGTAGACTGTCTGTTCGAAGTAGACGCCATCCGGCTTGACTTGCACTGGAAGCTGCTCGATCAAAATCCGGCGGCCAAGGTCCTGCCAGCGTTTTGCTTCTTCAAACTCCGGGAACATTGTCCCGATGAAGAAGAGTCCGAGCGCTTCGCCGGTCAGGTGTGTGTTCGGACTGAAGTACGTCGACAGGTACGACTCGAGATGGCGCGCGTTGAGGTACAGGAACTTACACACGTTCGTGAAGGTTTCTGTCGCTAACGAGGGCGACGACTTGAAGAAGTGGAATGCCCAGAGCCACGCCATCGATCGGAAAGCAACTTCGAGGCTGCTGGTCCAGTTAACACCGATTTTCGGCGGATTTGCATCCATCCACGAGTCGAAGTGCTCGGTAAACACTCGCGCGTACCGCTCATCGCCGGTCAACCAGTAAGCCTGGCCCAGTGTTAAGAAGTACTGGTGTCGATTCAACTCCCAAACGATTCGTTTGTCGCCTGCGACGTCGGCGTTCAGGTAGTCGAGCTTGCTCCAGTGTACGAGTGGGCTGCGTTTGCCTGTGCAGGGTTCGAAGTGCCAGTCGATCGGATCGCCGAAGCTGAGGTTCGTGCATCCGAGGAGATCGAAGTTGCCTTCGCAAATGCGGTCGGCTTTTTCGATGAGACGTTGAGCGACGTTGGGCCAACGTGAACGAAAGGCAGCGACTGTTTCTATTGGTGACTTGAAGCTCGAGAAGAATTTCGGTTCGGATCGCGAGCGGAAGTGCTCGAGCAGATTGGGGATCGGTGCTGTGAACAGCGAGGCGAATTCCGCGTCCGTCGGCAATTTCGCGAGCGTGGACCATCCACGCCGCTCGCTAAACGCGGCCAGCCTCTGAGCCGCGCGTACGCGCAACTCATCAATCGTCGCATCTTTAAGCCGTCGCAAATTCACGGTAATTTCGATCTTTCTTTGCGCCTTTGCGGCTTTGCGAGGAAATTCCCGCGCAAAGGCGCAAAGACGCAAAGAAGAGTCTTAAACGTGCTCATCGAGTTCCAGCAGTTCGTAGATTTCCTTCACCGCGCGATCGGTGGCGGTGCCGGGTTTGTAGAACATCTGGTTTGCGATCGCCATCCGCTGGGCCGAATTCGTATCCGGATCGACAAACGCGCGCTCGACCGCCGCGATCACTTCATCCACATTCTTCACACTCGTCGACGCACGCGCCAGCAACTCCACGTAACTCGGCTCGATGTCTGTATTCTCAATCAACTCCGGCACATGTATTCGAATCAGCGGCCTATCCAACAACAGGTACTCAAATCCCACGGAGCTGTGATCCGTGATCATAATGTCTGCCGCAGGCAGATACTGCGAAGAATTGTGTCCGCTTGCCAGCACGCCATCAAACTGCTGCAACAACGGTTCGAGCCGCGCACCCCAATCGACGCCTCCTGAGTTTACATACTCCAGATCGCGCGAGCGGTCGTGAAGTTTTACTATCACTGCATAACCAGCCTCGCCGAGCCTTTTCACCAACTCCTCTCCCATTGAAACAACAGAAGAGTGCGGCGACCACGTCGGCGCGTACAGCACGGTCCTACGCAACGGATCCACGCCCATCGAGAGCAGGAGTTCGTCTCTCTTCAAAGATCCATCGACGAGACAATCGAGCTTCGGCATGCCGATCAAAACCGCGGCCTCGCTGCCTTCGTCGATCGCGCCACACCCGATGAAGTGACGCAGCCGCAGCTCATTGATAAAAAACAGCCGGTCCCACTCGCGCACCGACTGCGTCGGCGCATCGTAAACCGTTCGATATTTACCTGCTACGCCGTGAAAAGTCTGTACGCGGCGCGCCCCGCGAGGCAGGTTCATCCACAGGAAATCAGCCGCGAGATAAACATCAAAGTGGATCTTCGACGCCTGTAACGGCGTCACCAGTTTGAAAGGCTGAACAGCGTCTGCGTAAATCGATTGCGTCAACGTCGGGTTCTCGCTCGCAGTAAAGTAAAACTCCAATCGCCGATCACGTTGCATGCGCTCGACGATGGGCGCCATGGTTGCGTAATTCATGGCGGTCCGGGCGTTAACCAGCAAACGCCGTCGATTCGGCGAACGCCAGCGCTGCCACTGTTTGTCTATTCCGCGTGCCGCACGGATAACGCGCTTAAGACTCATCGAAGGATATCGCGGCAGGACTCAAGGATGAATTGAAGCTGGAATTCCAGCCAATCAGCGATTCTATTTGCGGGTAAACCTCTGTCACGGCGCGTTGATAATCTTCGGGAAAATCGATCTCAATCCATGGGAGTCCCCTTGTGCTCAATGCATGTAGCGGTTGATGGCGCGCAAACTCGAGAAACGCGCGCGGCGCCCATTCCTTCACCCGTCCTGCTGCGATTAATTCGTTCATGTAACCGACCAGCACCTTCGCTCCAGCCGCGCTGAACTTAACGATCCCGACATTTTCACCATCGGAGTCGAGAGGATCCATCTGCTTCGAGATGTCGACCACCAGATCGCCGTGGAGTTTGACTTTCATCTCCTCGTCTCCGAGTGGACCACTCTGGTCCTCCGTCTTTGAGAGCAGCAACGCATCGGGATATGACGAATCGAGCAGATCACCCAATAACTCGGGATGAAACAGCACGTCGGAGTTCAAAACTACAAAACCGTCGAGTAGGTGCTCTCTTGCCAGCCACAGCGAATACATGCTGCTCGTCGTCGCGAAACGTGTGTTTTCGACGAAGCTGATTTCACTGTCGCACGCTGCGCGAATGCTTTCAGCGCCAAAGCCGACGACGACGACGATCTGCCTGATGTTTGCATCTCGCAGCGTTTCGATCTGCCGTTCCAGCAGAGTCGAACCGCCGATTTCGACGAGACATTTTGGTTTGACGGCGGCCCCGTCGAGGCGTGTTCCTTTTCCCGCAGCTAATATTATCGCTTTCATGTACGTATGCTGAGCTCGGTTGGAGCGCTTTTAACCGAGCTCCGCCTGAGAATCTCCATCACTTTGTTAAAGTACCATTGCCGCTCTGTCCGGTTAATTGCAAACGATAAAAACAATGCCACATAGATGGCCGCTGCCACCAGCGACTGAAGGACCAGCAGCGACCAGGAGCCCTGAATCCGCCCTCGGGTCAGGACAACAAAGCCCGCCATAACAACCGCCGGCCACGTGGCAGGCCAAACACTTCGCTGCGCAACGGTCCACACGGGTAGCTTAACCCGTCTGCACGCCGCCGGAAACACGACAAACATCGAAATCACGATCATTGGAATCAACGTCCCAATCGCGACGCCGATCAAGCCGTAGAAGTGTACGAGAATCACACTCAACACCAGGTTACCCACGGCCATACTCAAATTCGAGACCGCCAGAAACTTATGCAGGTCTGAACCTTTCAAGATCACGGCTGACGTGGCGTTTCCGACTCGCAGCGCGACGACGATACTCAGAATATAGATGATGTTGACACTCGCAGAGAACTGCGGTCCCACCCAAACCATCACCAGGGGCCTTGCCGTCAGGCCCAGCACAGTTGCCATTGGGACCACCATCGCCAGCGACAAACGCTGGCCCTGGACGAGTATTTCCTGAAGCCGGTCAACCCGCTGAACGGTCGCATTGTCAACGACCACCGGAAAAAGAACGGCGTTGAGCTGATCGCTGATCCGCTGGACGATCTCGATCACGCGTTGCGCGACGGCCCAGATTGCTACGGCGCTTGTTCCGAGGAACGCTCCGACAACGATCGCATCAGTGGAGTAGTTCAGTTTATTCGCAATGTCGATGATGAGAATGAAGACGCTAAAGCCGGTGACCTCGCGGAGCCGTTCGCGCTTGAAATAACGTGGCCGGATACGCAGGTCGGGGAAGACGCGGTAGGCGTTGAGTGCGTACGCAAAGATACTCAGGATGCGGACCGCGGTCGTGGCTGCGACCAGCTCGGCGAGGCCGTATCCGGAAAGCAAAACGATCACGTTGACCCCGGCGACGACGAGCGCAGTCACAAACGCGACCGCGCCGTTCAGATATGTGCGCTGAAAGCCGTTGACGATCCCGCCGAAAACGCTGGCTGGAAATTGCAGAGCAACGTAAGAGCTGATGAAGAGAAGAACGATTCGGCCGGTCTTTGCCTGATCCGGAGTTAAGGGAAAAAACTTCTCGAGATTCAGAGAGATCAGGAGTGCAATCGTGAAAGCGACCAATCCAACGGCACTGAACACAACAAACATCGTGCTGATGATTTCATTCAGCCCCTTCGTGTCGCCTTTTGCGCGATACCTGGCCGCAAACCGCACCAGCGCCACGCCGTAACCGAGGTCAAACATTGAAAAGTAAACAGTGACGGAGGCGACGAGAACCCAGAGTCCATATGCAGACTGGCCGAGATGGGCCACGTTGAATGGCAGCATGAAAACACCGATGAGAAGCTCGGTGCCGGTGACGACATAGTTCACCGTAACGTTTTGGAAGATTAATTTAGACTGGCTGGTCGTTGACAAAACAGGATCTCAAACGAAAGTTCGGGTCGCACTTGGACGAGGTCAGTACCGTAACGCGGTAGCGTCGGGTCGACCCCTGATGCTCGAGGCTGACCCGACGCTACCGCGTTACGGTACTGACCTCATCCAACAATGATTTATTTAGCCCCACTAATTCAGCTGCCGGTCTTTCCAACGCTGCCGCAGGATGCCCGCGAAAAACCAGATCCACAGTTCATCCTCAAATCGTGCAATCGCATCGCGCCGCGCCAGCGCACGCCAGATCGAAAAGAACTTATGAATGCACGTCCGAAACAGATACCTCGGCACGCCGGCGATGTGAGGAACTTTCGCAAAGTCGAGCGCTGTGCGTTCCGGCGACTCCATGTCCAGACGGTTGTTCTGATAAAGAATGGCGCGGCTGATGCCGTGCCAGTAAAACCATCTTCTAAAATACTTCTTAGTCAAACGATCTTCCGGAATTACGTGATGCACAACCAGGTCAGGCGAGTAAAAACCGCGCAATCCGGCAGCACGACCGCGCTGCGCCCACTCGCGCACTTCCTGTCCCAACAAAGTTCCCGCTTTTCGTCCGATGCTGTTGTCCCAAAGCCCCGCGCGTTCGAAACACTCGCGCCGAAAAACCATGTTCACGCCCAGCGGCACACGTTCGCCGAATTCAACCGGCTCCGGACCATAATCGAGCAGTGCGATCACGCCCCAGTGCTTGCCGCCACGATTCGGCATCCAGTTCGGGATTTTTCCACTCCAGATCGGAAGTGCCTTGCCGCCGACGTAATCACATTGCAGTCGCTCGAGCGCCTGTTCCGCATTGCGCAACCAAAGCGGGTCGACGCGAACGTCGTCGTCCGTAATCGCCAGGATCTCGCCTTTCGCCGCTCGAATGCCGGCGTTCAGCGCCGCAGAACGTCCCTGCTCCTTTTCCAAAAGATAATGCAAAGGGACGGGGAAGGTGTCGACGGCTTTCAAGACTACGTCGCGCGTGTTGTCGGCGGAATTATTGTCGACAATGATCACTTCCCAGGGCTTGGTCGACTCGAGTTTCTTCAGACTCTCGAGGGTCTTGACCAGCTCCTCGGCGCGATTGTAAGTGGCAATGATTACGGAAAACCTCATCTCACTCTGTTCGTTTGTGCCTCTTGTGAACAGTTTTGAAAATGTCCACAATCCAGACCCTAAGTCTAGAACTCAGATGATCTCGCTTGCAAATCCCGAAAGCTCGCAATCAACTCACGGCCTACGCTTTGCATCGCAGTAGCCGCACTACGATGGCTGCGTGTTGAAGAAACGCTCAACTCTCCCGGGCGCGAAGTTTAGCTTTTGGCTTTGTTCGGGTCTAGAACTTTGTCCGACAGACATTTCGGGAAAAAGCTCCGATTACGACTATTGAGCCATAAGTGCCTAAATTGCGTCGCGTTTTTCGCGTTACTTCATGAGTAGCGATCCATATTGCTGTAAAGATCGATTCCGTCTTTGGATTTAGTTTTTATGCCTGCGTTCCTCGACAGCGTTTTCGGCATCAGCACCACGAACCTACAGGGCAGTTGTTCTCTTTTTATGCGCAAAACAATCATTGGCGTTGCATTAGCAATCATTCTCGTTCCACTCTTCACTGTTTGTGCCCAGGCCCAGGACCGTCTCTGCGACACAGCGTATGAAGATTGTCGTTCGCCACTCTGGAGTCTGATCGATCATGAGACCGTCGGGATCGACGTCGCGTTCTGGTTTATGCAGGACACGTCGCTCGCAAACAAGATCGTGGCTCGATGGCAGGCAGGAGTCCCGGTCAGGATTCTCGTCGACCCTCGCGCGAATCCCACTTACGCAGGTAACGAACAGATACTGAACCAATTGAAAGCCGCGGGTATCCCAATGCGGTACAAAAGCGGCGGCGGCATCCTTCACTGGAAGATGATGCTTTTCGTCGGCCAGAACCAGCTCGAGTTTAGCGGCGCCAACTACGGCGCAAGCTTCTTCGTTCCGACAACACCGAATGCCAACTACATCGACGAAGCAATCTACTTCACGAGCGATCAGTCTCTGATCAACAGCTTCAAGACGAAGTACGACGATCTTTGGACTGACACAACCAATTATTTGGATTACGGAAACATCACGAGTCCGCTCACGCGCAAGTATCCAACGTTTGCGATCAATCCTGAGCTGAACTATCCACCAAGCGCTGACGACAGCCAGGATTATTACAACTGGACGCAAGCGAACATGAACGCGGAGACGCAGAAGATCGACATCATCATGTATCGCATCACGAATCAGCGGTACACGGATACGACGATCGATGCCGTCAATCGCGGCGTACCTGTGCGTCTCATTCATGAACCTGATGAGTACCGCAATCCAGCGCGCCAGTGGGACTCCTGGAACGTCGACCGGCTTTACATGGCGGGCGTGCAGATCAAGATGCGTAAGCACCTGGGACTGAACCACCAGAAATCGCTGGTTTTATACGGCAAAGGCATGACGATTTTCGGTTCTTCCAACTGGACTGGACCGTCGTCCAACTCCCAGCAAGAGCACAACTACTTCACTACGAAGCCCTACTTCTTTACGTGGTTCGTCGATCAATTCGAGCGCAAGTGGAACTCGACGACCGAGAACCAGCCGTTTGTGCCGCTTGGTCCGGATGAGCCCGTCTATTCAGCTCCGACCAACGGTGCGACGGGCCAGCCGACTACGCTCACGCTTCGTTGGGAGGGCGGACGCTGGGCGCATAAGTACGACATCTATTTAGGCACGTCATCAAATCCGCCGTTGCTTATTGCTGACGCCAGCACGGATCAGAGTGGCGCCGGACCAGGGCAACCACGGCTCAATACCGGATCGGTCGACGATGGTGTGACGGAATCGATAACGATCCCGATCACGTTGAATCCCGGCACGACGTATTTCTGGCGCATCGTCGGAAAGACGATGGCGAATATTTCGGCGAGTGGGCAAACCTGGAGTTTCACTACGGCAGGTGGTGCGCCCCCACCGACTCCGACACCAACTCCAACGCCAACCCCGACTCCAACCCCGACTCCGACTCCGACGCCAACACCAACGGCCACACCAACGCCGACACCCACGCCGACACCGCAGCAGCCTGCCGCGGGTGAGATCGTGCTTTGGGCCGCTGAAGCGCCTGTGAGAGCCGGTGCGTGGTCTCCCGTGGCTGACGGTTCTGCTGCGGGTGGCAGCCGGATCTCCAACCCGGACGCGGGCGCGCCTAAGCGCACTGTCGCTCTCGCAAACCCGACAGACTATTTCGAGATGACGTTCAACGCGACCGCGGGAGTCGATTATCGCCTGTGGGTGCGCGGCAAAGCTCAGAGCGATTTTTGGGGTAACGATTCGGTGTTTATCCAATTCTCTGACAGCGTGAACAGCAGTGGTAGTCCTGTCTTCCGCATCGGCACTACGGCCGCGACGGAATACAACCTCGAAGACTGCTCCGGCTGCGGTGTATCAGGCTGGGGCTGGCAGGACAATGGCTGGGGCGTCGGTGTGCTTGGTCCATTGATCCGCTTCCAGAACACCGGCACACACACGCTTCGAATTCAGGTCAGAGAAGATGGACTCTCGATCGATCAGATCGTGCTGTCGCCGCAGACGTTTCTGAATTCGGCTCCTGGACCACTCAAGAACGACAACACGATCTTACAGAAGTCAGACGGTGGTTCGCCGACGCCAACACCAACCCCGACGCCAACACCAACCCCGACGCCGACACCGACGCCAACGTCAACTCCGGCACCGGCGCCTGTGGTCAACACGGTCACGCCAAACTCCGGATCGACTGTCGGTGGAACGTCGATAACGATCTCGGGCACGGGTTTCAAGGCGAATGCGACTGTTTCGCTCGGAGGGTCTTTCGCATCCAGCGTGTCAGTAGTTAACAGTACAACGATCACCGCGCTGACACCGGCTCACGCCGCCGGCGCCGTCGACGTCGTTGTGACAAATACAGACGCGCAGAGCGGGACGAAGGTGGGAGGTTTCACATATTCGGCGCCGCAAGCTGCGATGCCTTTGTTCGATCACGTCTTCATCGTGGCGCTCGAGAACCAGAGTTTCAGTAGCGTCACCGGCGGCTCGTCGATGCCTTACTTGAACACGCTGGCGAATCGTTACGGGCTCGCCATCAACTACTTCGGTAACACGCATCCGTCAATCGGTGATTATTTCTGGTTGACGACCGGACAGAACATAACCAACGACAGTAACTTCAGTGGCACGGTCAGCGCCGACAACATCGTTCGCCAGCTAAACGCTGCCGGCAAGTCCTGGAAAGCGTATGCGCAGAGCATACCGTCGACAGGGTGGACAGGCGGGGATTCGTATCCGTACGTGAAACGCCACAATCCATTCTCGTACTTGTCTGACGTGCTCGGGAGCCAGGCACAGGCGAACAACATCGTCGGGTTGGGCCAATACACGCAGGATTTGGCAAACAATCAACTGCCGAATTACTCATTCATCATTCCCGACCAGCAGAACAACGCGCACGATTGCCCCGCGGCTATTCCGAGTTGCACGAACGCGGACAAACTCGCGGCCGCCGATAACTTCCTGAAGACGAATATCGATCCGCTGATCGCGAGTGCGTCGTTCAGACAAGGCGGACTGCTGATCATCACTTTTGACGAATCCGTCGATACTGATACTCAGAACGGCGGCGGGCACGTAGCGACTGTCGTCATCAGCTCGAAATCGAAACAAAACTTCGACGCAAACACTCTGTATCAACACCAGAGCACGCTGCGAACGATGGCTGAGGGTTTGGGACTGACGAGTTTCCCAGGAGCCGCTGCCACTGCTCCAAACATGTCGGAGTTCTTTACCACCAGTCCGCCGAACACCGCACCCGATCCCGACGTCGTTTCACCCTCGTCTGGTCCAGTTGCCGGCGGTACGTCGGTGACGATCACGGGAACCGGTTTCGCCACCGGCGCGACTGTGAGTTTCGGTGGCACGAATGCTTCGGTGACGGTTGTCGGAAGCACTACGATTAACGCAGTCGCTCCCGCACATTCCGCAGGCTCGGTGAATGTCGTGGTCACGAATCCTGGCGGTCAATCAGGAACCCTGACTGGCGGGTTTGTCTATGCGTCCGCTGCGCCGCCCAGTGTTTCCGGAATCACACCAAACTCCGGACCTACGACCGGCGGAACTTCGGTAACGATCAATGGAAGCGCGTTTGTATCAGGTGCGACCGTCAGCATCGGCGGTGCTGCGACAAACGTGAACTTCGTCAACAGCGGCACGCTAACGGCAACCACGCCCGCTCACGCCGCTGGAACCGTTAACGTCGTCGTCACGAATCCTGACGCACAGAGCGGAACGCTCACGAATGGATTCACGTTCAATGCGCCGCCGGGTGGTGAGACCGTGTTGCTTGCAGACGACTTTAACAACGCATCGCTCGATACGAGCAAGTGGACCGCGAACAATCTCTTCAGCGGCTTCACGGATGCGACGGTCGGGGTCCAGGAGACGACGGCGCTCAATGTTGGACCACTGAAGCAGAATGTCGACGGCTCGCACTACAACGGCATCAAGTCAAGCGTCGCATACGATTTTGTTAACGGGTATGCGTACGTACAAGTGGTGCAAGGGCCGGCGGCGAACACGGCGGCTGATGCGTTCTTCACGATCGGTCTGAACGTTGATAACTGTTATCGAATGTACGTTGAATCGGGCAGTCTCATCGTCCAGAGCAAGCTTGGTGGGGCGAAGCAGACGATGTTGACGATCGCTTACAACGCTGCGAACCACGCGTTCTGGCGGATTCGTCACGATGCTGCGACGGGGCAGGTTGTTTTCGAAGTGGCTCCGAACAGTGGCGGCGCGCCCGGCGCGTGGGTGCAGTTGATCTCGCAGAACTGGAATACTGCGGCGGTGCCGCTCGGCTCCGTG
This sequence comes from Pyrinomonadaceae bacterium, assembly GCA_035571655.1. Taxonomy (GTDB): domain Bacteria; phylum Acidobacteriota; class Blastocatellia; order Pyrinomonadales; family Pyrinomonadaceae; genus PSRF01. The sequence continues at coordinate 16,980 of DATNCH010000086.1, forward strand.
CAGTTTGAAATCAAGGGCGGAACGTGGAAGGCCGAGGCAAACAATCCCGGCACTGTCGTCTTTGACAACTTCAAAGCCGCGAAGCCGTAAAAGTAGGGCCACAAAAAACACAAAAAGGAACACATAAGTCTAAGCTCATGTGTTCCTTTTGTGCGTTTTTGTGGCTGCTCTTACCGGATGCTGAAGTTCGCAACCATCGGATTGTGATCCGAGGGCCTCACGCCGTAATCATCAGCCGTCCCAAGAAGCACGACCACGTTCTTGTTATTAAGATTACGCGTGTCCGGAATCTGCGTACCGTTCAGGAATAGATTCGCCGAACCGCTCGAGAAGTAGACGTAATCGATCCTTCCCCGACGCGTCCTCGTCTGTAGCCACACCGGATTATCCGGATAAGCCACGGCGGTGCCCGCAGACATTGCCTGCGTCCAACCGTCGTAGTAAGTGCTCGTCATGCGAACAGTCTCTGACAAGTCAGGACCGGCGTTGAAGTCTCCAACCACGATTCGCGACTCGGAGAAGTTGGAAGCAAAACTCATCAACTCTCCGACTTCCGTATAACGCGTGCCCGACGAATCGGGATCGAGATGCGTCGCGAAGAAGTTGATCGTCTTGCCTGCAACACTGACGGTCGCCTGGGCCACTGAGCGCTGACCACTCAGGTACCGGAAACTCGTACTGATCAAACTGTATTTCGACAGAATCAAGTTGCCCTCGGTTGTGCCGTCATACTTGGGAACGTGGTACCAGAACCACGATCGCCCTGTCTTCTGGCTAAGCAGAGTGAGCAACGTGTTAACGGACGTCGAAGGCACTTCACATAACCCTGCCAGATCGGGATTTATGTTCGCGATCGTCTGGGCCATGCGATCCCAATTCTCGAGCGCGTCTGTTCCCTTTCCGAACGAAGCGTTATAGCTCAACACTCGTAACGTTCCGGTCGTCGACGGTGGTGGTGGCGCTGCTGGTGCACTGACGCTAATGGTCAACGACGCGGTTGCCGTCGCTCCCTTATTGTCATACACCGTGAGACGCACCGTGTAAGTCCCGGCTGACTGATAGGTCGTCGAGGCGGTGGGCATGTAAGCGGCGCTTCCGTTACCGAAGTCCCACGAGAACGCGTCGATGTTCCCGTCAGGGTCAGACGCGCTTGATGAGAAATTCACCAGCAACGGAGCCGTTCCCGACGTTGGCGACGCCGAAATGCTGACGACTGGAGGTAGATTTCCAGGTGTCGGAGTTGGTGTCGGAGTTGGCGCCGGAGTCGGTGTCGGTGTCGGTGTAGGCGCCGGTGTCGGAGTAGGCGTCGGAGTCGGAGAAGGCGGTGACGTCAGCGTGCTTTGAAGAATCGTGTTGTCGTTCTTCAGTAAGCCCGGCGATGCGAACAAGTACGCGTAAGACGATAGGACGATCTGGTCGATCGACAACCCATCTTCCCGCGTTTGAATTCGCAGCGTTTGCACGCCCGTCGTCTGGAAGAAGATCGTTGGACCAAGAATTCCAACGCCCCAACCATCGTCCTGCCAGCCCCAGCCCTGGATGCCACAACCGGAACAATCTTCGAGATTCACACTGACGCCGTTCGTAGTTCCGATGCGCCACGACGGACTACCAAGGGTGTCGAGACTTCCGGAAAACTGTGCGAATACCGAATCATTGCCCCAATAATCGCCGTCGGCTCGGCCGCGCATCCACAGGCGATAAGGCTTGCCTGCCTCGGCATTGAATGACACTTCGAAATAATCGGCAGGGCTCGCAAGAGGAGCTGAAAGTTTTGCTCCTCCACGATCCGGATTTCTTAAAACAGTTTGACCTGCTGCCGATGTGTTGCTCTCCTTCACCCAATTCCCACGGAGTGACGTCGACGGCACGTTCGCGGCCCAAATTACGACGTCGGGCGAAGACGGTGCTGGTGTCGGCGTTGGTGTGGGCGTTGGTATCGGAGTCGGAGTGGGTGTCGGCGACGGCGCCGATCCTCCACCGTTAGATTGCGGCAGAATAGTGTTGTCGTTCTTCAGTGCTCCAGGTGCACTCGACAGGTAAGTCGAAGGCGACAATACTATCTGGTCTATCGATAGACCATCTTCACGGATCTGGATCCGGATAGTTTGCGTGCCCGTGGTCTGAAAAAATATTTGTGGACCAAGCACGCCGATGCCCCAGCCGTTATCCTGCCAACCCCAATTCGAGAGTCCGCATCCGGAACAATCCTCGAGGTTGTATTCCGTCGCTGAAGTAGTACCGATCCGGTAAACCGCACTACCGCTGCTATTCACACTTCCAGAAAATTGAACGAAGACCGAATCGTTGTACGGTGAATTATTCAAGGTCTTGCCGCGCATCCAAAGACGATAAGGAATGCCTGCCGAGGCGGTAAAAGTAAGCTCGGCGTAATTAGCGGGATTTGCCGCGGCTGTCGTTACCTTGTCCGCACCAAGATCGGTACTTGCCAAACGTGCTCCGCCAGCCGCCGTGGAATCTGCGACCGAGGTCCAGTTTCCTACTTTGACGGGAGCTTGCGAAGCGTAAAGAACAACTTGCTGGGCTGATGAATTTTGAACGGAAAGAATAAGAATGAGTGCCGGGAAGAATGCGCAAAGGATTACGCGTCTAGCTGTCACTTGTGATTTCTCCTTATTAAACACGATGAGGCCGTCGCGAATCGGGTCCCAGAGTTCCCGACTGACCAGTAAACACACTGGGACTCAATCCAAAACAGTCAACACACACAACGCTGCAGGGTGGCTGCAGCAGTGGAAAATGCTTCAGTTTTAGTGTTGTCGATCTCTCTTCCAGAGATCTTGAAAATTAGAACGGATGGAACTTTGTTCTAACCGGGGCCGCCATCGAGTGCGGCTCGTTAGGCTCGGCATTACTCCCTCTGTCCGAACCTGATCCGCACATGTCAGACTCTCGCAAGATAGCATGCGCGACAAAATGCTGTCAAAAATTCAGAAAGTTCGTAACCACTTCGCAACATAAAAAATATATTACGCCGTGGACTGCTCTGAAATCATTCACGCCTGATGGAGATGCGAGCCGCGTTGCTCATTGCGCCACGAAATGAAATCGTGATCGTTAGATCACCGGAGATTGTTTGATCGTCCGGCAAACGCACCACCATTTCGGATATCCAACTCAAGCCTCCCACTCCGTTCAGCTCCTCCACCGGCAGTCGATAAGTAAATCCGCGTGAGTCGGTCCCTTGAACGGTGATCGACGACAACGTCTCACCCGACTGGAGCTGGAGGTTCAGCGCGAAAAGCAAGATCCTCGTGCGCTGGTCGGAGCCGAGATTAATCCGCGATGTCAACGTAAAAGGCTCGGGAACCAAGAGCGTTGAATGTAAAGCGATCGCTCGATCCGAACTGAGTTGCCTGAGAAGTATCGGCGGAAGGTCTGGCGCCGGTGTCGGCGTTGGCGTCGGCGTTGGCGTTGGCGTCGGCGTTGGTGTCGGAGTCGGTGTCGGAGTGGGCGTCGGGGTTGGTGTTGGTGTCGGTGCCGGCGAGGAAGACGTCGCAACGTCGAAATCAGTGATTGCTAGATTGTGATCCGACGGGCGGACGCCCTTGTCGTCGCTTGTACCGAGGGTGATCGCGACATTTGTATTGCTGAGATCTCGAATATCCGGGATCTCGCCTCTGACGGCGGAAAAGTTTGACGTATCAGCCGAATATAAAATGTAGTCGATACGCCAACGTCGCGTGCGGGTGTTCAACCACACCGGATTGTCTGGATACGCGAAAGCCGATCCGATTCCTAAAGCGTCGACCCAACTGTCGCGAAACGTACCCAGCAACCGCAGAATCTCCGGCGTATCGTTTCCGGCGTTCATATCACCGGCGACGATTCGCGGAGCAGCAAAACCCGCGGTCCAACTGATTAGTTCATCTGCTTCCGTCAACCGGAACGTAGATGATTGATTATCGAGATGGGTCGCAAAAACGTTGATGTTTCTTCCGCCGACATTAATCGTCGCCTGCGCAATCGAGCGTTCATAGCTCATGTAGCGCGACTGCACGGAGCTGAAGCTATAAGTCGAGAGAATCAGGTTGCCTTCCTGGATCCCGGGAGCCTTCGGAACGAAGTGTGAATACCAGGTGCGGCCCGTCTTCTGACTCAATGAACTTACAAGCCCGGGAATCTGATCCGGCGGCACCTCGCAAAGCGCAATGATATCGGGATTCATTCTTGCGAGGTATGTCGCCGTCCGATCGTAATTCTTAACTCCATCAGTCCCTTGCCCGAATGCAGTGTTCCAACTAACAACTCTGAGCCTGACGTTTGCTGAAGCGGAATCAGTGAAAAGAAAAATTGCACAAATGATCCACAGGGGGATTAGTTGTCTTACTCTCATAGACACACGATTGCTGTCCCATCACCAGGGGAAGTGTGGTTGAGCAATTACTATCTTTGTTTTTTGAATACAACCCCGACGGGATCTGCGTGCCTTGGGGTTGTAAGTATTGTCAGAGCCTCGATCGAAACTACCGAGCGAAAGCGCCTTTCGTTATGTTCGAAGATTTGGCGTGGTCCACGCCGCACGAACAGACGAGAGTCAAGCTACCACGTCGAAACACCGATGTAAATAATCTTTGACGATGTGAAATAAATTACAATGTAACTGCAAGATTACGCGGGGTTTGTAGATCATGAAGGTTGCCGTCTTCGTTGGCGAAAAAAGCCGGAAAAGAACCGCAAGCGACATTCATTTACGAATGCAGCGTCAGTTTTTCCCCTAAGTACTCTTCCGCACCAAAGCAGCGCATTTGTCGCGGTTTCTTTAAAAAGATGTGCGGGAACGCCCGCCAGGCGGAACTTTGAACGCTCCCAATCCGGGTCGGCAAGAACAGCATAAAAATGGCCGTGTCCAGTGTGCCAGCGTCGATGGTAAGCCTTTGTCAGCCGCTCCGTATCGATGTGAGTTGTGGCGATCATGCGCGGCGTGTAGATTCCCTGCTTGCCGCTGCGACATACACGCAAGAGAAATTCGTGGTCCTCCATCGAGCCGATCATGTTCTTCACTCGTTGCAGATCCGGCAGAAACATGCCGGTCTCTTCGAAGACATTTCGTCGAAAAGCGATGTTCGCGGTGAGTAAGCCGCGCGGGCTGTTGCCGCTGATAGCGAATTCATCATTGCCGTAATCAAGTAACGCTAACGGCGCCCAGTGGTCCGGCGTTAACCACGACGGCGGTGGTCCATTCCACTGAGGTAAGACTTTGCCGCCCACGAATGACAGATCGCTTCTCGCGTCCAGGATGGTTTTGAGCGACGTCAACCAGTTCTTATCAACCGTCACGTCGTCATCGACAAAGGCGACGATGGCGCCTTTCGCCTCTTCGATCCCTCTGTTCCTTGCGTGTGCATTTCCCTGTTTACGCTCCACGACGTAGCGCACTTTTCCTGGATACGTCTCAATCAACGAAGCAACAACATCCTTTGTGTCGTCGCTCGAGTTGTTGTCGATCACGACGACTTCGAATGTCGTTTGCGTATCCTGGTTGAGCACACTGTCGACGGTGCTGCGCAAGAGCGCGGACCGGTTGTAGGTCGGAATCACGACGGAAACTTCGGGTTCGTTAGACATCATTTACCAGTGACGAGCTCATTTGCTTTACGAAAATGCCGCCCGTATACGAGTCCTAACCAATCCCATACGCCGAGTTCAGCCGCGAACGCCTGCGCTGGATTCTGCGACTTCACGACGACGTGTCTCATCGTCGAAAGCAAACCTTGAAACGCCTTGCGATAGTGCCATCTCGGAATTCCGAAAAGATAAGGAACCGGCAGTCTCCTCGTGCGGTCCAACAATCCGAGAGACACGCCGCGCCAGAAGCACCAGCGACGAAAGTAACTCTTCGTCAGTCTCTCGGGCGGTATGTGATGGTAGATCATCATTTGCGGCAGGTACATGCCCTTTGCTCCGCTCGCGAGCAGACGTCCGTAAAGTTCCTCGTCCTCACCAGTCAACAATCCTTTATCTGTCCGCCCGAGCCAGGTTGTGTAGAGTCCAACCTTCTCCAGTATCGATCTTTTGAGAACGACGTTGCCGCCCATGAGAATGCCGGGATAGTTACGATCGAAGGGAACTTCCTTGTCGCCGCCGTCGACCCAACCCACGACGCCGCCGTACTCACGCGGAAGCCAGTCGGGTGGTGTGACGCTCCAGTGCGGGATGTATGGACCACCGATAAAGTCGAGATCCTTTGTAGTGAACGCTTCGAACGCGGCGTTGATCCAGTTTCGATCGACCTCCTCGTCGTCGTCGATGATTCCGACGAGCTCGCCGCTCGTTGCGTTTATGCCGGCGTTGAGAGCGTGCGACCTGCCTTGCTGCTGTTCGAAGCAATACTGAAGTCTGTCGCCAAATCTCGGTTTCAAAGATTCGATTACCTGTCGTGTTCCATCGGTTGAATTGTTGTCGACGACGGTGACTGACACCTCGAGCCCCGCCGGAATTTCCGCGGCGAATAAACTGTTCAAGCTTAATGGAAGTAGATCCTGGCGGTTGTAAGTGGGAACGATTACATCGAGTCGCATGATGTTTCTCGAGGCTGATCGATCCCGGCGAGTTGGTGGCTGGGGTGTCGTGCCAGGAAACGCTCACGGCCCGTGAAGACCCAGACGACTAAACGAGGCACATGTCGCAAAAGAACAATGACCAGAGAGAGTTTGGGGCTGCGCAGGTGCTCGTTAGCTTCTTCAAAATGAACGAGCGCGGTGTGTGCTCCGCCTGTCGTTAGAGCGCGCTTGCCCTCGAACAGTCGCAGCATGGCGCGGGTTGAGGTTAGTTGCCTATTGAGCACTTCATTTTCGGCGGGTGTCAGCTTGAAAGTGGCGGCGGTCTTTTCAAAGACTGCAAGCAGATTTCGCGTCATCCAAACGCGGTCGGAGGAAAGGCTTCCTTCGTGTCGCCTGTACAACACCAGCGGGCGCCGGTGGTACACGATGCGGCCGCCGTTTTTTACGATTCGTAACCAGAGATCGAAGTCTTCGCAACTGCGAATACTCTCGTCAAACGCACCTGCGTCGCGGATCGCTTTCATTCGCGCGGTGACGGAGGTCATGACGGTGCATTTTTGTTGGACCAGCGTCTCGAAAGTCACGTCACCTTCCGAGGGATTTTTTTCCATGAACTCGATTTCTTCGGTGGAAGCATCACCGATGATCGTCGCATTGGGATAGACGAGAGCGAGGTCGGGATTGTCTTTCAGGATTCCGAGTTGGACCTCGAGGTAGTCTGGTGTCCATTGGTCGTCGGAATCGAGCTGCGCGTAAAACTCTCCTCTTGCGACTTTGATCGCGGCGTTTCTGGCTGCGCTGACGCCGCCGTTTTCCTGCGAAAGATAAACGATCGGGAGCGAATGAGCGTCGAGTATGCGTTCGAGTTCTTCGCGGTCGGCGGAGCCATCGTTCACGACGATCACCTCGTAGTCGGTGAAGGTCTGTGCCTTGATGGAGTCGAGCGCCTGTCCGATGTAGCGCGAGGCATTGTACGCCGGGATCACCACCGTGACCGCCGGAGTCTTTTCTGTGTTCGCTGAAATAATCATCACCGCTAATTACGCCGAAGGCTTCGGTAATTGAGTTCGAGTTTAACGCCGAAGGCGTTGGCAATTGAGTTCGAGTCTAACGCCGAAGGCGTTGGCTAATTTCAGCCCAGGGTTGGGGCGAAGCGACAACCCTGGGATCTAAACCAAAAACCGAAATTAACGCTGAAAGCGTTAGGCCTGTGCGCCGCCAACCCCTTCAGGGTTTAAATCAAATCTCTAATTCTTACCCAGTGTTCGCTGAAATAATCATCCCCGCTAATTACGCCGAAGGCGTTGGCTAATTTCAGCCCAGGGTTGTCGCGAAGTGACAACCCTGGGATCTAAACCAAAAACCGAAACTTAACGCTGAAAGCGTTAGGCCTGTGCGCCGCCAACCCTTTCAGGGTTTAAATCAAATCTTTAATTCTTACCCAGGGTTGTCGCAAAGCGACAACCCTGGGATCTAAACCAAAAACCGAAATTAACGCTGAAAGCGTTAGGCCTGTGCACCGCCAACCCTTTCAGGGTTTAAATCAAATCTCTAATTCTTACCCAGGGTTGTCGCTGCGCTCCAACCCTGGGCTGAAATTAGCCAACGCCTTCGGCGTTAATTCGAAGCCCAAATTAGCCAACGCCTTCGGCGTTAATTCGAAGCTCAAATTAGCCAACGCCTTCGGCGTTAATTCGAAGCTCAAATCAGCCAACGCCTTCGGCGTTAGTTTGAGCCCACTGCCCTGCACTCAGCGCAGTGCCCTCGCGTCCGGCGAGGCGCGTGTACGCCGCGAGCCACGATTCACGCACGGCGGGCCACGTGTACGCCGAACACTGCTCGTATGCATTGCGCACTATCGACGTCGCAAGCTCTGGCGACTCCAGCAGGCGGATGGCACACGCAGCCATCGCCTCGTGATCGTTTCTCGGAACCAGCAAACCCGTTCTCCCATGTGTGACAATGCAACGAATGCCACCCGCACTCGTCGACACAACCGGCACGCCCGAAAAAAACGACTCGAGTATCGAACCCGGCATGTTGTCGATGTTCGGACTGTTCAGAAAAATATGTGACTCGTTGTACAAGTCATGCATCTTGCTCGGCGACACGCGTCCGCGAAACTCGATGTTCTGGAGCCTCAACTCGCGCGCAAGCGACTCCAGCGCCGGTCGCTGTGGTCCATCGCCCGCGAGGATCAACCTCGCCTCGGGAAACCTCTCCTGGATCTTCGCAAAGGCGCGCAAAATACACGCAACGTTGTAGAGCGGATACATATTGCGGTTCGACAAAAAGATCGGCTGCAACGGTTCGCGCTCTCGGTATTTAAACCGCTTGTTGTCGATCACGTTCGCGATCGCAAAAGCGTGCAAGCCAAACTTGCGGAACACATCAACGAGGTATTGCGACGGTACGATGATGCCATCCGCTAATCTCATGATCGGAACTGCCGTGCGCGGCCAATTGCGCAGGTGGTCTTCTGCCTGACCACTGCGATAGTTCACGATGACCTTTTTCCCGAAAAACCGTGCGATCAATATCGCCGGCGTCGGGCCGAGTAAAAACGACCAGTAAGACGCGGAAAGAGTTTGGACGATGTCGTGTTTCGGAACTTGAATAAGGAGATGTATGCAGTAGAGAAGTGACGTCACGATCGTTCGCACGTACTTGATCGACTGCAACAGTCGAAACGGACCAGGCAACCGCGGATTGTGCGGCACGAACGAGACCTCAAACTGCGACTCGTGACCCAGGTGCTCCAGCAGATAATTTGCTTGCACGGCTTGGCCACCCAAAATGCTCAAAGCCGGAGCGACCAGCAAAAGCCGAATCGGCTTCTCTGCAACACTGACATCTGATCGTGCAGCTCCACTCATTCTTCCGAAACTATCTCCCCAGTTAACAGCGCTTCCAGGTTGATCTCGCGTGAAGTCAGTGTCTGGGCTGATTTCAGCATTTCCACGCAGACCAGAGTCGCTCGCGCGCCGTCCCGCACGGTGATCTCCGGCGGCCGGCCCTTTGCAATCCGTGCAAAGAACGAGCGCAATTGATCCTCGTAACCTTTGTAGGCCCAGAGCGTCGCTCTGCTGCGCTTCGAATTTGAGATCGCCTCGAACCGTTTGAAATCCTGGACCATCGAACTCAGGCCCTTCACAAACACCTCAACTCGCTCACTCTGGGCTTTCTTCGATCCGATCGTCGAGTAGTTCAGACTACCAATCGATCCATCCGCAAATCGAAAAGTCGCGACCAGGTTGTTTTCTCCCACCGGATCGGTTTTACCCGTCGGAAGCGTGTACGCCGAAACGTCTGTTGGCTCCGATTCCAGCAGCCAGTACATCAGATCGATAAAGTGCACGGCCTCACCAAGAATCGCGCCCCCAATCGCCGGATCGGCCATCCAATACGAGCCCGAGATACCCGGCGAACTCATGCGGCAATTAACGACCGCTGGACCAGTGCGCCCGGTTAGAGCTCGTTTCAACTCTCGATAAAACGGTGCAAAGCGACGGTTGAATCCCACTGTCAGTTGGCTTCCGGAAACTACGACAGCGTTATACAGCTTGCGGCATTCCTCTTCCGTCAACGCCATCGGCTTTTCCACAAACACGTGCTTACCCGCCATCAGCGCTTCATACGCCTGCGAGAAATGGTGTTGATTTCGACTGAGCACCATCACCACGTCGACTTCCGGATCGTCGAGGATCTGCTGGTAATCGGAACAGAAGTACGACGCTCCGAATCGACGTGCATAAGAGTTTCCTCTTGCGCCACTCATAGAGCAGACGGCGTGCAAAGCGACCTTCGGTATCTTCGACAAACTCGGCAAGTGTGCCCATCGCGCTAGATTGCCCGCACCGACCAAAGCGATTTTCAGATCCGATTTTGCAGCGCGTCGCGGCAGTTCAATCCGGTGTTGTGGCGCGTAGCTATGAGAGCCGTTCGGAGAAGCGGATCTCGGATACTGCAACAACACTCCCACGCTGTTTGATGACGCATCTTTCACGACCTGGTACGCCTGCGGCGCATCTTCAAGACTGAACTCGTGCGTTATCAACGGCTCGAGATCCACACGGCCAATTGCAACGAGCCGCAGGAACTCTTCCATATTCCGCTTTTCAGTCCAGCGCACATAAGAGATCGGATAATCGCGGCCACGGTCTTCGTATTCGGGGTCGTAACTTCCTGGACCATACGCGCGCGACATCAATACGCGGATCTCTTTCAGGTACATCTCGTTCCACGGAAACTCCAGTTCCACTGCACCGACAATCACGATCGTTCCGCGATCTTTGCAAATGTCCAACGCCATCTGGCAAGGCGCTGAAGACTTCGACGCTGCTGCGACAATCACACAGTCGGCCCCAAGCCCGTTTGTGACCTCGCGCACTTCGTCTGTGATCGACGAACTGCCATCGAGACAATTATCGGCGCCCAGCTTTCGTGCCAACTCCACGCGGTCCGATCGCAAATCGATCGCGACGACTCGCGCGCCCTGGAGTCGAGCCAACTGCGCGACCAACTGTCCGACCAACCCCAAACCAACAACAGCAATCACATCGCCAACACCGACTTCTGCGATTCTGATCGAGTTCAACGCGATGCTGCCGAGCGTGGTGAAACACGCATGTCTGAACGGAACTTCGTCAGGTACTTTTACGACCAGATTTCTCGACGCCACGATCGTTTCACCGTGGCCCGTTCCTTCTCCACCGTAAGCAACGCGATCGCCAACGTTGACTTCGGTCACAGACGGGTGCCGGTCCAAAATTATGCCGGCGCCGGCGTAGCCAAGCGCGGCGTACTCTTCAAACTTGGCGCGCACCTCCCTGAGCGTCGCAACCGGTCCCATCGACTTCACTCCGTCCCAAACTTTGCGCAACTGCGACGGGTTTTCTGCGACTTCTTTCAGGATTCCTTCATGAATGCTCGCGATCTCAGTACCGCTGCTGATCAACGAATACACCGGATTTACCAGCACGTGATGCGGCCTCACCACCGGCTCCGGCGCATCGGCGACGACGATGTGCTTCAGTCCTTTGCGAAAAACCTGTTTCATAGTTGGCAGATGCTTTCTCTAAAGAGCTGAATCAGTCTTGGCAAGTGGTGCATGCGTCTGGCTGTTAACAGTCAAAGAAAAACCTTTCTCGCTGGCGAGCTCCTTGTAAAGATTGAGCCACTCGATACGAATGTGTGGCCACGTAAACTTCCTGCTTGACTCGTGTGCATTGCGAACGAGCTTCAACGCGAACTCATTGTCGTCGAGAAGACGAATCGCCGCGTTCGCGAGCGCCTGGTGATCGTCGCGATCGACGATGAGACCAGTAACCTCGTTCGTCATGATGTAGGGTATCGCTCCGCCGCCGTCTGTGGTTACGACGTTAAGACCGCACGCCATGCTCTCCGTCAACGAGCTCGGCATGTTGTCGATGCTCGTCGCGGAGAGGTAGATGTCTGCGGAATCGTAAAGCGCCGGCATGTCCGCGAACGGCACAAAGCCGATGAACTTTGTATTGCGAAGCTCGAGATCGCGCGCGAGTGCTTCGAGATCGTTGCGCAGGAAACCATCGGCAGCGATCGTCAGCGACGCGTCAGGGTAGCGTTTCTGAATAATCGCAAACGCGCGAAGTACGCACGGGACGTTGTACAGAGGTTCGAGCAGCCGGCTCGTGAGAAATACAGGTCGCAAAGGGTTTCGCTCGCGAAAAGAAAAACGATCCAGCTCGACGATGTTGTAGATCGCCCGCGCTTGCAATCCGTGACGCGCAAAGACGTCCACGAGATAACCGGATGGGACCACGATCTCATCGGCCCAACGAAGTGTCGGCACGGCCGTTCGCCAGTTCTCCAAATGATCTTCTGCTTCGCCGCTGCGGTAGTTCAGGATGGACTTCTTTCCGTAGAGACGCGCGATGAACAGGGCAGGTATCGCGCACAGCGAGTAAGAATAGTAAGACGCACAGAAGATGTGGATGATGTCGTACTTTCTGACTCGCCACAGCAGCAGCAACACGTAAGCAAAGGTCGTAACGATCGTGCGAACGAATTTGATTGCTTGTAACGATCTGAGAATTCCCGGCAGACGCGGATTGTGCGGCAAAAAACTGACTTCCAGATCCGGTTCGCGACTCAGTCCTTCTCTCAGACGCACCGCCTGCCTGGACTGACCGCCAATAATATCCAGAGAAGGCGCGATCAGCAGCACCCGAAGTCTGTTATTTGTGCTCCTTGATGACATTAGTTTGTGTGCTCTGTGTACACAAAAGACACAGAAGATTTCAGCAGTTCGCTATACAAACTCTCAACATTCTGAAGCTGTTTCTGACTCGAGAACTTTTCCGTCACGATCCGTTTCCCGCATTCGCCCATCGAGCGCGCTAGCTCCGGTTGCAACAACAGCGACTTGATATGTTCAGCCATCGTTTCATCATCACCCGCTGCGACCAGAAACCCGCCTTCACCATGAACGATCGCTTCCCTCGCGCCGCCGACGTCCGTCGCAACCACCGGCCGGCCAGCCGCCATGTACTCGAGAATCGCATTCGAGAAGCCCTCTGAACGCGAGCTCAGCACACACACGTCTGAGATCGATAGTACAGCGCCAACATCCTGGCACCTTCCGATAAAGAACGTCCGCTCGCCGATGCCGAGACTCTGAGCCAACGCCTGCGTCGCCTCGAGCAATTCGCCTTCACCGGCGATGATGAAAGCCGCGTCAGGAACGCTCTCGGCAACACGCTTCGCTGCGCGCAGGAAAGTCGGATGGTCCTTCAAACACGCCGGCTCCGGATGCCTCACGTGTGCCCGCATGTTTGCCATGATCGTGACGAACCGTCCTGACGCCGGCAGATTCAGGCCCCTGAGAATCTCGCTTCTTTCGGTTTGCGCGGTTTGCAATCGTGCGAAATCAAATCCGTTGTGAATCGTGCGTACCTTTTGCGCCGGTACACCGTCTCGGATCAATTGTTGACGCACGTCTTCACAGTTCGCGACGACCGCATGCGCAAGTCGATACGCGCAGCGTTCGACAAGCTTCTGACTTTCAGCACGAACCGAAGATTCGCGGCGCGACGCAATCCGCACAGAAACGCGCGCCAGCGCAGCGCCCGCCATACCGAAAATATTGGTGTAAAAGTCGTGCGTGTGGACCACGTCGATCTCTTGTTTTTTGAGATACTGCGCAAACCTTCTCACCTGCCGCATCGCATGAAGATCGTAGAAACTGTTTAGTCGAAATTCAGGAATCTCGGTGAAACCGAGTTTCTCGACGTCGTCCAGCAGCACTCCCTCACGATTCAGGGTCGCGACGAAGACGTTACAGCGTCCACTCTCCAACAGCAGGCGCGTTAGCTGCACCGCCTGTCGTTCAGATCCACCCGAGTGGAGACTGCCGATGAGTTGTAGCGCGTTATATCTCATAGTTCGCATTTTCTCTGGGTAACTCTGCCACGGATTTCACGGATGAAATCCGCGGCAAAATTACCTGGAGTTGACGGCGTCTCGCCAGCCAAACGGATGCACCACCGCAAGTTGTTTTCTAGACCAATCGCCTGACACTTTTATGTCTTCAGGTTTGAACGTCGAGATGGGCCAGCGAAATTCACCAAACGCTTCGCGCACGATCGGGATTAGCTGCGGATCGTAGCCAAGCAATCGCGCACCAAACCAATCGACACACGCAGCATTGTTTCCCGCGAACAACAGTCCCATGGCGAGAGGCTGTGGAGCGAGTGGTCCATCACCCTGTCCGGCGACGATCGCGTCGGCCAAATGAATCACCCTGCGTCGCGCCGATGAAGCCATCGACCCATCAGCTTCGCCGTAAAGTAAGATCCGGTTGAGATCGAGACCCGTCCGCCAGATCGTGTCGTTGCCACTCCACGATCCTTCAATACCGAGGTTGTCACCCATCAGATGCAGGACGCGATTTAGCTGCGTCGCAACACCGCCCCAAACGCGCCCCTTCGTGCCGGAGTCGGTAAGGTTCTGCTGATCCGCAGCGTACTCGAGCATGCGCTTTACTTTGGAGTCGCCGGGATAACAGTCGCCACCGAGGTTTGTGCCGCCGACGCGGTGATGCGGCAGGTATTCTTTATTGCCATTGATACCGATCAGATTTTTCAGCGCACAAGTGATTCCAGCCTTCTTGTGCGTCTTGAGCTTCGGTAAGTTGATGACGAGATCGGCGTCCATCACGGCCTTCGCGACGAGGTAACGATGTCGTCCCTTGCCGTGCGTCTTGGCCATCAATCGCGGGTCGTAGCAGGTGACGCGAAAGTCATCTTTCTCGTCGGTAATCGGCTCGAGCAAACTGTCCTCGCCGAGATCGAAAAGCACAAAATCGTCTTCAGGTAACACGTTCTCTTCCGCGACGCGAACACCGTTGACGTATTTTGCCGTCGTCCTGCGAAAGTCTTTGATACCACGGAAGCTGGCATCAGTTTTCGTCAGCTCTTCAGCCCACGAACCAAGACCGGTGTTCTGAAGGAGCGCGGAAAAATCTGCCGTCTGAATCGGTGCATCTCCCACCATCACTTCCGACGCTTCCGATTGCAGCGCAGCTTTTACGACGGCCTGGACCACGGACTGGTGCGTGATCATCGGGTCCATTCCGCCGTTCCCCTGGTTGTAGTGCAGCACAAAGTTCGGCTTGATCAGCACACGGGCGCCCGGCTTGATCAACTCTCCAAACGGCCCCTTGCCTTCACTCGCCCAACCCAGATCTGACGCCAACCGATCGATCGCGCGCGACACTTCCCGGCCGTCGTCGCGGTAGGCGCTTTCCGGCACCTCCACGAGCGCGAGATTCGGCTCAAAATTGGCATTCAAATCACTCATACCAACGCCTCGACATTCGATTTCACTTCACTGATGACCGGACGCCACTTGTTTGACTTCGTGCGCACCACTGATTCCTTCAACTCGATTTGAATTGGGAGACCCGGTAAGTTTGCAGTCAGGATGTCACGGATTTCTCGCAGACTATCTTCATCAAAATCTTTCTCGGGAACGAGCTGAAGTTCTACCGAGTGGTCCTGCCGCTGCAAAAACAGAAACTCGCGGACCGGATAATCCTTGAGCAAATGTGGCACTTCGAGCCCCGTAACCCAACGGCCTCCGGGCAATGCAATACGATCGACAACCCGCCCCATCACGTCAGGCAAAACAAACGTCGGATGGCCGGGTTTACTGTCAGGTGAAAAACGACCGATGTCGCCGATGCGGTAACGGATCATCGGCATCACATCTGCCTGAAGTTTCGTCACGAGAATGGGCGACTCCGGCTCCTGCGTTTCCGGTTCGACCAGCGTGTTGGCCCAGTCGAGTGTATAAGCAAGCGCTTGCGTGGGATCCAATTGAACACCAAGACATCCCGCATCGCGCGAACCGTATCTCTCATGCACCGGGCGTCCAAACGCTTTTTCAATCAGCTCACGGTGCCTGGACCAGAGCTTCTCACCACCCGTAACAAGACAGCGCGTGGGATAGTTGGGTTTGTAATTCCTGGCGAGTATGTGTTCGGCAAGGTATCCGAGCGCGCTCGCGTACGCGATGATCATCGCCGGTCGGAAACGTTCGAATTCGTGGTGATATTCGTCGAGAGTCGCGGGCGACAAACGTAGTGAATCGAACCATCGGCTATTCGAAACAAATGCCTGGTAGCGCTCGCGAAGTGTGTCGGCGGCTTTCGGGTCGAGATGATGGCCCCAGAGCAGTGCGGTGCGACTACCTTCCGGAACACCTAAGATCTCAAAGAAGCGTTCCATCCCACTATCGCGCCAACCGCGTTCATTTGGACCAAGCCACAGATTTGTCGGAACACCCGTCGAGCCGCCAGTGCTGTCTTTCGAAACCTGTTCAGCGGGGACTGAAGAACTGAGCAGCTTTGCACCTGCTTCGTGGACGTCTTCGCGCGTCAGAACCGGCAACCGCGAAAAGTCGCTGAAATCAAAGTCCGCGTGTGGATCGAAGTTGTTTCGGTCGAAAAGCTCTCGGTAGTAAGCGGTCTCTTCGTAAGCTCGACGCACCGTCGTTCGCAGTCGCTCGAGTATCCAGCGAACGCGACGTTCGTTGTCCCACGATGCAGCCTCGCGACGAAAGCGAAGACCTTCGTCAAAGGCCTGCTGCGTCGGTCTCGTCGACCAGCGTGCCGAGCGATGCAGGCGTGAAAATGGCGTCAGCACATGCAGTGACAAGCCGTCATGAATTCCGCCAATCAAATTCATCTCACACCCAACGAAAGTCTAAACATGGCCCAGTTGGGAAGCCGGCTGGCCGCTCATTAACTTTTGCGTTTTCTTTGAAAACGGCGACTCCCAAAAACTGGCGGGGAACGGATGTTCAGGCTGGAACTTCATTATGTAGAGCCGGTGCAGGCAAACGGCATAACCAACCAGATAGTAGACATACCAGTGATACGCGACCGCGCCAAAGAAACTGCTGACCATGAATCCCACCAGCGACCCTTGTAAGCCGATGGCAAGATAATAAAACCTCGTTTGTTCCTTCTTCGAATAGCTTTCGTTTTCGATCAGGCGCAGCCGTCTGAGCGGGTGGACCAGGAAAAGAATGTAGACCACCAGCGCCGCCATTCCCATCTCGGCAGCCACTTGCGTGTAAGCATTGTGCGTCTCGAGATTGCGTGGCGATTTATACTTAAAATTTCCGATACCGACGCCGGTCAGCGGATAACGAAGAGCTACCCAGACGGAACGCTTGAGAACTTCGGTGCGCTGGCTCGACGATCCGGTCACGTCAGCAGACGAGTTAAAGATGGTTGCGAGGCGGCTTGAAAATGCGCCCGGCGCTAGTGCCAGGAACATGATGACCGCAAACACCATTGCGCCGGTGGTGGCCACACGATTCTTCTTACCAAGTCGCCGCACCAGCAACAGCGAAGCCGCGACCAGACCGATAAAACCGCCACGCGAGAAAGTCACGACAACGGCGCCCACCATTAACGCCGTCGCACCAAGGTAGAGCAACTTCTTTAGTACGTTGCGCGAACCGAGTCCTAATGCCACTGCGATCGGGATCATCGACACCATGTGCATCGCGAGGTCGTTTGAATTCTCAAAGATGCCTTTTATACTGCCGGCAATTCGTGCGTCGTGGGATTCCAGTGCCCCCGTTCCAAACACACCCGTCCGGTAATCGTTAATGGCATTGATACTCAGATAAATGCTGACTGCCAGAACCAGCACCAGCAACATTCTCAACCGCAGCTCAGTTCTGACGACATTAACAATCACGATGAAAATCAAGATCGTCTTGAGCAACATCTCGGAAAATTTTTCCCAAGCGTCCGCAGGCGAAACCGCAAGCGGCATGGAAAGAAGCGCGGCAACAAGGAGCAGGAGGGCCAGGTTAACTTCGCGTGGACGTGCGGTCAGATTTCCTTCGATCGAGAGTTGTGTACCCGCATACACGGCGAGCAGGGCGACGCCGGTGTAAAACGCCATCTGCGTGAGACCTGACAGCGCCGGGATCATCTCATACGGCCGGTAATAGAGGATGATGCTGAATAGAAAGAGTAGCGCGAAACTGATCGTGTGGCCGCGACGGCGAAGCCACCGTTCGGTCTCCGGCACTACAATGGGATTCTGCAGAGATTTTTCTTGTGTCGGTGGTGAAGTGGGCCAGGCTTCGCTCGAAGCATCATTCTCCCGCCCGCGACCCGCACGGCCGGGAAAAACGCCTTCATAATCAAGAGCATCAGGATTAAACCGCATAAGCGCGCTAACAACCTGTGAATTCTCTGCGGTCCTCTGCGTATCTCTGCGATCTCTGCGTTTGAATAGCTGTTTACCGCAGGGGACGCAGAGATACGCAGAGGACCGCAGAGAAAACAGTCCAACTACGGATAAGCAACCACGCAGTAAAGCTTCCCAACCTTGACGATTTCCTGGCGGCTGAATCCTGCGTCGCGCAAGAGCTTTTCAATCTTCGCCTTGCTGTAGAAGAAGACGTCACATCCTTTTCGAGCAAGCCGCACTTTTCTCACCGGCGCTCGCCACGTCCACAATCTCGGAAACGCCATGATGGCTTTGTCGGTGCTGACTTCTCTCATTCGCTTCAGCACCGGCAGCGGGTTGCTGATGTAGTCGAAGAGACCAATACCAAAGCTGACATCAAACGTCGTTCCAGGTACGTAATCAAGCAAATCAGTCTGAATGAAAGTGCAAACGTCCGCGAGGTTTTCGTTCTCGGCAGACTTCTTACACAAACCGATCATGACTTCGGAAATGTCGATGCCGACAACCTTAGCCGCACCTTTGCGCGCGAGCTCCAAGGAGTAGAGCGCATTGCCGCAACCGACGTCGAGAAACGTGCGACCCTTAATCGGTTCACAATGCTCGATCGTGAAGACGAAACGCTCGTACATGTCTTTCCTGAAGATCTGATCGAGCGTGTTCGCAAACTTTGACTTTCGATGCGTGTAAATTCTCTGGAAGGCATCGGCTTCGCTGTTCCAAAAGGCTCGCTGGGCCTGGAGTTCGTTGTTCAAATCTGAAGCACCTCTCTCACCGTGGTAAACTCAAAATCATTGACCAGCCGCCTCAAGCGACTTTCCGTCTGATCTAAATTGCGATAATGGCGAAACTTCTGCGAAGCGGACAAGTTTTTTATGCGCGGCTGTTCGGGGTCCAACTCCCAGGGATGCAGATAAAAAACCACCGAGCGGCCCTGTCCATTCACTTTCCGCATGCAATAGCGCGTGTATTGGTATGGAAACAGGCGGAAGTAGCCACCACCGCAGAATGGGAGTCGCCGCCCGTAAAGCTCCATCACGCTCATCGGAAATTCGTATAACTGCTCGGTAATCTTGTACGGAGTCAACGGGGCATCGGCGATGCCATAATCGGGATGAAATCCGACCGGGAAGACTGAAGAATCGTAACGAAAGCCGTACTTTTCGAGCGTCGGCAAAGCCCAGTCTTTGGTCGTGTTCACCATCGAAAACGAGGGCGCGCGAAAACCGATAGGAGTGGTTTTCACACCGGCCTTCGCAATCGCCTCGAGTGCTTTCTGCAAGTCGGCGTCGAATTCTTCCGGCGTGATTTCCGTGAGCAGCAGATGGTTGTAGCCGTGTACTCCGATCTCGTGTCCACGCGCTTCAACTTCTCGAATCAGGTCAGGCGCGCGGTCCGCAACCCACCCGAGCACGAAGAACGTCGCGTGCACTTTCTGCTGATCGAGCAGATCGAGAATACGCATCGTGTTGTTGCGCACTCGGAGATCGCACTTGTCCCAGTCGTCGCGTTTGATCGCGCCCGCAAGGTTATGAACACAAAACCAGTCTTCCAAATCTATCGATAGAGCATTCTTCATCGCTCGCGACTCGGCTCCCACTTTGTATAAGTCTCGCCACTCACAAACTTCACAAACGCGATCAGCGATGCCAGGTTCGTGATCACAAAATACTGCGGCAACGC
>DATNCH010000087.1:0-6935 GCA_035571655.1 Pyrinomonadaceae bacterium
GGTGTACGACACGCGTATGGATACGTAACGAAGCCGATCGATCAGACTAAGTTGCGTTCGATGCTGGATGAAGCCTTGAAGAGTGTTCGTCCAGACGGCGTAAGCACTAACCGTCAGGAACGACGGCAGCCTTCAGGCGAAACAAAACGCGGCAGACCGCAACGACAGACCGCAGCGCCACTCGGCAACCTGATACTCACGGCCCTGAAGCTTCTCGGGCTCAGCTACAAAGACATCGTCGCGGAAAGTGAATTGCTCGCCAAACTCAACAACAATCCTGATATGCGTGTGGGAAAGTCGACGTTGGGTAACATCATCAGTGGAAGCATCCGCCAGCCGGGAACCGCGAAGCTCGACAGCTTGCGAATCATTCTGAACCTATCGCGCGCTGACATGGACGTTGCCATAGGGTTGCAGCCCGAACGCCGCTTCGCCAAACAACTCGAGATGAGTCGTGCTCGAACTCGCGAGATACCGATCGATGCAGTGACGCGTCATCGAACAATAAGGCTGCCGATCGTGAGTGACGATGCAAAGCTTGAAGACACGCAGTTCCTGGAAGGTTTGGTTAAGCG
Organism: Pyrinomonadaceae bacterium; assembly: GCA_035571655.1. Taxonomy (GTDB): domain Bacteria; phylum Acidobacteriota; class Blastocatellia; order Pyrinomonadales; family Pyrinomonadaceae; genus PSRF01. The sequence continues at coordinate 576 of DATNCH010000087.1, forward strand.
ATGGGCCAATGTTGAAGTCGAGTACTTGAGCGCATTCTATCAACCGCATCTTTCGTACGTGATGGTTGGTGATGAAGACACGAACGCCTCGCCTGTGGCGCCGCCTGGAAGTCGTCTCCTGGTGAATAAGCTTTTGAACAAGGTGCAGCCGGCGGAGAACCCAAGCTTTCATGAGCGCGAGTTGTTCTACGTGTTAACGCCGAAAAGTTTCACGTGCGTGTATGCCGAGCTTGCGCCGGGCGACAAAATCATGTTGGTCCCGCACCCCGCGTCGGGAAACTTACGCGAGGAGTTTTATAGCAACGAGGTGACGATCATTGGTCAGGTTGTCGGTGTGCTGTATCCGGCACGAAACGATTAGTCCGGGATTCGGAACAATTGTCTGCAAGCTAAGTAACGTGGTTTCAACAGTTTGCGACTACCGTCGTGCTTGTACTTTCGAAATCGAGATTCGCCAGATCGATCAATCCCCATTTTACCGACGATCATGGTCCATTCCTATTCTCACAAACGAATGCGCTAAGTGATCGGAACACAAAGTCTTAAATCATTTTCCGAAGACTGGAAACAATTTCCCGCATTGTGGACAAAAGAACATTCCTGTAGTCAGGGTTTGCACTGATCCATACACTGCGCGCGAACCTTATAAGAAGAAGTTTGCAGTCTGGAGAGTTCAAGAAGCGGCAACTTTCTATCCTCCCGATCCCGAACTCTGCGTCACGCCTCGACGCAACAAGCGAAAATAGTTCGACGGTCCAGAAGCTTGCGAGAAGTGCTGTGCCGGCTGGTGAGAAACTGAAAAGCCTTCGCAATAAGCGAAACATCACTGTTCGCGACGTCGAACAGGCGAGCCGGAGAATCGCCGATGTAAAAGGCGACAAGAAGTTCTGTATCTCGAATGGTTGGTTGGCCCAACTCGAGAACGGCACATCGGAACCGAGCATTTACAAGCTCTTCAGTCTCAGCGTGATCTACCACACGAACTTTCTCGATCTGCTGCGACTCTACAACGTCGATGTAGACGACAGAGAAAAATTCGAACCGGTTGCGGATCCTCACCTCACGCAATTGATCGCAAACAAAAACGGCGGCAATGGTCACTCCGTCTCCGTTCCGCAGTTGTCGACTCACTTGGTAGGCGCGATGAGTGCACTGCAACTCGCGGGCGGTGAAGAGCATGCACCAAGCGTCATTTACGGGCATCTCGGTTCGTCTGATTTGACGATGTACCCGATGATCCGCCCTGGTGCTTTGTTGAAGATCGATACCAGTCAGACCAAGCTCGCGGTGACTGAGTGGCGCAACGAATACGAGCGACCAATATTCTTCGTCGAACTGCGTGATGCGTATGCGTGTGGTTGGTGCGAATTGCAAGGCAATCAATTGCTGATCATTCCGCACCCGTCATCGCCCGCGAACGTACGTCGCTTCACGTATCCACGCGAAGCGGAGATTGTTGGTCGCGTTGTTGGTTACAGCACACAATGTCAATGAAGCAATCGCGTGAGTTTCGGTGGCTACTCGGACAAGTCAAACCATTCCTGCGTCTGCATCTTGGCAGTTACGTCTGCATTCTTTTTGTCTGCGTTCTCGCGCTTCTCGATCCGCTAATCGTCAGGTTTCTAATCGACGAAGTCATCCCAAACCGGCGTATCAGTTGGTTGCCGTTGGTAGCGGTCGCGTTTTTTATGACCTACATCGGGCGACTCGGATTTGAGGGTCTGGCATCGATCACGAATTTTCGCGCGGTTCAAAAAATGACCTTCCGACTGAGACTCAAGTTGCTTCGTCATTTGCAACGTCTCTCTGCCGAATATCACGACAACCAGCCGTTGGGTGACACCTTGCATCGTCTCCAGGTTGACGTGGACCAGGTCGCAACACTCAGCGGTGAAGTGATCCCCAGCGTGCTACGGATCGTGACGATCTTCTCGCTCGTCATGACCACGATGATGGTGATAAATTACCGGCTCACCGCGATTGTTTTACCGCTCATACCCGTATTTATCCTCGTGAGAAGACGATTTCACGATCGCCTGCGCCATGCGTCCGATTCCGTGCAGGAACAATCGGGGAAGGTGATTGGTTTTCTGGAGGAGCATCTTTCGGCGATCGTGCAGGTGCAACTGCTTTCATGCGAACAACGAGAAGCGCGGCGGTTTGCACGTCTATCGGGCCGTGCGGTCCGGGCGCAGATAAAACGCCGCCGCACAGAGCTGTTTTTTGGTTCGCTTCTTTTCCTGATCATCGTGATCGGGATGGCGAGCGTGCTTTGTTTTGGTGGTTATCAGGTGATTGTCGGCACGTTGACCGCCGGCGGTCTGGTTGCGTTCTATGGGTACACTCTGCAACTTTTCATGCCGTTGTATGGTGTCGTCGACATTTATTCGAAACTCCAGCGAGTAGGCGCAAGCGTGCGCAGGTTGATGGAGATCACGGATGCCGATGCGGTGCTGCGCGATCGACCGGGTGCGCTCGCGCTGCCGTCAAATACTTCGGGAGCGATCGAGCTCAAGGAAGTCTCGTTTAGTTATCACTCGGATCGTCCGGTGCTGAACGCGATCAACTTGCAGGTAAATTCGGGCGAGCGCGTGGCGCTTGTTGGTACGAGTGGCAACGGGAAGAGCACTATTGCGCGGTTGGTGGCGCGTTTGTACGACGCACGCGGAGGAAAGGTGTTAGTTGAAGGCGTGGACGTTCGCGATATCACGCTCAAGAGTTTGAGATCGTCTGTGATTTTCGTGCCGCAGGAGCCTGTGTTATTCGATGTAACATTGAGGGAAAACCTGCTTTATGGTAATCCGCAAGCGAGTGAGGAAGAAGTCGAAAGAGTTAGCAAACTGGCCCAGTTGGAAACGTTGATAAATCGATTGCCTAAAGGATTGGATGAAGCTCTTGGACCGCGTGGGAATCGACTCTCGGGAGGGGAGCGCCAGCGTGTCGCGCTTGCGCGCGCTTTGCTCCAGCATCCGAAAATCCTGATTCTCGACGAATGCACCTCGGCGCTGGACGCTGCAACTGAAAAAAGTTTGCTGAATGCGCTCGATCGTCATTTGCGAGGCGTGACGACGATCATCATTTCACATCGCCCTTATCCGACTAGTTGGGCCGATCGGGAAGTTCACGTGAGTTATGGTGAGATCAGCGATGACTCGACCCTGCTTGCTTAGGATCGCAAGCAACAACAACCATTTTTCCTCGTTCCCACATTTGAAAACTCCCTGCAAAAACATGCGGCGCTTTGAATGCTAAGCAAGAAATAACAAACTTCCGCTTGCTTCACTCGCGAAGTTTAGAATCCTCCGCGTAACGAAAAACATCTCATCTGGTCCAACGACACTGCGGCACAGGCTTCCCCCAAAGCTACTCAACCAAAGTTGAACGGCTAACACTTTTCAGGCGGTTTGGGGGAATCACATCATGATGCCGATGCCAACCACTGCAACGCTGGATTCTCCTCACCCTCATACTGACAGAGTACTCGAGCACAAAGACGGCAGCATCCTGCTTTCGATTGCAAAGGATCGCGTTTGCAAATTGAACGGCGTTGGCGCCCTCACGTGGATGGTCCTGGAAGACATTCCCGCAAGTCTCACCCTCGACGAGATCGTGCAGGCTCTGGAGCAGCAATTCGATGCCATCAATGCTGAGGGCGAGCTTTGTTACCAGGTCACACACGAGCAGCTTCGATCCGACACCGAACGCTTCCTCGGCAACATGGCTTCGATGGGACTCGTTGTCGTCTCGCAGGATTCGTGCGGGCAGAAGTTCTACGCAGTTAAGGATGAAGTTTGTGCAACAAGCTCGGCTCCTCGAGTCGAAGCGTCACAAAACATCGACGAGGATCGCGAGGAGATCGATCGAATCACACCAGTTTCGAAGCGAGAAACATTCACAGCGTTTGTTGGACTGTTCGCGTTCGATCTCCTCGTGCAATTCGCGGGCTTTGAAGCCCTGATCAAGAAAGTCGAACGTTGGCCCACAGCCGAGCCACGCAAAACGGATCGTGAGATTAGCCGGCGAGTGCGTGCGACGGTCGATCGCGCGCAGATGTATTACCCGAAGAAGGCGATGTGTTTACAGCACGCGTCGGTGGTGACGTGTCTGTTGCGGCGACGCGGTGTACCGGCCCAGATGGTTTTGGGCGCGCGGGCATTTCCGCCAAAGGCACACGCGTGGGCCGAGGTCATGAATGAAGTGGTGAGCGACTCGCCGGGAGTCAAAGCCAAATACAAAGAGCTCAGAAGGTTATAGGTTGAAAACGTAATGAGTGGCATCGGCGGAATTGTTACTTTCGATGAGCGACCAGTCGACGATGACGTATTAGCGCGACTCGGTCACGGGCTGGATGAATACGGGCCTGACGGCGGACTCGACGTGCGCCGAAATTCTGTGGGAATGGTTTACCGTGCTTTTCACACAAACGTCGAATCACGCGCGGAACGACAGCCCGTCGTCGCAGCTAACGGCTGCATGTTGGCCTGGGATGGACGCCTCGACAATCGAGAAGAATTGATCGCGCTGTTGCGCGATGAGTTGAGAGACGATCGGAGCGATAGCTCAATCGTCATGCAGGCATACGCCAAGTGGGGGATTGCTTTCCTGCCAGGAATAATCGGCGATTTTGCTCTCTCACTCTGGGATCCAAGCTCGAAAACGTTGTTCCTGGCACGGGACACGATCGGCGCTCGCTTGCTTTTTTACCACGCCGATAGTGAGAGGATTATTTGGTCAAGCCGTCTCGAATCTCTGCTTCGCTTGAAAGAGATAGAACTGGAAGTCGACGAAGACTACGTCGCAGGTTTTCTCAGCCTGCGTCCAAAGAAAGAGCTTACGCCCTACAAAGATATTTACGCGGTTCCTCCTGCAAATGTCGTCACTGCTCGCCGCGGAAGGGTCCATTCGCAGAGGTTCTGGAGTCTCGACCCCGCGAAAGAGATTCGCTATCAAACCGATCGTGAGTATGAAGAGCATTTCATACACGTTTTTTCAGAGGCGGTTAGAACACGTTTACGAGCTGATGGACCAGTTTGGGCGGATCTGAGTGGTGGTCTTGATTCGTCGTCAATCGTCTGCATGGCAGACGAAATTATCAAACAGGGATCCGCCGACTCGTCTCAACTTGAGACTGTCTCCGCCGTGTTCGACGAATCCCCATCTTCAGACGAGCGGCGGTTTATTCGTCATGTCGAAGAGAAACGAGGACGGGTAGGCCATCATTTCAGAGACAGCGAATATCAACTGCTGACGAGTTTCGAGTGTGAAGGTTTGCGGACGATTCCGAACCCGCTCGAATTATGGACGGAGTATCACCAGGGAGTCCGAAGAGAGATGCGTGACCATGGAGCACGCGTGCTCTTGTGCGGCATCGGAGGAGATGAGTTGTTAACCGCCTCGGCCGATCCGTATCCGGAACTCGCCGATCTGCTGGTTCAATTGAAGCTGAGTGATTTACATCAGCGACTGCAAGTCTGGAGTCTCACATTAAAGAAGCCCTATTTACACGTGCTTCTGCGTCATGCCGTCATGCCATCGTTGCCGCGACGTGTACAAAGCGCATGCAGGCGCCGTCAACTAGCGAAACAGCTTTCGCTTTTGCAACCGGCGTTTAGCAAGCGCTTCGATATAGCCGACAGGCTGCTTGGTCCGAAAGACATATTCGGGTGCCGGCTACCGAGCAGTCGTGGTCAAGCTACTGCGTTCTTGTCGGTGACGGATGTCATCTCACCTGGTCATTTATTGGTTTGGCAGCCGATCGAGATCAGCTATCCCTTTACGCATCGGCCGCTCGTCGAATTTCTGCAAGCGATTCCGGCGACACAGTGGGTTCGACCTGGGGAAACCAGATCGCTGATGCGTCGAGCAATGCGACCGTATTTACCACCGCAAATAGCAGCGCGGAAAGGTAAGGGAACTCCCGCAGAAGCCACGCTGCGCGCAGTCGCTCGCGAGTGGCCGCGGCTGCGCGAACTGTTGAGAAATGCACTCGTGTGTGCTGGCGGGTATGTAAATCCGATAGCTCTTAAAACTCTGATCGAGAAGCCGAATTTTTCGAACAATCCTGAAGATCTCACCGTGCTCCGCGTTGCCTACCTGGAGCTATGGCTCCGCGATTTCGAAAGGCGTCCGCGCGCGGTTTCGCATAGTTCCGCGGTTGAAATGCCGGCAAGGAACATGCGCGCTGAAAGCGAAAAAGTTGCACGAGCGTATTCGTGACGTAGTTCATTGATGTTGACAGCCATTAACGTACAAAGAAAGGAGGAAGACTGCGATGAACAACTATGAAGCATCGGAAGTAGCCGAAATCGGCAGAGCGCAGGATGTCATTCTTGGAACCTCGAAGCTGATCCAGGAATACGA
>DATNCH010000088.1:0-30083 GCA_035571655.1 Pyrinomonadaceae bacterium
CGCGGCGTCTGTCGCGAGATAACCCACGTCGGCCCAATCGAGTACTTCGACCGGCGTGCGCGTACCGGCAAATCCGGCGGGTGCGAGTCGTCGCCAAAGTCCCTGGAGGCTGACGTCGGCGCCGGTCACGCGCCAGTCGCCGGCGGCTTCGATAATCTGCACATCGTTGACTCGCACCACGCGTTTGCCATCGACGTCGATCAATTGTTTGTCGAGTACGTCGCGAGCGAGTAGCACTTCGCTTTCACGACGCACGAACGGGCGGAGGTCGAGAATGTCGGAGTTCAAACGCACGCCATGTTGATTCAGCTCGGTGATGCGCCAGCGCGAGAGGAAGAAATCGCGGCGGCGATAACGCGCGACGAGACCGGTCACCGGAGGATGATCGTCGGCACCGAGGCGCACGATCACGTCCTTCACAGTGGCCACACGCTCGCCTTCAAGGTCGCGTATCGGGCGACCTAATACCTGCGATAGATAAAGCATTCGCTTCGCATAATATCATTTAGCCGCAGATTACGCGGATGAACGCAGATCTAACCTGCGTTCATCCGCGTAATCTGCGGCTAAATGTTTTAGTCGAGGATCTCTTTTGCGAGTTCGAGGGCGGCGTCGCGGCGAGAGTAAATATCGGCCCTCGTGAGTTTCATCAATGTATCCGGCTTGATGCCGGAGCCTTCAAGTCTCACACCGGCAGCGGTGCGGTAATCAAATTCGCTGACGTCCAAAACGCCGCCATCCGGCAACGCATGACGATTTCGAATCGCAAGCACACAACCACACGTCTCGGTGCCGATCACGCGCGCACGTTGTTTAGCCTGCAACGCCGCAACCAAAATCTCTGCCGCACTCGAAGTGCTCTCACTCGTCAGCACGACGAGCGGAAGTTTGATCGACGACATGCGCGGGATTCGCCACAGCCGCTTTGAAAAAGTCTGAAGTTCAAACGAAGCTCCGGAACGATCTGCGAACTTGCCGAGATTGATCCCATCTTCCAGAAACAGCGACGCAACATCAGCCATCGCTTCGGCATCGCCGCCGCCGTTGAATCGCAAATCGAGAACAATGCCTTGTGCACCGTCCAACACTTCCGGAAGCGACTTCGAAAAATCCAGCGCGACGGTCTGGGTAAAAGCATCCAGCCGAAGAATCGCTATGTTTCCTTTTCGCTGATTGTTGAATCCAAGCAGTCTCTGGGTCCAGTAACGTTGCAGGACCGCTGACTTGTGTTTACCGTTACGACTGGTCCATCCGACTTTCACCGTCGTTCCTGGCTGGCCGTCAAACAGCGATGTGACGGCTCGAAATCGCGCCTCAGGGTCGTGAGCTAGACCAGAAGCTTCCAGGCGTCGATTGATGAACTCAGCCACAGGAACATCGTCAATGCTTACGATCGCATCTCCCACGCGAAGGTCCGTTCGTGACGCGGGTGAACCGGGTTCGATGTATATGATCGTTGGAACGCCTTCAACTTCACGCATTGTCAGGCCGACAGTGACGAAACGCGGATTCCACCAATCAAATTTTTCATCCGGTGAATAGACTCGCGTGTGAGCGTCTCTCAGCGACGCGATCATCTGGCGCAGCAGTTCGTAGAACTCATGACTACTGCCGGCGCGCGCCGCGGCCGGACGAAATAGCGCGCGTTTTGCTTGCCAGTCGATACCGTGGAATTTCGGATCGTAGTAATGATCCTCGATCGTTTCCCAAACGTCGTCGAACACCGCAAGCCGCCCTTCGACTGTTGCTGTGGAGACGAGCGATGAATCGTCACGACTTGCTCGCGCAACGCCAATCGCGAACTGAGGAACGCAAAGAGCACAGAGTACAAAGTAGAAAATACCAACTACGTACCGTGCTTTTATGTTTGTTCTTCCCATTTCTACCTCGGCGGTTTCCGAAAGTTGTAGCGCAGCATTACGCGCATCGGTATTGGCGTTCCGTTTTTCATTGCCGGGAAGAAGTGCAATTGGCGAACAGTGGCGACCGTTGTCTCGTCCAGCCCGAACCCGGCCCAGCGAACAACTTGTACGTCACCAACCTCGCCATCGGTTCCAACATCAACAACTACGTCTACTGTGGCTTCTGCTTCTGCTCGCGCCGCGCTGTCAGGATAAGCGGGCCGCAATCGTCGATAAGGCCGGGGCGTCCGAATGCCCTGAATCTCTGCTGCTTTCTCGTCGTCAGGTGCTTCCTCGATCACTACTTCAGCGGTCGTCGGAAGAATCGTACGTCGAATGCGCTCGTTTGCATGAGCTTGCCGAACAACCTCGAGCAAACGCCCGCGCAGATCGTCGCCGAAGAGGTACTGTGACAGTTCAGACTCGGCGCGGGTTGCCTCTTTATTTTCAAAACTCGGTCGTTCCCACAAAAGGAGTCGCCCGCTGCGCGCGCTGACCAGGAAGATCGAGCAATACGACTCGTAATAAACAGGCGTTTGGAAAGACGAGCGGCGCAGCGTCTGCGCATCGCCGATGATATAGAACTCCACCGCCAAGGCGGCGCCCAAATCACGCGCCTCCGTGGTAGTGAGATTCAAAGAGCCTTCGTAACCGATGCCTTTCGCGGCAGCACGACTCAAATCAGGATCGGCTACAACCACCTCACCACTTGAACTCAGTCTCGTGCGCAGCGTGCCGGCCGCAGTTCTCGCCACGGCCGTCGATCCTAAGTCCAGCACGCTTACAACGGGGCGTTGGCTTGTCTGCTGGCTTGTCTGCGCTTTTACGTTTGCGATACCACAAAGAAGCAGAAAGACGACGCATGCCTCAGCTAAGCACTTGCGCTTTCTGTGCCTCTTTGTGACTACCACCATGATAGAGTCCATACACTTCGTTTTTTACTTCCGCGGGAAAACAAACTCGGTGCAACTCGTACGGTTTCTGTAGTCCCCGCACCACGTCGCTGACGGCACTGATCTCTCGTATCTGTGGTGATGCATAACCACTCTCGACGTAGATGTGCGTCTTCGGTTCCGACTTTTCTGCTTCGTAGTGTTTGTAGTAAGGCACGTCGCTGGCGCGGTCTTCGATGAAGTAGTAGTCGGGATCGAAACCCGCGCGCTCGATTGTATGTCTCGCTGCCGCGAGGAACTCAGGCTGCTGCTCCTGGGCCATATCGAGATCGACTGCTTTGAACAAGCGACGAGATATAAAACGGCAACTCAGATCTCGCAGGATCGAGTCGCTCGAGCTTTGCCACTGTTTGATGTGAAAGACGAAATCAGAATCGTCCACCTCCATGTGCTCGCTGACACTCAGCGGCTGGCGACGCAGGATCTTCTCGAATGCAGTACCTGGCGCATGCCAGACCTCCTGGCCCGCGTCGAGCAAGTGCAATGCGCGACGCATGATCGAACGCAAAACAGCTTCGGCTGATCGCAGCGTGCGATGAAAGTAGACTTGGCGAAACATGTAGTAGCGCGCTTGCAGATATTCTTCGACTGCATAAACTCCACGCGCCTGCACGTAGATACGATCGTTAGCTTCGTCTATCGCGAGTGCGTTGATGATCCATTCGAGATCGTAAATTCCATACTTCGCGCCCGTCATCAATGAATCGCGCAACAGGTAGTCCATGCGATCGACGTCGAGTTGCGATGAGACGAGTTGCGCGAGTGCGGATGGTTGAAACTTTCCCTCGATGATAGATGCGACTTTCTCAGGCAAGTCATCTGAATGTGATCGCAGTTGTTCTCCGATTTCAGAATGCTCATCGCGAATTACTTGCACGGTCCATCGTTCGTGATGGAAGTTGAGTACCTTCTCCATCACGTGTGAAAACGAACCATGGCCCACGTCGTGAAGCAAAGCGGCGGCGCGCGCAGCAACGCGATCTTCGGGATCGATATGGTAAGTGTCACTCAAACGATCCAGCACGCGCGTCATTAGATGGAACGCGCCCAGCGAATGAGTGAAGCGCGAATGTTCGGCGCCTTGGTAAGTGTATAGACCAAGACCGAGCTGTTTGATGCGACGCAGCCGTTGAAACTCGGCGGCGTCGATCAGGCGCATCATCAGCTCACCCTCGTCGGAGTCGGTTTGGAGACGAATGATATTGTGAACGGGATCGCGATAGATACGTTCAGTCATTTGCGGAAATCTTAACAGAAGTCATTTGACACTTTATCCGGTAAATGTTTTTCATCTTCTAAATCCTGTCAAACATCATTGATCGGAGGGATGTTCGCGCCACTTTTGATCTACGCCTCGGTTGAAATTTCTGGATTTTCCCATTTTTTTGGATTTGACGAGGCGGTCCGGTTCTAGGGGCGGGTCTCAATTGTCCGAATACTTAGGGGTTAGTCCAAATTATCCATGTGGGCATGGCAATTGCCAAAAACCGGGACGCAAGTGGCCTCTCTCTTAAGCCGCTCGCTTCGGAATTCTTCTTGGTGCTGCCGCAAAAAAGGGTGATTTGGACAGGAGGGGCAGCCCATTTTGCCCAGTTGAGAAAGGAAAGCAGAAATGAAGACTGTCTTTAAGCTTGTTATTGTTCTGTGCATTTCGTTGGCTGGTTCCGCCGCGTTCGCTCAGGACATTCAAACTAAGGGCTCTATCTCAGGTCAGGTTACCGATACAAGTAACGCCGGTATTCCGGGAGCAACTGTAAAAGTAACAGGTGCGTCGGCCGGTACTACTACAGAGCGTACGACTCTAACCAATGAATCTGGCTTTTACACGGTAGAGAACCTTAACCCGGGCACTTACGGGCTTCGCGTTGAAATGACCAATTTCAAAACGGCTGAAGCTGCTAACGTTACAGTATTCGTTGGCAAGGCAGCTACGGCCAACGTAACACTTCAACCCGGAAACATTTCCGAGACCGTTACGGTTACGGCAGGTACTGAAATTAATCAGGCCAGCACCGCAGTATCTGCGAACTTGAACGATCAATTGTTTAATAACATCCCAGTAGCACGAAGTGTTTCGAGTCTGTTTTATCTTGCACCAGGTACGACGGACAGCCTTGGAGGCGGACGTGATAATCCCTCCATCTCCGGCGGTTCAGCTTTGGACAACTTATACGTTGCCGATGGTGTGAATATTACTGACTCAGCATTCGGTGGGATCGGCACATTCTCACGTTCATATGGGCCACTCGGTACCGGAATTAATACTTCCTTCGTCAAGGAAGTACAGGTCAAGACTGCTGGTTTCGAGCCGCAGTATGGTCAGGCCACCGGTGGTATCGTGAACATCATTACGCAATCGGGCAGCAATGATTTCCATGGAGCCGTATACGGTTATGCTCGTCCGAGCGCGTTTGAAACTACACGCAAACAACGCGATGACTTCAGTGTTAACAAAGTAGGGAAAATTCTCCACACTGAAAACTATGATGCTGGAGTCGATGTTGGAGGGCCGATCGTAAAGAACAGCTTGTTCTTTTTCGGTTCATTCAACCCTTCGGTCAAACGTGACGTGGTTCGCGGCGCCGAGGGATCAGGATTGCTGGCTTTGCTTGGCGATCACGTTCAGCGTTACAGATCCTATAACTACGCGGGTAAAGTGGACTGGAATATAAATGCTAATCACACCCTCGCGTATTCGATCTATGGTGACCCGACGGAAACCAACGTCTCGTCTTTCGCCACTCTGAATATCGACAATACCACTGCAAACAGTAAGCTCGATTTCGGTTCGCGCAACCAGTCTCTTAGATACAACGGTTCACTTAGTCCGAGCTGGACACTGAGTGCTTCGTTTAGCCAGTCGAATAACCATTTCGATGAGAGCGGTTTCGCTAACTTCAATCAGATTGTCGATCGCACCGGTGTTGGCGTAACTACGGGCGCAACCCGCGGCCAGTTCACAGCAATTGGGCGTGGATTCGTCGAACCAACAAAAGGGAAGACCCGCCGCTTTAGTGCGGACACCGCAAAGCAGGCATCGTTCCTCGGTTCACATACATTTGGTATTGGCTATCAGTTCCAACGCGCCTTCTATAGTGGTGTGCGTGACAGGAGTGGTCCGAAATTCAGTATTCCTGCAGCCAATGCTACAGGCGTACCGTTAACCGACATTGCGGGGCCAGACGCAGCAGCTGCCATAGGGGAACAGGTGAATGCCGCTTTCTCACTGCGAGTTGTTTCCGATACCAATCCAAATGCTTGCCCGCTTTGTCCCGTGTTCTTTGTACCGGGTGGAACGGACATTGGTTTGGGAGCCGGTGGTCGTCGCGTTTACCTGAGACAAGATCGTGGTGAATACGGTGATCCAGTATTTGACACCCGTTCCAACTATCATGCCTGGTATGCGCAAGATACCTGGCGTGTAAACCGCTTTATTACCGGCCTCGCCGGAATAAGGTGGGAAACCGAGCGCGTCATCGGCAGCCCGTCTGCCGCAGGTGAGCGTACCGGCTATAGCTTTACAGATAACTGGGCTCCTCGGCTCGGTGTTACGGTTGATCCGTTAGGGAAGGGCACAATGAAGGTCTATTACAACTATGGACGCTTCTTTGAGTACCTGCCACTGGATCTCGCCGAGAGGTCTCTATCGGCCGAACAAGACTTCACGAGCGGTCGCTTTGCACCAGCGTTCCATACTTGTGCAACCACCGTGAGTGGAAGCGATCGTTGTGCTGATATCAATGGGTTCGGCACAGTCAATCCTATTTATGATGCTGCTCACTTCCTGACTGCCGCTACCGGCGGCACAGGGGCCGGTGTGGGAATCTCGTTCAATGATCCTTCGAATCCGATTCTTTCCGGTACGAAGCTCGGCTTCATTGATGAGCACGTAATTGGTTTTGAGGCACAATTGCCGAAGAACCTGACGTTCTCGGCACGTTACATCGATCGAAACCAAAAACGGATTGTTGAAGATGCGGCGGTAGTTTCTGTCGAGCAATTCAACAACGGTTTGTTCGGTCAGACTTATTTTCTCGCGAATATCAATTCCGGCTTTGATCGCGTGATCAATCCGATCCCGCATGTGTATACGGTTGGTGGTGCGATCCCCTCTGCTTGCCGTAACTCAGCAGGTGAGGTCCTGTTTGATATTCCCGAAGTCACTGACTCGGCGGGTACTGTCCTTGGCGCCGTCTGTTTCGAACCGAACCCGCTCGCCGGCGAGTTTGGCGAAGATGGCATTCCGGACGGATTCCCCGATCCGGTTCATAAATACCGAGCGCTCGAGTTGGAGTTGAATAAGAGGTTCTCTGACAACTGGCAGTTATTGTCTAATTGGCGCATAGCGAGGCTGAAGGGTAACTACGAAGGCCACTTGCGCAACGATAACGGTCAGACAGATCCTGGCATCAGCTCCCTGTTTGACTTCGTTGCTGGCGAGTTCAACTTGCTTGGTGACCAATTCGCCGTCGGTCCACTCAATACGGACCGCCGTCACGTCATCAATATTTACGGAAGCTACGCATTCAGCAAGTCGAGCTTTGGATCAAGACTAAATGGATTGAACCTGGGCTTTGGCTATCACGGCGAGTCAGGCCTACCGATTAGCGAGTATCTGGCTCACCCGGCGTACCTGAACGCGGGCGAAATCCCTGTAGGTGGTCGTGGCAAACTCGGACGTACTGATTTCTATCATCGGGTCGATGCCCACGCCGACTATGGCTGGAAACTATCGGAGAGGTATACACTTAAATTCGTTGGTGACTTCTTCAATATCTTCAACCGACAGACAATTCGTCAACCTCAGGAGTTTCGTGAAACATCAGCTGGTGTACCCAATGTTGACTTCCTCAAGCCGCGATCGTTCTACCTGCCGTTCAACATGCGGCTTGGACTGCGATTCGAGTTCTAAGTCTATTCAAGTTGGATCACTCTCAAAGCAGGAGGGGGCGATAAACCCCCTCCTTTTTGTTTTTTTACTTGCCGCTTTATTCTTCAGTTCGACTCTCACCTTTGCCCAGGGTTCCGAGCCCGGATCGCTCGCAGCTCCACATCCCGTAAAATTGGAAATCCACGGTCAAGTTCGGCTGGGCGACACTCGCCGTCCGGCAGCAAACATACTCGTCCGATTAGACAGTTTCAGCGGTGGTATGATCGGGCAAATTCTCACAGACCGGGACGGTAAGTTCCAGTTTACAGGGTTGAGGTCAATGCAGTATGTAGTCACCGTTCGGGCTGATGGTTATCAGCAATTTCAGCAGTCAGTCGATTTATTGACGGCGACTACTGATTACGTGAATGTTTTTCTGATTCCCACTTCATCTGAGAACGATAGCGGAACTCATAAAGCCGGCTATATTGATGCGCGAATTCCGGCACCTGCGCGACAGGCCTTCGAAAAGGCTCAATCTGTTTTGCAAGATGGTAATTTTGAGAAGGCGATTCCCAGTCTGGAAAAGGCCATAAACATCTGGCCTGACTTTTACGAGGCCCAACTCAGTCTGGGCACCGCGTATATGGACGTCGGCAACTGGGAAAAGGCAGAGCATTCGCTCTTAAAGGCTTTCCAGCTCAATTCCCAATCGGCAAATGCCTTGTTCGCGCTCGGTGAACTCTATCTGAGGATGCACAGACTCGATGAGGCTGAAAAGCGTCTTCGCAACGGTTTGCAGTTACAGAACCGATCTGCTACCGCACATTTTGCTTTGGCCCGTGTCTATTGGGAAAAGAACGATATAGCGGCAACCGGCCGGCAGCTGGCCATTTCCCTACAACTCGATTCGAATGTTGCCGATCCTCACCTGCTGGCTGGGAATGTCTTTTTGCGGGTTAGAAATCTGGAAAATGCACTCGGGGAGTTTCAAGAATACCTGAGACTGGCGCCGAAAGGTGCTCACGCAGATGAAGCTCGCAATAAGATAGAAGAAATCAAACGGCGGTTACGAAATTCAAATAAGTAATCGGCGTGTGGTATTGTCTGCAAAAAATTATTCGAGGATTTTCAAGATGTCTTATCCAAAACTCTCTTTTCTGATGTTCGTAATTCTCTTGCTACTGCGATTCGCACCGGAAGGCATACCGGCGAATGCCCAGGGTCAACGCGAAGGCAGGATGGAAGGCCAGGCCATGTCAGGACAGATAATCGGCCAGGTCAGATATCGTGGCGGCGCGCCGGCGTTTGACGTGCTCGTGTCATGTGACGCTTTCTCTGGTGGCACCGTCGAGCAGGTGAGAACTGATCGCAGCGGTAGGTTTCGTTTTGACAGATTGGGGCCATCGCAATTCAGAGTAATTGTCAGCGTGCCTGGATATCTCACTGCTCAAGAGACCGTTGAATTACAGACTACGCCTACTGCTTATGTGCAATTCGAGCTGACTCCGAATCCGAATGAACCTGCAGCGACAAGAGGCGTCGTTGCAGCATCGATCCCGCAGGCTGCCCAACAGGAGTTTGACCAGGGTGAGAAAGCAGCGGCTTCTGGAAACAAAGCGGGATTGCAAGAAGCTGTGAAGCACTACGAAAAAGCAGTGCAGATCCATCCCCGTTTCGTCCAGGCGCAATTGAAGCTTGGCACGTCGTACATGGATCTGGGTGAATGGGACCAGGCTGAAGCGGCTCTTAAGAAGACATTGGAGCTGGACGCGACAGCCGTTAACGCTTCATTCGCCTTAGGGGAGGTATATCTGCGGCAAAAGAAAGACGAAGAAGCTGAGAAAGTTCTCTTGCAGGGATTACAAACCGAAGATCGATCTTACCAGGGCCACTTGACACTGGCGCGCGTATATTGGGACATGGCGTCGCGGACTAAAGATGAGACACAGGCGAGGCCAGCTCTCGAAAAAGCTTACGAACAAGTTAAAAAGTCACTCGAGCTCAATCCGAATTTCGCACACGCACACCTGGTCAAAGGTAATCTTCTGCTGCGAGTGCGTCGTGTTGAAGACGCTCAACATGAGTTTGAAGAGTATTTGAGGCTGGAGCCAAAGGGTCCATTCGCAGAGCAGGCACGAACAACTGTTGAGAAGATAAGGAAGGCTTTGGCGAGTCAGCCTCCCACGAAGCCTTAAATCACAGGTGGATCAAATTAGATCGAGCAAGTGCCCGAGCTTCTCTTTCTTGGTGCGCAGATAGTGTTCAGCGTCCTCGGGTGGATCGACCTCGATGGAGACTCGTTCGACGATCTTTAAACCAGCCTCTTCGAGTGCTCGGAGTTTGAGAGGATTGTTGGAGATGACCTTTACCTGGCAGAGACCGAGGTCAAAAAGGATCTCCGCGCACTGGCGATAGTCTCGCAAATCGACCGCAAGACCGAGTCGCACATTCGCTTCAACCGTATCAGCTCCCTGATCCTGAAGCGCGTAGGCGCGAATCTTATTCACAATCCCAATGCCGCGACCCTCCTGTTGCTGGTAAACGATCGCTCCCCGACCCTCCTGCTGGATCATTTGCATGGTTTCGTGAAGCTGCCGGCCGCAATCACATTTAGTCGACCCGAAAACGTCTCCCGTCAGGCATTGCGAGTGAATGCGAACCAGCGTTGGCACGTCGCGGTGCATCTCACCCTTGAAGAGCGCGACGAATTCTTCGTCGGTCGTGAGTGAGCGATAAGCGGCGATCTGAAAGTCGCCCCATTCAGTCGGCAGATTCGCAACCGCGACCCGCTCGACTGTTCCAGTCTCAACTGAATCGCAACAGGTCCCGACACCAGGGTTTTCTAACGAATGAACTTCCATGAGCGTATTCGGGGGTTGCGCGATTATAGCGCAGGGGTGGCAATAGGTCATATAGGACTCATAGGACCTATTTTTCTGCAACTCTCCGGCGGGTGAGGGCGTGGAAGCTTCCTGTGTTTGCGATTGTTTCCTCAGGACGTGTATGCTTTGCCAAAGTTGGCCTGCCGATAGGCTCTCAGCGAGGAATTTCTTCCGGTGAATAACAGTCTTAACCTGGCCTCGAAGCCGTTCAGCAACCGAATTCTCCCGTGGGCTCTGACCGCGATCATCCTGTTCGTGTCGCTCATCGGGTTGATTCTGGTGGTACGGCTTACGACCACCGCCAGAGCACAGGCTGAAAAGGCACAAATGGACATCAACAAGCTGAAGCAGGAAGAACACGGGCTGATGAAAGAGGCCGAGACATTGAAGGCTGCTTTCACGGCCGATCAGCAGCAGGCCCTGCCCGCGGCGCACCTGTTGGTCGATCGCAAACTATTCTCGTGGTCGAGACTACTGGCAGATCTCGAGGCTTCGCTTCCTCCAAACGTCAGAGTCTCTCGCATCTCTGTTCAGGACGTAACCAGAGACTCGAGCCAAACCATCGCCCAACTCGAGCTGGCAGTCTTTACAAAAAATCCATCGACCATTAGCGACATGATCGCCACGATGCATAAGGAAGGCATCTTCTACCTCGTATTGAAAAATCAGAACCTGCAAAAAGGTCGCGGTGAAGCGGGAACTGAATACGAGTTCTCCGTGGTGTATCGTGCGCGGCCCGGTTATTCACCGGAGAGCGTCGCGGAAGTGGGCGACGACACCGCGAAGAGTAGCGAGGTTCGAAGATGAGCGCAGAAGTGGAACCTCAATCGCCAATCCCGTCGCGCGCGTACCGGGGACGCGTGAGCGAGTTTATCACCTCACGTCGCGGCAAAATGTTCGGCGTTGCTGAAGTCGCAGCTCTGACCGGAAGCTGCGTCGTGCTGGCGCTCGTCTTATTGAGTTATATCTATTTCCTCGTACCGGCTCGTTCACGTATCGCGTCGCTGAATAGAGATCGCCAGCAGGTACAGACAAACATCCAGAAGCTCAGTACCGTCGTCAACACTGAGCACGGTACGCAACAAAGAGTGGACGAGGTTGCTGCGAGTTTGAATACGTTCGAGACTGAGTACCTCCTGCGACAGGACCAGGGTCGCATGGAGTTGTATGACGAGTTGAACCAACTCATCATCAAAAACTCACTGCGAAATACCTCAGGTCCGACCTACACGACGCTCGACCCCACGGGCACGAAAGCGCTCTCGGGAAAATCTGTAGTGACAAAGTGGCAGAGTTTCTATCCGGGCATAGCCGTGATGGTCACCGTCGAAGGCGAGTATCAGAACGTGCGTCGCTTCATTCAGGACGTCGAGCGAAGCAAACAGTTCGTAGTCATCAACCAGGTGGAACTACAGCGCGCGCAGCAGAATAACGCGCCGACGTCGGCTGAGGACTCCGCCGAACCATCATCGGGCACTCGTGGCTCACCCGTGAGTCTTCAGTTGAATATGGCGACGTACTTCCAGCGTAACGCTGGTAGCGAATAATCGATATGCAATTGGTCGATCTAAGCAAACCGGGAGAAAAGAAGAAGCTTATCTGGGCTGCGGGTCTGGGTCTGGTGGCGATCATATTTCTCTGGTGGACGTTAATCGGTTTCGGCAGCAGCACGCCAACGGCAAACAATGTGCGCCCGGCTGCTACTCCGACTCCAGCGACAGCAACCCCGGTGCCCGCCGCCAACAACAACACCGCGCCCGCTGACTTCAGCGCATTTACTACAATCGACTTCAAGCGACCTTCATACAGCGCGCCGGAAGCCAGGCGAAACATATTCGCCTACTACGCACCTCCCGTTCCGACCCCAAAACCTTCGGAAGCAGCGCCGACACCGGTGCCTTCGCCGCCGCCGATACTCCTGGCGTCGATTTCTCCGTCGAACGTCTACGCTCGCACCGCCGATTTCAAACTCGAAGCCGCCGGCGATAAGTTTACGCCCGCGATGCGCGTCGTAGTCGATGGCCGCGAGCTCCCAACTTCTTACAAGAGCCCGCAACAGCTCTCGGCGACAGTCTCAGCGGCGTTGATCACGAGTCCCGGTACGCGCAACGTGATGGTGCGCACGCCCGACGGCACTCTCTATTCGAACCAGTTGTCGATCAACGTTGCGGCTGCGCCGACACCAAACTACACGTACATCGGCATCATCGGCCGGCCCAATCGTGTCGACGACATCGCTCTGGTTCAGGAGCGTAACAACAAGAACATTATGAACGTCCTCCGCGGCGACGTGCTGAGCGGAAGGTTTCGCGTCACGAGCATCTCCGATAAAGAGTTGGTGCTCGTCGATACCACTCTAAAGATCAAACACACGATTGCGATGAGTGAAGGCGACAAGAGTGGTGGTCCTTTAGCGCGCCCGACGCCGCGAGTTGATTCAGAAGATGACGAACCATAGCGCCACAGCCGACCACAATATATGCGGGTCGAGTCCACGTCGCTCGGCGAGTGCCTCTCGCGCTGATTTCGTCGCGAGCAGGCGATCGGAGGGTGGCTACACGCTCGTGGCGTTGTTGGCGATGATGACAGTCGTCGCCCTGTTTGCGATGGCTGTAGCGCCGAGTTTGCAGCAGCAGTCCACGCGCGATCGCGAACAGGAAGCGATCTTTCGCGGCGAGCAAGTAGCTGAGGCGATCAAAGCTTACTACTTATATCGGAGAGGCACTGGTGTCGCACCCGGAGATCAAGCATTGCCTACGTCGATGGACCAACTGCTGCAGGGAATTCCGAAAGTAGGGGCGACAAAGAACCTGCAAATTCTTCGCGTGTCAGCGGCGCGCGATCCACTTACGATCGAAGGTGAGTGGCGTTTTATACTGCCGCGCAGTGAAGCGCTCGTCGATTTTCAGCAGGCAATATTGTTCTACACAAATGGTGCTCCACTCGCAACGACGCAAGGGGAAATGACTACGCTGCAACAGTTTGCGGTTCCGCGCCCCACCATCGTGGTGAATACCGGAACCGCGCCGGAGAAAAAGACGCCAACGCCTTTTGACGACGACGCGACTGGTCCATTCGTGGGAGTTGCGAGTCGCAGCAGAAGAGATTCCGTGCTCACTTACTACGGAATCGAAACGCACGATGGTTGGATCTTCACGCCACTGTTCCGTTAGAAAAAATTGGACCACCAATTCTTCGCTCACACAATTCCGATCTACATCACGAGTTAGAAACTGTAACTGGACCAGGTGCGCGCCGTGAGTTTATGGTCCATGTTTAGCGAATGAGATCCGTCGCGATCGATCGTGCGCCGGCGACACACGCGCGCTCTCGATCGATGCGATCGCGCGCTTGACGGCAGAAAAAAATATTTCAACATTGGAGTAATAAGTTATTGACATCCGAGTTGATTGCGTTTATATAGCAAGATGTTGTGCGCCGTTTACTCTAGCCCACAAGAACGAAGCAAGCACATTATCTTGTGGTCATGAAGGAAACAAAAAAACTAAACTCGAAAGAAGGAGCACATAGAAGCTATGGCAACTAAAAAAGGTGGAAAGAAAGCAGGGAAGAAGGGCGGAACCAAGAAGGCCGCAAAGAAGGGCGGCGGAACCAAGAAGGCCGCGAAGAAGAGATAACCCAGACCAGCAGGTTACGGTACGAACCTTCCACCGGCGCACACAAACATCTGAGGCCGACGAGGCCTTACAAAAGAAACGACGAGACCTTCAAGCGAAGCTCGTCGTTTCTTTTTGTATTCGATCAGAATAGAACCTATCACCCATGTACGACTTATACTGTCCTCATGATCGCGGTTGCGCTCATAGAACCAGAGATTCCTCCCAACACCGGCAACATCGCTCGCTTGTGTGCTGCTGCAAACGTGCCGCTGCACGTCGTCGGTGTCACAGGCTTTCGCATGGACGATCGGGCCGTGCGCCGAGCGGGACTTGATTACTGGCCTCACGTAAACCTCACGCGCCATCGAGACCTCGAATCGTTCTACGAGTCGCTGCAGGGAGCTCGCTTCGTCTATCTCACCACCAAAGCGGATCGGCTTTACACGGATTGGACGTTTCAGCAGGACGACTGCCTCGTTTTTGGTCCCGAAACACGCGGACTCCCTGAACAACTCCTGCGCGCGAACTGGGACCACTGCCTGAAAATCCCGATGCTGAACCCGAATGTGCGGAGCCTGAACCTCGCCACAGCCGTGGGTATCGTGCTGTTCGAAGGGCTCCGGCAATTAGCCAATTCGTGAAGATCCGTGGCTAAATGATTCCGATGCAGGAAAGAAAAGACGTTCGGAACATAGCCATCATTGCGCACGTCGACCACGGCAAGACGACGCTGGTCGATGCGATGCTGCGGCAATCGGGCACGTTCCGCGAAAACGAACAGGTGCGCGAGCGCGTGATGGATTCGATGGATCTCGAGCGAGAGCGCGGGATCACGATCATGGCGAAGAATACGGCCGTGCGTTACCACGACGTAAAGATCAATATCGTGGATACGCCTGGCCACGCAGATTTTGGCGGAGAAGTCGAGCGCGTTTTGAAGATGGTCGACGGCGTAATGCTGCTCGTCGACGCTGCTGAAGGCTGTTTACCGCAAACCCGGTTCGTGCTGCGGAAAGCGCTGGAAGCTCGTCTGCCTGCGATCGCGGTCGTCAACAAGATCGACCGCTCGGACGCTCGTCCGCCGGAAGTCGTCGACGAGATCTACGAGCTCTTTCTCGATCTCGACGCGACCGACGAGCAGATCGAGTTTCCCATCCTCTACGCCGTTTCCCGCGACGGGACGGCGAAGCGAAAGTTGGAAGACGCGTCGCAGAATCTGCAGCCACTATTCGAGCAGATTGTCGAGTCGATTCCGGCGCCGCGCGAGCTGCGCACTGACTCACTGCAACTCCTCGTCGCCAATCTCGACTACAACGATTACGTAGGTCGCCTCGCAATCGGCCGGATCTTTTCCGGCGAGATCAAGATCGGCGATCAGATCGGAGTCGTCAAACCCGATCGATCGATTCTCAAGACGAAGGTGTCGCAGCTTTACGTCTTCGAGGGACTGAAGCGAGAACCTGTCGAGCGCGCAGGCTTCGGCGAGATCGTTGCACTCGCCGGCATCGAGAACATCAACATCGGCGACACGATCACTTCCATCGACAACCCTCATCCGCTGCCCGCGATCGCTGTCGACGAACCGACCATCGCGATGATCTTCGGCGTCAACAACTCACCGTTCGCGGGACGCGAGGGAAGATTTGTGACGTCGCGGCAGATCAAGGAACGACTCGACAAAGAGATTCTCGGCAACGTGGCGATCCGCGTTGAAGAAACTGACTCGCCCGATCAGTTCAAAGTATCCGGGCGCGGTGAATTGCAGTTGGCGATACTGATCGAAATGATGCGTCGCGAAGGTTATGAGCTCCAGGTCTCGAAGCCCGAGGCAATCACGCGAAGAGTCGACGGCAAGACGCTCGAACCGATCGAGGCCGTAGTCGTCGACTGTCCAGACGAGTTCATCGGCGTCATCACTGAAGCTCTCGGCCGTCGCAAAGGGCAGATGACGAAGATGGTTAATCACGGCACCGGCCGCGTGCGTTTGGAGTTCGAAACGCCATCGCGCGGGTTGATCGGATTTCGCAACGAGTTTCTGACGGAGACGAAGGGCACAGGCCTGCTGAACACGATGTTTCTTCGTTGGGGAGAATGGCAGGGAGCGATGCGTGGGCGCTCAACCGGCTCGCTCGTGGCCGATCGCATGGGCGAGACGACGACGTACGCGCTGTTCAACCTGCAAGAGCGCGGCACGCTCTTCGCGCGACCCGGAACTCGCGTCTACGAAGGCATGATCATCGGCGAGAATGCGAGGCCCGTCGATCTGGACGTCAACGCGATCAAGGAAAAGAAACTCACCAACATGCGAGCTTCGACGGCCGATGAAGCCATGCGCCTGGTGCCGCCGAAGGAATTGTCGCTGGAACAGGCACTGGAGTTCATCGCCGATGATGAACTCGTGGAAGTCACTCCGGAGACCATTCGTTTGCGGAAGCGAATTCTCCCGGCCAACATGCGGCCGAAGAAAAAAGAGTCGGACGAGTCGTAATGCAGAGTTCTTTCCGGCTCCCGCGCGTCTATCCATTGACCGATGTGCAACTCTCAGGACTTTCGCACGCCGAACAGGTTCGTCTGCTGAGTCTCGGTGGCGCCACTCTCGTTCAACTTCGCGAGAAGCAGATGGCGGGCTTGCAGTTTTACGAACAAGCGAGAGCGGCCGTCGCCGCTGGCGTGCCATTGATAATCAACGATCGCGTTGACATCGCACTGGCCGTGGGTGCACATGGCGTTCACCTGGGCCAGGACGACATGCCGCCGGAAGCAGCCCGAAGATTACTCGGCGACAAAGCCATCATCGGCTACTCAACTCACAGCGTCGAACAAGCTAAAAAAGCGGTGACACAGCCCATCGACTACATCGCCATTGGTCCAATCTTCACGACTTCCTCCAAAACCAACCCTTCCCCAACCCTCGGCTTGGAGGGCCTACGCGCGGTCCGAGAAGCGGTCGGCAACGCCCAGCTCGTCGCAATTGGTGGGATTTCACACTCAACCGCCCACGCAGTGATTGAAGCAGGCGCCGACTCCGTTGCCGTGATAAGCGCCTTACTGGCTGATCCCGCCCAGATTTCTCACGCTACCCAATCCCTCATCACCTCCCTTGTGTGACTTTTTGTGCCTTTTTGCGGCTAAATATTCCTTGCGTTTATCATTGTTTTGCGCGAGAATCCTGAACGGCCTGCTCCCACCTTGCCAGCGGCGCGCACCAGGAAACATCCCTCTCGGAGAGCTCGAATATCGATGAGTTTTTTTGATTTACCGCCCATTATTGAGCGCATGTTGGTGGTCTCTGACAAGATCAGCGACCTCAATTTCTCCGTCGGCCAGCTTCCGCAGGTCGAAATCAACGGCAAGCTCACCCCCGTCCAGCCGCTCGGGATTCAGAAACTCTCTCCATATCAAACCGAGATCATCGCGCTCACGCTGATGCACGGCCATCCCGATGCTGCCGAGCGTCTCGCACGCACGGGCACCGCGGATCTCAGCTATTCACTACCCTCGCGCGCCCGCTTTCGCGTCAATATCTTCCAGCAGCGCGGGGTCTACTCGATCGTGATGCGCGTCATCCCGACTGACATCCCGACGTTGAGGTCTCTCGGTCTGCCGCCGCACTTGTCTGACATCGCCGAGCTCCGCAACGGCCTCGTGCTGGTAACTGGTCCAACCGGCTCAGGCAAAAGCTCTACGCAGGCAGCCATAATCGACATCATCAACGAGAAGAAGTATTACCACGTCGTCACGATCGAGGATCCGATCGAATACCTTCACAACCACAAACGATCCACGATCAACCAGCGAGAAGTCGGGCACGACACGCGCGACTTTCCTTCAGCCTTGCGCGCAACGTTGCGCCAGGCCCCGAAGGTAATCCTGATCGGCGAGATGCGAGATTACGAAACGACGGAGATCGCACTGGAAGCCGCTGAGACGGGTCACCTCGTGCTTTCAACTCTTCACACCATCGACGCGTCAAAAACAGTCGATCGCATCATCGGACTTTACCCGAAAAACGAAGAGCCGGTAATTCGTACGCGATTGGCCCAGACGTTTCGCTACATAGTTTCGCAGCGATTAATCCCGCGCGCGGACAACAGCGGTCGCGTGGCCGCAGTGGAGATCATGAAATCGAGCCCGCGTACGCGCGAGTACATCGAGACCGGCGAGGAAGAAGGCAAATCTCTGCTGGACGCGATGCGCGATGGAAAGCTCGACGGAATGCAGGACTTCGACAGTGTCATCAAAGGCCTGATCGAATCGAAAGTGGTGAGTCTTGAAGACGGCCTTGCATTCGCAACTAACCAGAACAACTTGCTGCTATCGCTGAAGGGCATGACAGCCGCCGAAGATTTCATTCGCAGGGACGGCGAGAATATGCCTGCGAATATGTTTTCCGATTCGGGCTCGATGCTCGGGATGATTGAGTAGAGAATGATCCTTATTTGCCAAAAATGTTCGACGCGGTTGCAGGTCGACGACGAAAAGTCGCCACAGCGGCCGTTCAACGTTCGTTGTCCGAAGTGCAACAACACGGTCAGCTCCGGTCCTGCCACTCCGCCTGCGGAGCAAAGCGCGCTCGCTCTTGGTGGCTCTCCTGCCACTGAGCATCAGCGTTTTGACAAAGCCACAGCTCGCGCATACGAGCCCGTGACGGCCACCGAAACGGTTCCAAACGAAGATAGTGTGCGCATTCTCGTCGATCTCCTCTCGAAGAACACCGCACGCGAACCAGACAATCCGACAGCCCGCCCGTCATGGGACAAGCGCAAGGCGTTAGTTTGTACGAGCGAAGTTCATCGCGATTCGATCGCGCGGAAGCTGACGCAGACGGGCTACCAGGTTTATGTCGCCGAAGACACGCGCCAGGCCGTCGAGACGATGCGCGCTAACAAGATGGACGTGGTTTTACTCGAACCACAGTTTGATCCCGCCGAGCAAGGTTCGGTGTTCGTGATCAGAGAGATCAATATTCTTCGTCCCCCTCAACGTCGTCGTCTGTTCTTTGTGCTCATATCTCCTTCCCTGCGCACGATGGATGCGCACGCCGCATTTCTCAACAACGTCAACGCAGTCGTAAACGTCGCCGACCTCGAAGAACTCCAGCGCATCATGGAAGTTGCGTTGCGCGAGTACAACGAACTCTATCGCGAGTTCTATGGCGCATTTAACCTGACGGCGCTTTGATCGACACGGAGACGCGGAGACGCGGAGACGTGGCGATGTGTCTCCGCTCGCCGCGTCTCCGTGTCTCCCATTCTCCGTGTCCTGTTCTATGCTATTCTTCGGAGCCATTCCCCCGCTGAGAGTCTGCTCAACGCGCATGGCACACACGTCGCACAACCACAGGCATAGTCGCAGCAACGAAAGCTGGCGCCGTTTGTCTCTGGTGCTGCTGCTGACGACGCTCTACATGTTTGCCGAAATCGTGGGCGCCTTGTGGACAGGATCGCTGGCGCTACTCGCCGACGCGGGACACATGTTTACCGACGTCGCCGCGCTGGTGCTCGCGCTCACGGCGGTTTGGTTTGGTTCTCGGCCAGCGACTTCCAGCAAGACGTTTGGTTACTACCGGCTCGAAATCATCGCTGCGCTCGTCAACGGTGTGGCGCTGGTAATGATTTCGCTGTTTATCTTTTACGGCGCTTACGGGCGCTGGCTCGACCCGCCCCTCGTTCGTAGTGGACCAATGATCGTCGTGGCTGCTGGTGGTTTGGCGGTGAACCTGGTCTGTGCGTGGATACTGCACGCGCGCCACGAGGTCGATCTCAACCTGCGTGCAGCGTGGATGCATGTGATGGGCGATGCGCTCGGATCCGTAGCCGCGATCCTCGCGGGCGTGTGTATGTCGCTGTTTGGGTGGTACGCGGCGGATTCGGTGTTCAGCGTCGTGATCGGTGTGCTGATCATCTGGGGGTCAGTGAGATTGATCAAGGAATCGACGAACGTGCTGTTGGAAGGAACTCCGGCGCATATCAATCTCGCGGCTGTTGAAGATGCGATTTTAGCGACGAGCGGTGTTTCTGACGTTCACGACTTGCATGTTTGGACAATCACCTCCGGACGTGAAGCGTTGAGCGCGCACGTGATTCACGTCGACAGTATCTCCCAGCCTGACCTGTTAAGAGAGTTGCGCACCAAGCTTCACGATCGTTTTGGTGTCGATCACCTCACGATCCAGATGGAAACCCCTGATTTCGAAGACGAGACATTTCACTTTTGTCACGCGGGTACGGCGTGTTTTAGATCAGAGCGGTAATGGAACTCAATCTCCTCTTGACTCTTGACCTGCGAGAGCAGGCGGCGTTGCAGGCGGCGCTGGTCACTCATGGTGCACCCGATGCATTGGTTACACTTGCACTCACGGGCGCTTGCCGCATCGGATCGCTCGAAGAGGCGCGACAGCTACGCAAATGGCTTGCGGAAGCGCGCACGGCAGGTGAAACAGATTTCGCTTCGCTTCACGTAATCGAACGCGCAATGATTGACTTCGGACTGTGATTACACAAAAGCCATTTCACACGATTTACGTAAATCCTGTGAAACTGCCTTACGGGCGCAGATCTATTGACTTCAGTTTTGACGACGCCCAGTTCTCTGTAGTCAGCAAGAATTCCGCTGATTACACGCCACTCAGTGACTTCGAGGTGGGAGTCCTCTTTGATTCACTCGACGAAATCGTCGGTAGCGATGATTCAGTTCTCATCGTCGTTTCAGATGCGACGCGCGCGACGGCCAGCGCTCAGGTGGTAAACCTGCTCGTGCGGAGACTTGTTCAAGCCGGCGTCTCACCGTCAAACATCGCCATAATCTTTGCGACCGGCATTCATCGTCCCGTCAGTGAGAAAGAACAAACGGAATTATTGACTTCATTCGTCGTCCAGCGTTTGCGCGTTATCCAGCACGACGCCTACGACCGCACAAGACTCACTACTCTCGGAAAAACGGAGAGCGGAGTGACCGTCGAAGTCAATAGCGCGTTGCAAGAGTATTCACGTGTGATTCTGACCGGTGGTATTACATTTCACTACTTTGCAGGATTTACGGGAGGCCGGAAATCAATCTGTCCGGGGCTCGCATCAGCCAACACGATTGAAGCGACGCACATGCTGGCGATGGACTTTGAAGCCGGTGGCCGGAAAGACGGCGTGCGAGCCGGGGTGTTGGATGGCAACGCGGTCCACGAGGAGTGCGAACGCGTCGCAACCCTCGTCTCACCTGCTTTTGGTATCAACACGATTGTTAACGAAAACAAGCGTGCGGTAAAAATGTTCTGCGGCGACTGGCGACTGGCCCACCGCGCCGGTTGTGATTATTACCTGGACCAGTATTCGGTTGAGATTCCGTCAAAGCGCGATATCGTTATCGTGAGTTGCGGCGGCTTCCCGCACGACATCAACCTGATCCAGGCCCACAAAGCACTCGACATGGCGGCGCTTGCCTGTAAGGATGGTGGGACGATAGTTCTGCTGGCCGAATGTAGCGATGGACTGGGACGGCCGGATTTTCTGAAATGGTTTGACGCGAGCGACTCGCGTGCGCTTGAAGCGCGGCTGGTCAACGGTTATGAAGTCAACGGCCAGACGGCATGGGCTTTGTTGACAAAGGCTGAACGTTATCGCGTTTGTCTGGTTTCAGAACTTCCGGACGACGACGTAAAGCGAATGCGGATGGTCCCTGTGCGAACGATCGCCCAAGCGCTGGAAGACGCTGGAAGCGGAGATGGGTTTATCATGCCGCGCGGTGCGGCTGTGTTGCCGCGGATAACGACGACGTGAATCTCAAGTTAGCAACATGTACGCTGCGTAGTTGGGAATGGCGCGATCGCGATGCGATCGTGCGTCATGCAAACAACAGAAACGTCTCGGTCAATCTTCGCGATCGATTTCCGTATCCGTACACCGCGAGTGATGCGCGAAACTGGCTCGACATGGTTGTCGGTCACAAACCGGAAACGAATTTTGCGATTGACGTAGGCGGTGAAGCGGTTGGTGGTATAGGCTTCACGTTGCAGCCCGACGTCGGCCACCGGTCAGCGGAGATCGGATACTGGCTCGGCGAAGAGTTTTGGGGACGAGGGATTGCGACAGACGCATTGATCGCGGTGACGGACCATGCGTTCGCAAACTTCGATATCTGTCGTATCTTCGCGCACGTGTTTGCGTGGAATGGTGCGTCTGCGCGTGTGCTCGAGAAGGCGGGGTACGCGCTCGAGGGACGTTTGCGGAAGAGTGTTACTAAAGACGGTCAGACAATCGATCAGCTAATGTACGCAGCAATTCGTGAGGAGGAGTGATGAGAAGAATCGTACTGGGTTTGTGTATCTTGTGTAGCGGCTTTTACGCAAACGCACAGGAGGCAACTGCTAATCTGATTGAAAAGCGCATGCCGTTGACTGAGCAAGCGGTAGCGTTTGATGCGAATGGAACACCTGCGCTCGAAGGAACTCTACGAACGACCGCCCTGAATGGTGCGCCTGATGCTCCGGTAACGAACGTGCGCATAGTCGTGAAGAATAAAAGCACGATCGCATATTCGTTCGTCTCAGGTGCGGTGACCTTCTACGATGCCGCGGGCGTTCGGTGTGGCGAGGGAGTTTTCAAGGCAGATGTGCTGGCCCCTGACGAGTCTTTCGAGACTGACGCTCCAGGTTTGCGGATCCGCTGTGAGGCTGCGAGTTGGCGGATTGTCGCTACACACCTTGTGCCGCGAATCGCTCCGAACCAACCTGTCATCGGCTTGACGAGGGCGCCTTCGAACCTCGTGATCAGCATCGACGGCGAAACGCATCCGATCCAACTGGATAAACCGATGACGCTTACTTTAGGCGAGAAGCGGCGCACGATTGTTGTTCGTGAAGTGAGATAGGTCCTGTAGGACACAAATGCTTTCGACTCTGATTGAGCTGCAACGTTTGAAGCGACTCGATCGCACGGGTTGGACCTTGCGTGGTCTGCCAAACGGCACCGAATCAGTCGCGGCGCACTCGTTTGGCGTCGGCGTAACGGCCATGTTGCTCGCGGACAAATTCAACTCGCGCGGAATCAGCGTCGACGTCGAAAAAATCCTGCGGCTCGCGTTACTCCACGATTGGGCCGAGGTTCGGGTTGGCGACATGCCTCGTACGGCGACTCTGTATTTTGGGTCAGAGGCGCGAAAGCAGGCGGAAACCGCGGCGTTTTCAGATCTCGTAAGCGATGTCGATAGTGCGCAGGGACTCTATGGCGCTCTTTACCGTGATTACGAGCAGCGTAGCAGTCTCGAGGCGCGACTTGTAAAAGC
Organism: Pyrinomonadaceae bacterium; assembly: GCA_035571655.1. Lineage (GTDB taxonomy): Bacteria > Acidobacteriota > Blastocatellia > Pyrinomonadales > Pyrinomonadaceae > PSRF01. Next base: position 23,506 of record DATNCH010000088.1, read on the forward strand.
GGCTGACGTGCTCGATTTACTGGTCCAGGTGCTGGCGCTCGAGCGGGCGGGCGCGCGTGGCCTCGACGAGTTTTGGGAAGTTGCAGAACAGCCGGAATTCAACCTCGAGGGCGAAGCGGAACAAATCGTGCATGAACTGCTGGATTCGATCCTGAACGCGCGGCGTGAATTGCTCAATAAATGATGCTACTTTCGGAATTTGTGCTGGCCTGGACGTGGCGACACATATTGTTCGGAGCCCTCATCTTTGTAGCATCCTTCTTCTTGAATCTCGGGATCGTCTCTTTGATTCTGGTGAAACTGCCGGCCGACTACTTCAGTAAGAATCGCAAAACAAAGTTCTGGGATGGACCTCATCCGGCGCTGCATGCGGCGAAGGTCATCGGCAAAAACCTGCTCGGGATCGTGCTGGTTGCGCTCGGCGTGGTGCTGTCGTTACCGGGTGTCCCCGGACAGGGTCTGCTCACAATCCTCCTTGGCGTGATGCTGCTCGACTTTCCCGGCCGGCATCGTCTGGAACAGAAGTTGTTGAGTAAACCCAGCATCGTGAATACGATCAACAGATTGCGGGGGAGATTTGGGAAACCGCCACTCGAGCTTACTTAGTTGACCCGGCGCTACCGCGCTCGGTTCTGTTTGACGTATGATTGGCGCTTAAAGGCTGATGCTCAAATATTTCAACGCCTCTAAAATCGTGCCCACCCGCTTAGTGCTGTCAGTCGTTGTCCTGTCAGTGCTGTTGTTTACTTCTGGTTGCGGCCTTTTCGAAACTAAAAGGAAGGTCTCGGTTCCTCAACTTCTGACTCCGCTGGCGAACGCCGGCAAAGACCAGCTCATTCGTGAGGTAAACCGGCTCGCAACAGTCAAATCAATACACGGCAAAGTCGACATTCAGTTTGAAGACACATCTTTTGCGGCTGCCGGCGTCGCCGATCGCTATCGACTCGTCGACGGGCAGATTACGCTGCAAAGGCCCGGACAGATTTACCTGATCATTCAATTCGCGTTTGTCGATATCGCGCAGATGACGTCGGACGGCGAGCACTTTCGAGTTGCGGTCCTGAAGGGGAATGAGAAGTACAAGCGTTTTGTGAAGGGAACTAATAACGCCAGCTATCCAAAGCTGGACACGGAAGCAGCCGCCGCCGACGGTAAAGGCAAAAAGGAAACCGAGAAGGAAACAGTCAGCGCACTCTCGAACCTGCGCCCGCAACATTTGACGGACGCGTTCATGGTTCGGCCCATCGAAACAAACGGTGCGTCGGCCTATGCACAAAGCGAATTCTTTCAGGAGGAACCTGATAATCGAACGCAGGCGAAAAAAGGCTCTCGCATCATGCGTGGCTATTATCTACTTGAAGAGTTTTCGCAGCCGGCCGGCGGAGACGCGAAACTACAGAGGCGCTTTTGGTTCGATCGTGTCGCCGGAATTCGTCTGGCGCGCGTGCAAACGTACGACGATCAAGGTCGTCTCGTGACTGATGTTTCCTATCGCAACGAGAAGACTCTTGGGAGCAGTACAACGGCCTCGTTGCCTGGGGTTGTCGAGATAACTCGTCCACAGGATCAATATAAGTTGAGCATCACGTACCAGGATTCGGCTTCGGTTGAATTGAACAAAGAATATCCTTCGAAAGCGTTTGTGTTGGAAAACAAGTGGGAACTGCCTGAGGTCGACCTCGACGCTCAGAATAAGAAAGTGACCGCCAATCAATAGATGAGAACGATTCTTAAAGCTGAAGACCTGGTCAAGGTTTATCGCGTCGGGAAAGTCGACGTGCAGGCCTTGCGTGGTGTTTCGCTCGAGGTTCAGGAAGGCGAGTTTCTCGCGATCATGGGGCCATCCGGTTGCGGCAAGTCGACGATGCTACATCTGCTGGGAGGACTTCTGACGCCAACCTCCGGCCGGATCGTGATTGACGGCGACGATATCACCGCTGCGTCAGACGCAAAACGCACCGCCGTTCGCCGCAAGAAGATCGGATTTGTCTTTCAAAGATTCAACCTTTTTCCCACTTTGACGGCTGAAGGAAATCTCCGACTAGCGGAGCGAATTCACGGCAACGGCGGCGGAAATCCAGAGCTTCGCCGCGACGTGCTCCGGCTGCTCGGACTGGAAGATAAGCTTCATCACAAGCCGCTCGAACTGTCAGGGGGCGAACAGCAGCGGGTGGCACTCGCGCGCGCGGTGGTGACGCGCCCCGCCATCGTTCTTGCGGATGAACCCACCGGTAATCTCGACTCGGAAAACTCAGCTCTCGTGCTTAACATGTTTCAGGAGTTGAATTATCGGTTCAACCAAACCATCATAATGATCACTCACAATCCTGAGGCCGCCGCGATGTGCAAACGCATTGTGCAGATGCGCGACGGGCATATCGTGGAACAAAGTCCTACGGTCCGTCTGTAATCAAAAACCAGTTTTCAATTGGCAATTGCCAATCGGGAAAGGTAAAATCCTACTGACCCGCCAGTCACGGTTCGCGTGGCTGCTTACTTGCAAGCTCGATAACGTGCGAGGCCTGTTAACCACACTTAAGAAGATCTTCTTCTGGAATTACGCGAGAAACACTTGGCAATGGGATCTGCTGTGTGTGGTCATTTTAATCTTCATTTTTTTGACACCAAAAAGCTGGTTTATTAGTGGCGAACGGGCTCAGAGAACGGTGCATCAAAGCCCCGTCGCACGAACAGTTGTTTTGAGCCCTGAAGTTGTTGGAAATGAAGGGGATAAGGGGCAGATCGAGCAGCGCATAAAAGCGTTGACGGGACGCGCGGAAGTCGAGATCTTAGAGGTGCGCGCAATACGAGATGCGGAAGGTCGGACGCGCAGTTTCGAGGTTGACATACGGTAGTCTTTCCCTATAATTGCGAGGTTTTTTTGTGAGACCACGCGAAAGGAGAAACGGAGTTTAAGGAGTTTTTATGAAGCGATTGATTACTTCGGGCCTGGTGGCAGCTTTCATATTATCTGCACTCGTCATAGTTTCCCCGACCACGACGAATGGTCAGGGGGCCGGGTTGGTCAGTTCTGTTCTGAATCGGTTGGAGAAGAATCGTCAGACCCTCAAGTCGCTGCGCGCGGGAATTAGCGTCGTCAAATACAATTCGCAGCTTGGTGTGGAAGACAAATACAACGGTGCGGTGATTTACTTGCCCACCGCCGGCCGGCAGGCTTCAGTCAGGATCGACTGGACCAGCCCGCGACGTGAGATTTTGGCGGTATCGAATAACAAATACGTCATTTTCCGCCCCAACCAGGGTATTGCTTACACGGGCGACTCGCGAAAGATGAATGATGATAAAGCGGGTGGCCTGATGTCGATGATGAACATGTCGCGCCAGCAGCTTGAAGCGCGGTTTCATCCAGTAAAAGACGTGCGCGAGGAGACGTTGTGGGGTGGTGTTAGCACGATCCACTTGACGCTGGTGCCGAAAGGTAAGGCTGGTTACAAGTATGCCGAGGTTTGGATCGACAACGCCGGCATGCCCGTCCAGACCAAGATCGTCGAGAAGAACGACGATTCGACGACCATGCGTTTGACGGCTCTCGAAAAGAACCAGAAGATCAATACCAACGAGTTTGATGTCAAGCTTGATTCGAACGTCAAGATCGTTAAGAGCTAAAACGTAGAGACAATTTACAGCTATACAAAAAGCACAAATGTAAGCGTTTGTGCTTTTTGTATTTTGTGGGTATTCTTCGCGTCAAAATGCGGAAGACCAAGTTTCTAAAACTCAAGCTGCGCGAGGCCAGCTTTATCACTCGCGCGTTAGCGTCGACGCGTCATCCCGTATTGGCCCATCTCATTCCGATGCGCCGTTGCAATCTGGCTTGCGGCTACTGCAACGAATACGACCACACTTCAAAACCAATCGATCTGGAGATCGTCAAGGCGCGGCTCAATAAACTCGCAGATCTCGGGACGTCGATCGTCACGATTTCCGGTGGCGAGCCGATGATGCATCCGGGGCTCGATCAGATCATTCAACACATTCGCTCGCGTGGAATGATCGCAGGCTTGATCTCGAATGGTTACTACTTCACTCCGGAGCGGATCAAACGACTCAACAAATCAGGCCTCGAGTATTTGCAGATAAGCATCGACAATGTCGAGCCCGACGAGGTTTCGCGCAAGAGTCTCCGCGTGCTCGATAAGAAGCTCCGGTACTTGTCCGAATTCGCCGATTTCCACGTCAACATCAATTCCGTGATTGGTGGCGGCATCAAGAATCCAGAGGATGCACTGACGGTCGCTCGCAGGGCTGTCGAGCTCGGGTTCTCGACGACCGTGGGCGTCATTCACGATAGCGACGGCACGCTGAAACCGCTCTCGACGAAAGAAAAGGGCATCTTTCAGGAAGTCAAGAAACTCGGGAACAAGGACCACGCGCGACTCAACTGGTTTCAGGACAGCATCGCCGAAGGCAAGCCTTACAATTGGCGCTGTCGTGCAGGGGCTCGTTATCTCTACATCTGCGAGGAAGGGCTCGTACACTGGTGTTCGCAGCAGCGAGGTTATCCGGGGATTCCGCTGGACCAGTACACCATGGAAGATTTCGATCGCGAGTACAAGACGGAGAAATGGTGCGCCGCTACCTGCACACTACAGTGCGTGCACCAGGTCGGGATTCTCGACAACTGGCGCGACCCACAAAAAACACCCGCCCAAATCGCTGCGGAACAGATCACAAAACCACAAACCCAGACACAAACTACACAGAGTTATTCATGATAGAAATAATCTGTGTAATTTGTGGGATCGCTTTGTGGCTTTGTGTACTACTTCGTTGGGCCTAGTTCTCCGCCGACCGTCAAGATCGTGACTGAGCTCGAGAGGCCGAGTCCTGAGAGACGTCCGGCCATCACCACGATCATTTCACCCTTTTCCACTACATCCGCGTCGAGCAGGCACTGTTCTCCGTTCTTCAGCATCTCTTCGGTTGTTTGTGCTTTGACCACAAGCAGAGGCTCGACGGCCCAGATCAATGCTAAATTCGATAGAACTTCCGGCCGGTGTGTCAGTGCGATGATGCGTTGATCGTAACGCAGTGATGAAAGCCTGCGCGCCATCAATCCCGACGCTGTAAACACAGCGGTCACCGTCGTTCCCATTTCGCTCGCTGCAAAAGCCGCCGCTTCACAAAGCGCGCGACTCACGCGTCCGGACTGCCTGCCCGCCCAGCTCGCGGCGAAATCAGTTCGCGGCTCTTTGCCTGACTCTGCCGATTCGATGACGCGTGCCATCGTGGCGACCGCCGGAATCGGATACGCGCCAGCGGCAGTTTCGTTGGAAAGCATTACGCAATCGGTGCCGTCCCAGACCGCGTTTGCGACGTCGGATGCCTCCGCTCGCGTGGGACGTGGATTCGTTACCATGGACTGAAGCATCTGCGTCGCAGTGATCACCATCTTGCCCGCTTGAATCGACTTCTGGATGATTCGCTTTTGATAAACCGGCACGAGCTCGACGCTGGTTTCCACGCCGAGATCACCACGCGCGACCATGATGCCGTCAGCCGCTGCGATGATCTCATCCAGGTGATCGATTGCTTCAGCTTTCTCGATCTTCGCGATCAGTGGTGCACGGCCGCCGGCTTCGCTTATCAATTGTTTCGCGCGTTCGCAGTCGCTCGCGCGACGCACGAACGACAGCGCGATGTAGTCTGCATCCTGCGCGACCGCCCACTTGAGATCGACGACGTCCTTCTCCGTGAGCGAGTCGATCGGCAGCGGAACGCCGGGCAAATTGATTCCTTTGCGCTCTGCCAACAATCCACCGTCGATCACCTTACAGATCACATCAGTGTCGGTGGCTTTGTCGACGATGAGCGACAAGGCGCCATCATCAATCAGTAGTCGAGTGCCGGTTTTAACTACGCGTGGAAGGTCTTTGTAGTTGGTTGAGACCTGATTTTCATCACCTAAAACTGGCCGCGTTGTGATGATGAAAGTCGCGCCCGGCGTGAGTTTGACGGGCTGATCGTCTTTGAGTTCGCCTGTGCGGATCTTTGGTCCTGAAAGATCGACGAGTATGGCGATGGGCCGCTTGAGTTTGGCTGCCGCGGCGCGTGCACGCGCAATGTCGACGGTTTTCTCTTCGTGAGTTCCGTGCGACATGTTTATACGCACGCCATTGGCGCCGGCGGCGATTAGTTGTTCAATGATTTCCGGCTCACGAGAAGCTGGACCAAGAGTGACTATGATTTTTGCTTTTCTCATTAAGGCGCTTGCGTTTTCAGCGCGGCTTCGACGGCCGCATCGAGTTGTTTGCCCGACCCTTTTCCGAACCCGATCAAACGTTCCACGAGTTTCCCCTGGCGATCGAAAACAAACGTTTGCGGAATCGCATCGACATCCGCCAGCAGGAAGCTCGCGAGCTCTTCGTCCGGTTTCGCCAGTGTGTATTGAATACCAAACTGTTTCGCGAACTTAGGCACTTCCTGCTCGTCCTCCGGACCACCTACGTTGAGTCCAACCACGGTCAATCCCTGCTCTTCGTATTGCTTCTGCAGTCCGATCAAATGCGGAACACTATCGCGACATGGAACGCACCAGGTCGCATAAAAATCCAGGA
>DATNCH010000089.1:0-33806 GCA_035571655.1 Pyrinomonadaceae bacterium
TATCCCGGCGTCAATACACGCCGCGACGAACCCCTCTGACCCTTGAACGTTTCCGCCCACTGATTCGCAATGATCTCGTCATTGCGCCATGTGCGTTTATTAGCTTTAGCCCACGGCAAATACGTCTCGGTTACCAATTGGTCAAAGTCTTGGTTGCCAAGTTGTGACGTACCGTAGGTGCCCTGAAACACCTGATCACGCGCTTTAGTTTCCGCTTGCTTTGCGTGAAACTTGGTACGCGCTTCCGGTATCGCTTCGCGATATCTGGCGCCTCTAATCTGAAAATCAAAATCCCAGCGCCCACCACGCTTCTTAACTGTCAAAGGACATCACCTCCGTTCGGCGGTTGCAACCACAGCGAAGGTTTGACCGAATAGTACCCGAGCCTTGCGGTCCTTACCAACGCTCATTTCTCTTTGTCCTTTGTCCACTCAACAATCTCCTCAAAGTCGAAGCGTAGTAGGTGTCCAACCTTCCGGTATGGGATACGGCCTTGAGACTTCATCACGTAGAGTGTGTTGATCTTGATACCCAGAAATTCGGAGCACTGTTCCGGGGTCATCAATGACGCTGTCGGCGTTCTCGAAGTCTGTTTCTGTTCTTGTAGCATTCGTTCAACTCTCAGGCGCACCGGCAGCCCACAGCACTTGTCATACCATGCGTCCGACTTCTGATTGGCCCATGTAACACAGCTAGAGATCTCAACCGCTTGAGTGAAAGGCGGGTGTCACAATTGTGACAGAGTGTGACACTTTGTGACGAAGTGTGACGGGTTGTGACACTCCTTAGTCGCTTGGTTTCGTTGCGGTCCAAAGCCGAACGACGCACTGCGCTTCGCGCATCTAGGCTGTTAGTTTTTTCGGTTCTAAAGACCTCGATCGCACCCCTCGGCCCGCAACTCCCTCCCCCTCTTCCAACACTTACTTACGCAACGGCGTCACCTTTGCAGATACCGCCAGACCGAAACAGCCGTCACCGTTCGCCTAATTGAATTGAGGAGAGACCGACGCCATGAAAGACAAATCAAAGACGTTTACATGGGATTGGGAAGATGGGGAAACAGGCGAGATCCGCACTATCGAAATCGCGATGCCCGACCTTGATCGTGACTACGATCCAAGCGAATCACAAGAGATCCTTCTCGATCGAAAGCTAGACTTGGACAACGTGGAAAAGCCAGATTGGATCGAGATCATACCGCCGAGAAAACCTAACTAACGGACCTTCAAAACAACAACCAAAGACGCGCGAGTCAGCCGATAGAAACGATCAATTCTTGATTACGTCGCGAGCCATGAAATCAAACGGAGGTGCTTTGCACCTGATTTATTTGACACGTCACCCCTCGTTGGGCACACGCAGCAAACTTAAAGGTTGCTGCGTCTACTTGCGTGGATGCGGGAGATCGCGGTTTGGCGTTTGCAAACGCAAACATTCTGTTTGCATTTGCAAACGCGGAATCGAGAACACCGGAGGAGTAAACAGCATGGGAAAACGTATTACCGATTACCCGCACACGATCAGTTTTCGACTGACCGATGAGGCTTGGAATGGCATTCAAAAAGAGATCGCCGGCAGAGATCTGACCGCGCATGAGTGGTGCCGGAAGGCTGTCCTTGAGAGGCTCAACAACAACTACACTTTGTCCAAAGCGGAGCGCCTCTTATTCGAGCATTTCGTCCGCGCGCAGTACCTGGTAACGCAAGGTTTTCAATTATTAGCCGACAGCAATTTGACCGGAGATCAGTGGAAAAAACTGCGCGCCATTGCCACCGAACGAGCCTCCGAACTCGCCGACAACGCACTTGCGTTGCGAGCCCAAAGGAGCCGTGAACGTTCTTGATGAGGACGGTCCAAGCGCACGCGTTTTAAGGTTTGGTGTCATGACACGAGTTGGATATCAAGACCATGCTACATTCTGAGAAATGAAGCTCGAGCGGCTCTGGTCACAACGGCTCTGATACATTCCAGCATGATGCTAAGCGTTGACCAAATCATCAAATGAATTGCACAACTGCCGGCGGCGGAGCAGGAAAAAATTCGTCGATGGCCGGAAGAAAAGGGAGCGGCAAACAGAGAGAGACAGGGCTCACAAGCACGTGCTAACCGTTCAGCAAAGTCGCTCAGATGGTTGCACGAAACCGACAAAAATACTCAGGGCAATGGGTCGCACTAAATGGAGATCGCTAATGGCCAGCGGACCGACGGCGAAAGAAGTCTACTCTAAAGCGAAGGCTGAAGGCGTTGGGATAGCGTTCGTCGAACTGGTCACAGATCCAGAGGCAGTGCCGTCGACCGGAGGGTGGCTTTCGTGAGCTAAACAGTGTGCTAAACTAAGCCGGTCGGTATTCATTACTATGCAAAGTCTTGTTGTCAAAATAAGCAATCCTGATACGGTTCACGCCATCGCAGAAGCAGCAAAGCGCCAGGGAACCACTCCTGAGGCCGCTGCTTTGGAACTGATTGAAACGGCAGTTCTCGCTCAGAAACCGTTTGAGGAAATCGTCGAACCGATCGCGCGAAGCTTCGATGAAAGTGGGATGTCAGAAGAAGAACTCGACGACCGTGTAAAGCAAACCCAAAAGACCATCCGCGAGGAGAGACGCCGGAACAAATAGGCAATGCCCGAACTTATTCCCCGCGTCGTCTTTGACTGCAATCTCTTCGTTCAAGGAATCGCCAACCGTAACAGCCCAGCGCGGAAGGCACTGCGGCTGTTTACAATAGAGATATTCAATTATTAGCCGAGGACAATTTAACCGGAGATCAGTGCCAAACCCACCCATAACGCGCTCGCGGTGCGAGCCAAGTTGAGCCGTGAACATTCTCAATGATAGGGCGCAAGCGCAGGCATTTTAGCCTGTAATACCGGGGCACGAATTTCAATATAGAAGGGTATGCTATAGCCGCAAGATGACGCTCCAGAGGCTTGGCCAGAACGTCCTGTGGTAGAATTCCGGCATGGCTCCAAGCCTTGACCAAATCATCCAGTCCATTGAACAACTGCCGGCGGCGGAACAGGAAAAGATCCGCCGATGGTTGGAAGATAAGGGAGCGACGAACGGCGAAAGCCACGGCTCACAAGCACATGCTACCCGTTCGGAAAAGTCGCTCAGATGGTTGCGCGAGAACCGAGACAAATACTCGGGCCAATGGGTCGCACTACATGGCGACCGCTTGATTGCTAACGGATCCACGGCTAAAGAAGTGTATTCCAAAGCGAAGGCCGAAGGCATTGAAATACCGTTTGTTGAACTGGTCACCGAGGACGAGTCAGGGCCGTTTACGGGAGGATGGCTTTCGTGAGTGAAACCCTCACCTTTGACAAGACTCACTACTACAACACACTCAAACCCGGAATCACTCTCACGGCAATTCTTCATTACGGACAAGAGTCAGTGGAGTGTGAAGCGAGATTAGACACGGGCTCAAGCCACTGTATCTTCAAGCGGGCTCATGGCGAACTGCTGGGTATCGATATCGAAAGCACCGCGGCGGAAAACATCGGGACCGTGACCGGGTCATTCAGGGCGTATCTTCACACAATCACGATCGAGGTCTTGGGTATTCGCTCAGAAGCAACGGTGTATTTCGCGGCAGATGAGCAATTCACAAGAAGCGTTTTAGGGAGAATCGGCTGGCTCGACCGCGTCAAGTTAGGTCTCATTGATTACGAGGCTAAGTTACTGCTTAGTCCTTATTTCTAAAACAATCTCCTATCAACCGTGAGTACTCGCGACGTAGACAGGAATCTTGTTGGCCCGAGTTCTAAGGCGGCCTAGCGAAGTTGGCCCGAATTCATGGTTTACGAGCAAGTAATACATGTATAATTCGTGGACGTGCACACGATCCTCGGTATAAACAACCGCGTGCTGTCTCAATTCTTCGTCAATGCCGGAATCGAACAAGCTAAACTTTCCCAAAATCACGAAGGTCACTTTAGATCACTTCTCCTTATATACACTGAAGTCATCTATTGCATTCCCTGTTTCGGCCGGCGTTTTTTGTCTAGCTGGAGCAAATGGATTGGGTAAGTCAACTTTCTTGGCTGCTGTCAATTTCTGTCTAACAGGAATTGTGCCCAATCCTTCAGAAACATTCTTGGGTATGGAAGACTTTTTAAAAGATCGCTCTAACTTTTCAAAGGACTATTTCACGGGGCGAATTAGCGAAAAAGATAGGAAAGCAGCAGAAGTAAGTCTTGAAATCACACTTTCGCGTCAGACGTATGTAATAACGCGTGGCATCTTCGAATCAAAGAGTCTTCGCGAGTTCTCGATCTACGACACTAACACGGGAAATAAAAATCGAAAAAAAGTGTTCGATACTTCAAAAATGTCGCCAGCTAAGCGGCATACGGTGTATGCCAAAAAAATCGTCGATGCTATCGGATTAGACTCATTTGAGCAGTTTGCATTTTTGCAACACTTCGTTTTTACGTTTGATGAGAGGCGTGAGTTGGTCTTTTGGACACCAAAGGTATTGGAAAGAGCTCTATATCTAGCATTTGGTGTGGACCCTAAACTTGCGACACAGGCGGATAAGATCCGGCGGGACTGGGACAGAGAAGGTTCTCATGCACGCAACACAACACAGGAGGCGAAGAATGTAGCGGATCGTATTAGGTTCATTGAAGGCGAGCTCTCGTCCAATTCCATCAACGATCCAAGTGACTATGAAGTGGTAGCCCAGTCCGAAAAACTCACCAACGAACGAGATAAAATTCAGTCGTTACTATTTCGTCTAAAGACCGATCTGGACGATGCGGAGTTAAAGTTAGCGAATTTGAGCGCAACTCAGCTCTCTCTGCGCAGCGAGTATGAAACTGAATTCAACAAGCACATTCGAAGCAACTCGATGCTGTCGTTAAACCCAATCATCACTAATTCTATTGACAGGGATCAGTGTAACCTCTGTGGTACCGGTGGAACCACGGCGATCGAAATGATCAAACTCAATACAAGTGCGAACACATGTCCACTCTGTAACTCAGTTGTCAAGGCCCGTCCGCCAGATGGTGAATCGATACGGCTGTTGAAAGAGATTGATAAAAAGTTGAATAAAGCGAAAGAGGATTTCGATGAAGTTTATGCGTCTAAGCAACGTATCACTTCAGATTTAGAACAATCAGACCGGGCTCTTCAAAAAGCTGAACGAGCGGTCAGTGTGTTTGAGCGAACAAATGCCAAAGTATTAGAAAGGTTGCGACTAGCTGGTCAAGGGCCTAATGAAGTCAATCGTACTTTAGAACGTCTACGTGAGCGTTGGAAGGAGTTGGACGAAAAGAAAAAACGCCACTACGAACTAAGAGATAAAAAGAAGGCCCAACTTGTTCGGCTACAGCGGAAGCTAAGCGCACAATACACAGAAGCAGAGAAAGATTTTGTTCCACTATTCAGGGAACTTGCAGTAAGTTTCATCGGTATTGAGCTAGACGTCGCTCTTGAGACAAAAGAGACAAAAACTGAGGCCGGTATAAATCTAGTATTAACGCTTAAGGAGTCAACAAGAAGAAACGAGTATCAACTTTCAGAAAGTCAAAAATACTTCATCGATATCGCGTTAAGAATGGCCCTGGCTCAACATATGTCCGAAAATGAAAACCGAGCGACTCTATTCATTGACACGCCTGAAGGATCTTTAGATATCGCATACGAGAAAGGTGCGGGTGATATGTTTGCTCGTTTTGTTAAGAGCGGACATCACATCCTTATGACGGCAAATATAAACTCATCTCAAATACTTCGAACCTTGGCAGACAACTGCGGCCCATCGATGATGCACATAGAGCCCATGATCAACTGGACAACTCTTTCTAGCGTTCAGAAAAGAGATCCTCAACTTTTCACAAAGACACTAAAACCAATCCAGGACAAACTGCGTGTACGAAAAGGCCGAGCTTATTAACTCAACTGCGTACTTTGATACTCTCTATATTTCGATCAGACTTCAAACGCTCCTAGGGAGCGTTTTCACTGGAGAACTGCATTTGCTCGCTTATCTCAGCTGCCTTCTGGGATTGTATGAGAGTCATCCGGTTTCAGAGTGGGGTTATGGGTTCACTGGAACGACAGAGGGAGCTCCTTACAGTCCCGCTATCACTGCTGCGAGTGATCAAATGGAACGAAGTGGCACTGTCTTTAGACGACATCAAATAGCCTATGTAAGCGACAGAGGGTTTGCTGAATGCGAGTTGTTATCATCAATGTATTCAAATACAACTCGCCAGAGGTATCTTGAGGGAGCCTGCAGTAGCTTGCTCACTCTTCCAATAGGAATAGTCAGGGAAGCGCTTTCTCGTGAGCCAGAACTTCGAAGCATGTCAATTCACCGGACCGCGCGCCAGCTTCTGCAAGGACCAGGGCTTGAGAGTCTTTATAGGCAGTTCGAATTGCTGCGTTCGGTCTTAGATCACTCGTCGGATATTTTGGCACCAGCAATGGTTTGGTTGACCTATCTTTCCTGTGAACCTGCAAGAAACGAGGTACATAGGTAATGCTGGATACCAAAGTGATGGCAGAAATAGCGGAAACCCATTTTTCTCCTGTTGTGATCAAAGAGTTCGGACAAGTCGGTTCACAAGTACTCCGCGAGATGCTCGAGTTTCTAAGAAATGAGTTATTCAGGTATATCGATGTCGAACTCTATCGCAAACAAATTGTAGTCTTCAAAAACATTGGCAAAGCGAACCCCCTCTCATTAAAGGGTTCAACTGTGCTGCCGAGTGTGACACATTTAGCACAAGGCTTTAAGAAAGGGTTCGTTGTTCAGATGTTGGAGCAAGGAAAAATTCGTCTTTGGAACAATACGTCAGTGGATGTCAACGCCATCTCGCAAAAGGCACTTGTATACGTATATCACAACCGTTCTGACCGATTTGTGGCCAAGGGCAAAGTAGGCCGAATACCTAATCCTGATTCAAACCATGCTAGCGTGTTTGCAATTCCCACATTTGACAGCCTGGTTGAAGCATTAATGTTCTATAAATTAAAACGCGCCAATAACTCTGCGTGCAAAATACTGGTAGGTGTTTGGTTTGAAGAAGCACGACTCTTCTTTGCGACAGTACCTAGAAAACCTGAAGAGGTAATGAGAGACTCACTTTCAGAGTTCTTGAAGTCACATCTCCGAGGAGATGTTGATGTTCATCCAGAACACAATGTTAATGAGACTGAACCTGTTGATGTTAGAGTTCAGTGGCTCTTCTCAAAGAGCCAAGGCTTAATCGAGATTAAATGGATGGGCAAATCTAAAAGCCCTCAGGGAAAGATCACTGCAAACCATGGTCCGAGTAGGGCGCGGCAAGGAGCAAAGCGGTTGGCAGAATATCTCGAGGAAGAAAAGATGCAGACTCCCACGAACGCCGTTCGTGGCTATTTAGTTGTCATAGATGCGCGTCGATGGGGTCTGAAGCGAACAGACACGAAGATCGATTCTCGTAACGGACTGTATTACCAAAATTCCGAAATTGAATACTCGCCCGAATACCACAAGATTCGGGATGACTTTGAGGAGCCTATTCGCATGTTTGTCGTTCCCAAACTTAACGTCTAGCATACATTGCGGAATGATCCCTTCATCAACAAATGTCGAATCTAATGCTTCCAAAGCCGTTTGATGGGACGGCAGTGTATGATGTCTCCCAATCATATTCGAGCTTCGTCCCGTTCACAGTAAATTCAGTCTATCCAATACACAGATGGTACCGGTTTAAGGAAGGCTTTTCGAGGGACTTAGTCCATTTACTTTTGGGCTCCCTTGGCCCAAAAGTTAGGGTTTGTCTTGATCCGTTTGCTGGCAGCGGAACCACACCATTGACTTGCCAATATCTCGGAATCACGTGCCATTCAGTCGAGGTTAATCCTTTTTTGTATCATGTCGCGAAAACTAAACTGTCAACGCGATATACGGTCTTAGGGTTTCGCCAAGCCGTTGCCACAATAAAACGCTCGATTCGAAAACAACTCAATCAAGAATTTCCTATTCCGGTAATGTCGACGATCACGCGACGAAATGGTAATGAGCAGTGGCTCTTTTCCCGCTCAACCTTACACGCGATTCTGGCGCTCAGAAGTTGTTTTAGCAAGACTGGTTCGCCTTACTCAGGACTATTTCTTGTGCTCTTAGCCTCCATACTTCCGGAAATAGGAAACACGTTCAAAGATGGAAAGTGCGTTCGGTACAAGAAAGATTGGCAGCGCAGAAGACTGTCAACTCAGCACGTCATTGATCGCTTCTTTGCCAGATGTGACCTTATTAATTCGGATATAGATTACATTGAGGAACGCAAAGAGACGGCAGCATCGAATGCTTCTCTCTGTATTCGAGCTAGCGCTATTGAATCACTATCGAGCTTTAGAACTAATTCGATAGATGCTGTAATCACCTCTCCGCCGTACCTAAACTCGTTTGATTACACAGATGTGTATATGCCTGAACTGTGGGCTCTTGGTTTTGTTAAGAGTTATGAGGACGTCCGAAGACTTCGAGAAAAAACTCTTCGTTCCCACGTTCAGGTTAAATGGCAACTAGAGAGGCATGAGTTGGGTCGTACGATAGCAAGACTAGTAAGAGAGGTAGTTGGTGATGGTGCAGAGATTTGGAATAGCGTTATTCCGGAAATGATCGCCGGTTATTTTATAGATCTTCGACAAATTCTTTTTGAACTCAGTCGAATCATTCGACCAGATGGGAACCTCTGTGTTGTGGTGGGCACCTCATCCTACAATGGCGTAGCAATACCTACCGATCTAGTCCTAGCCGGAATTGCTAATGACTTAGGGTTCAAGTTTGAAGAGATGCGGATTATGAGAAACTTGAAGACCAGTACCCAGCAGAGTGGCGCGAACGGTAGCTTGCCCCGATTGCGCGAATCAGTATTAATCTTTCGGAGATCCAAGAGACTAGTAAGAGCTCCGAATCACAGTTTTACCTTTCCCAAATCCCTCTTTAAGAATGAGAGCCGTTGATCGAGCCCGCACGGAATTCGGGACGCAAAACCTGAGCCTGCACGAATGACGAGGCATAGTCGGCGGTGCACGTCACGGTGATTTATTAATTCACTATTTGGATCACATTGGTTACGATCACAACCTTATTGAGGAGAGGTAGATCCGGTGAAAGATGGCTAACTCGCAGAAGAGTTTTAGATCCTGTCCAGCCACAACTCCCGTCAAATTCAACTGACGTTATGGAGCTGAATCTATAAAACTTAAAAAACAATACTGATTAAAGGAATACATGTTGAATTATTCGGTTTCGCCCCCCTTGCTCCTCGCTCGTTGGGCTCGATTTACTCTCCGTAATGCTTCAGCTAGCTCAATGGCGTTTTCCTTGCAGGAAGGATTTGCGAGCAGCGCATGAAGCGTCTCACGGATTTCGTGTAAAAGCCAACCTGGCTTCTCTTCTACATCTGTGCGCTCCACGAACGCTAAGAATTCAGAAGCCAGCACGCCAAAAACATCGCCCTGCGCCGACGCTGCTGCTTCCTCTATTGCTTCCCGAAGGCGACTCCGTCCAACACGCCCCTCAAACTCTGTTTCAAACCCTCGGGTTATTGCGGGACCGACAATTTCTGCATATTGAGCCTTACCCAGCAAGATGCCACGAATAACGAGGAGTTCGAGAAACTCGGCCGTAGCATAATTCAAATTCGGATCATCCGAGTTCACTAAATCATCCAGTTTTACAAAAACCAACGCACGCTGACCGTCGGGCAGTCGCTTAAACTCCTCTGGACTTAGCTCTCGCAAGGCTAGAGCAATTTCGTGAAGCCTTCCATGAGCGAGAACCTCACTCAGAGGCCGCGTAGGTTGAAAGGCTGTTGTAAGTCTCGTTACGAAAGTCCGTGCGGATTCTAATCTAGTCTCTTTAGGCCTCAAGCAGCTCTGGACCAGTTCATCTACTGCGGGTGGAATTGCCGGGTTGAGCAAAGACAACTCAGTATATTGGCCCTGAGGTATTGGCTTGCCCGCAAGTGCCTCATAAAGTGTTACACCGAGTGAATAGAGGTCCGAGCGACCGTCGATTTCTTCCCCTCCTTGCTGCTCGGGCGACATATAGCCAGGCGTGCCGATCCATTGTCCTGACGTCAGGCGACTTGCCTCTTCAGCAGAAAGAGCAATACCCCAATCAACCAAGTATGCTGAAGTGAGATCAGGAGTTACGATTATATTTTCGGGTTTGATGTCGCGATGAACAATACCTAAGGTATGTGCATGATCGAGGGCCGATGCAATTTGCCGGAACCATAATTGGACCTGTACAAGGTCAGCGGCTCCATGCTTCTCAAGGATTCGGCGCAAATTATCGCCTTCAACAAACTGGCAGATGATCAAAAACTGATCCGGTCCAAAAACAACATCATACACGGATGGGATATTAGGATGTGATAAGCGAGCAAGAGTTCGGGCCTCCCTCCTAAAACGTTCGCGTTCTGATTCGCCAAACTGGATCAAAAGCGGATTAAGAACCTTTACTGCAATATCTCGTTCGAGATACATATCACGACCTCTGATAACCTGCCCGAAACCACCCTCGCCATGCGGCTTCGAATCAAATTCAAAACGCATAGTGGCGGCTGTCTGATTCTGAGTAGCTTTCGACATCGATCATTTCTCCTTCGCGTGAAACTCAGCGCCTGATGAGATTCTCCCGCTAGTCTGTCAAGGTACATAATCATTTGGCAACAAGCAACTTCTGTAGCGAAGTGTATTCACTACCCACGAGCACGCACTCTTCGCAATGAGATGGGTGGATATTGGCTGATGGCAGTAAAAACTAGGCCCCTATCCTGAAACACACAGCCCGCGGAATTTATGAACAGGCAAACCCATGCTTCTGGTATGGTCCTCAAACCAGCCCTCAAACTTGTGACGTAGTTGTGACGCGAAATTAAATAAGGGTGTGAGGAAGCGATATAGCTCGATATAGAATCATCAAAAACGCCTGCAAAACCGCCGTGGCTGCAACCTGTTGAATTGAATTTACTTGCTCTTTCCTCTTAGGTCTGATTCGTAATTAGAAGGTCGGCGGTTCAACTCCGGCAGCCCGCTCTACGTAATGTGTTTGTACAACAATTTAGCGCAATAATGAAGGCGGCCGATTGGCCCGCCTTTAGACTTCGTTGCCGCGCATCACAGCTACCGAAGACTCGAAAGAATATCTGAAAGCCTCAGAAATAAATGGTAGGCATCAATTGGCGATGGCTCGAAACCGAACTTCTCATAGAAACGTTTAGCGGAATCGTCTTTCGCATGAACGAGGATCGCTCTTAGACCAGCGATTTCCGCCGCCTGTATCGTTCGAAGTAGAGCATTTTTAAGCAGCGCACTCCCTAAACCGCTTCCCTGCTCAGTTGAATCCACGGCCAATCGCGCGAGGAGAATCACTGGAACTGGATGCCGCGGTAGTCCGGATTTTACGCTTTGCGGAGCCTCTTCGAGCGATACCGAACCATAAGCAAGCGAGTAATAACCAACTATTCGATTACCACGGGTTGCAACATAGGTCCTCGCCGCATGCTTCTTCTGATTTTGTAAAGCATACTTTTTGAGATAATCGTTAAGCGCCGGCACACCACACTCGAAGGAATTACGGTCATGGTCTTTTGTTAGCAGTACCGGCGGATTAAGGTTTTCAGCGGTTGGCATCAAATAGCCCCGGCTTGGTCAAAAGTCTACGCAGTGCAGGAAGCGCTTTTGGCGGCGCATCAAGCGCGTCACAGAATTCCTTCCACTGCTTTTTGGGCAGCCTAAATTGCACCTGATCAGCGATGACCTCCTGCGCCGCTGTGAGCGACTGTTCAAGCACAAAGTCACTAATCGTTGTATCTTTAATACGAGCCGCCTCCGCGATAACTCTCTTTTGAGTGGCCGACGCACGAATACTAAAACGTGAGACCTTCTGCGTCGAAGCTTTCCGCATTGTGTGTGCCTTTGGCATTTTCGATCTCTCCTCCTAACTCCTCCTCCAGCATACATCGTTGGACATACAATGTACACCCGCCTGAAAAAAAATGCGACCCAAGCGAACATTATTGTGCTATAGTGCTCGCACGCCTCCTAAAAACGAAGCGGGCCGACTTGTGCAGCAACACAAAATCGACCCTAGAACCTCAACCTTCTCAAGAAAGGAAGAAGCTCATGGCTAGTCATAGTAGCGCAACCGCGCTCGAACGAACACCTCACGAAACCGAATCAACCACAATCACAATCAGCGATGCACTCAGACGTCGTGCTCAGTCCGTGATAAACGATCGTTCGATCGATCCACAGTGGCGAACCATTGTCCGTTATGGCTATGAGACGAATGACCCGTGGCTCGCCGATCTGGTGCGGCGTGCCGATGCCGGTGAAAGACTCATTGATGCGACCGACTTCTCGCTAGCACCCGAAGCCAACGACGAAGACGATTCAAGTGAAGAAAAGATCCAGGCACTCGCAGAAATCATTTGTCAGGCTAGTGATGAATGTGCGGCGGCGCTGTTCGTGCTGATCGGAACTTTGGAAAATTCACCGCATCCCAAACGACTTGCGAACGTAGCTAAGCACTTTGCGTTTGATGTCTGCGGCAAGTCGAATCTTTATGGAATCGTAGACGCTCAGATTGCAGTCGTTGAAGACGAACTGTTAGTCCGTACCCTTACACCATAAAGCAGAACACGCAAAGCCGCAGATTTCGCGAATAACACAGATCGGATCTGCGTTTATCCGTGTGAATCTGCGGCTTACCTTTCTTTCTGCTGCAAAATTTTTGTTTGGATTTCGGAGATGATAATTGAGATCAACGAGAACCTATGTAGGTTTGTCCGGATCCTATGTGGGATTTGACCTGTAACGACTTGGATCTCTCTCAGGTCCTGACGATACCTGCGAAAGTACACATAGGGTTCGACGGATCCTCGATGCCATTTACGACAGCCTTGATTGGTTACCACTGCAATTCAAAAAGGATCCCGCGCATACTGACAGCGATCGCGCCGATCCTGAAAGTTATTGCGCGGGTCTCAGGAGTGATCCCACGGATCCCGAAAGGCAATCCGCAGCGCTCGCACGACGTGCAAGCGCTTCTTGACGTGATGTCCCCCCTTTTTACCTCCTTTCATAATTCTCACTAACTATCGCGGCACAAACGTCACGACGTTGATCGATCCCGTCACGTCGATGTCGTTGTTCACGACCATGTTGTTGCCCATCGTTCCGATCGCGTGCCGCCACTCGCAGAGATGCCGGTGCTGTTTCCCGTGACGGAGCAGTACGCAATGCGAATGATTCCGCCATCGGCTTTGACGCCCGTGTGATTCTTGCTCGCTACCGTGTGGAACAATTCAATCCTGCCGCCACCCGCAGTTAAAAACGCGGTTCCATTTCCGCTCGCCACCTGTTGCTGACCGCAGCTGAGTTACCGCCGAAGTGAAAAAGTCCGACCTCGTTGCTTTGGGAAACGTGTGCGTTCGATCGAAGCACCATTGCCATCCGCTCCGGCGACGAACATGTTGATGCCCGTTTTGTTGTTACGTAAAACTGAATCGCTGACCAACAAACGACTCGCACGATGTCTTCACCGATCTCGATGAACAAGCTGCGCAAGTGAAGGCAAAGGCTGCTGAAGAAGCGATGCGACTGGTTGCGGAAAAGAAACGCGGCGAGATCAAATACGCAAACGCTTCGAGAGACATCGCAAACTTCGTCGACAATGCCGATTTGATGGACCAGCGAAAGAAGGACTATCAGATGAGCGCCGAGTTTGAGGGTGCATCGGGTGTAACGAAGATACAGGTCGGTCGCAACTGGTCCAAAACAGTCGTCGCCGGCGCGATTGGTATTCTGCTAGTGCTTGTGCTGCTGTATGTACTCACCAGATTAATCTAACGCCCGTCTGGTTTTGTCAGGACGGTAAAAAGAACACTGGTGAAGAATTCGTCAAAAAGGGGTACCTGCGCCAGCCCTCGCACTGCCCGGCTGATCTTGAACGTCGTCCCTCCAAAACCTATTCGCTCCTGGTGTCTAACTTCACACGGCAGTTCCTTCAGTAGCAGGTTGAACTTTTTGATCGTCATCTGGTTCACGTAAATGCCCCAGGAGTCATGATCCAGATATGGGTTTGGCTTCTTTTTTCCCTCCTGGTCCAAAAAATAACAGGTCGTCTTGTATTCAGGCGAGTCGTAAAGCTTCGCTGCGACTGTCAACAGCGTATCCATCGAAAAGAACACATGCGGCCAGGGAAACGCAATGATGTCTTCAAGATGACTGCCATGCGGATTAAGCCAGGGATTGAAATGTACTAAGCACTGCCCGCCTGGTTTCAGCACCCGAAAAACCTCCATGAAGATCTCTTTAGGCTGGCTCAGGTGTTCGACGGTATCAATCGTGTAAACAACATCGACACTGTTGTCGGGCAAAGGGATTGTTGTCGGTGTTGTTTGAATAAACTCAATGATGTCGCCGTAGTCCCGCCGCGCATCCTTCAGGTAATATGAAACCAGATCCGCTCCGATCGCGTTGAATTTTTCGTGCTGTAAAAAACTATGAAGCAGGTAACCTCGATTGCAACCCAGTTCGAGGACGGTCTTATCCTTGAACGAGACGAAACGCTTAAACAGCTCGCGGTAGCGACTGGTGTCGGCCACTCGTTGCTCGAAGTATTGTTCGTTCGAATCGAAACGTGTGATCGACGGTGTCCTTGAACCGAGCTTACGAAGCGGTCCAAGGAAGGCGAGAGAAATCTGGTAACAGAGATTTACTGAAAGGTTCATAGATGCAATTAACGCCCGCCTGAAGTATATGAACAGTCGACAGGTTCAACAATATCGAGACGTGGGATTTCTCGTGCTCGAGGAGTTTGTGGATGAAGCTACTTGCGATCGGTTGCGCGCGAGGGCGAAGGAGTTGGTCCAGGAGTTCGATCCGGCGGAGGTGGTGTCGATCTTTTCGACACGCGAACAGAATCGACTCACGGATGAATACTTCATGACGTCAGGCGACAAGATTCGCTTCTTCTTCGAAGAAAACGCCTTCAACGCAGACGGCACGCTCGAGTACGAGAAAGAAAAGTCGATCAACAAGATAGGCCATGCACTTCACGATCTCGATCCGCTCTTCAATCGCTTCTCACGCAGCGATAAAGTAAGAGATCTTGCTAAAGCGCTCGGACTTGAGAATGCACTGCTGGTCCAATCGATGTACATTTTCAAACAGCCGAACATCGGCGGCGAGGTTACGTGTCACCAGGACAGCACGTTCATTTACACAGAACCCATCGACATCGCTGGTCTATGGTTCGCACTCGAGGATGCAACCATCGAGAACGGTTGCCTCTGGGCCATTCCCGGCGGGCATCGACGCGGGCTGAAGTCACGCTGGTTACGCACGCACGAAGGGCGGATGGAGTTTGAGGTTTATGACGCGACGCCCTGGCCGGAGGATGAGCTCGTCCCACTCGAAGTGTCAAAAGGAAGTTTGATCCTGCTGCACGGTCTACTGCCGCACCGCAGCTTTGAAAACAGATCGCCTCGGTCGAGGCATGCCTACACACTGCACTTGATAGGCGCAGAGGCGAAATACCCCAGTGAAAATTGGCTGCAACGCCCTGAAAATATGCCGTTTAGAGGTTTTTAGAGGTTAGGAAATTAGCCACAAAAGGTGCAAAAGGCACACAAAACAGAACCGCCCCGCCGCCTAGGTGCTTGGACGAAGCAGCCCGCGGAAGATGCCCTGCACGCGCACCTGGCTGGCCGGAACCGTGAGTGGTTGCAGTTGAGAATTAGCCGGCTGAAGCTCGACGTTCATGCCGCGTCGATAAAGTCGCTTCAAGGTCGCCTGGTTTTCTTCGATGAGTAGCGCCACAACAATCTCACCATCGCGTGCGTCTGTGCGATTCTCGATCAACGCAATGTCGCCATCGCAGATGTGCTCGTCGATCATCGAGTCGCCTTTAACACGCAATGCATAAACTCGATCCGGCTTCACGCGTCCAAGCAGAAAGCGCGGCACCGGGATGCGTTCCTCGTCGTCCACTACTTCGAGCGGCGCACCAGCGGCAATCTTCCCGAGCACTTTGACTTCACACAGACAGTCGCTGCTCTTATCTTCGACTTTGACGTTCAGCGCGAACGAGCCCTCTTCATGTTCACGGACTAACAGGCCGCGGCGTTCGAGTGCTGCGATGTGCTTTGCGATCGTCGCACGTGACTTCACTCCAAACTGTCGCGCGATTTGTGCGTAGGACGGTATGTAACCGTGGCGTTCGAGAAAGCGAGTGATGTAATCGAGAATCTCTTTTTGTCGCTGCGTTCGTGGGAGCATTTCGTTCAGCAGTCTCGATTAGTTTCCCGCTTGTACGTTCGAAAGATGAGAATATGCGGCCGCTTAGGGCGACGAAGCATTCTAGGTCGCACAAACGAAAGCGTCAAGGGTTTGTTGTGATCAATCTTCAGCGAATCGAATAACGCACCAGAGTGCGCGGAAAGATGCGGACCGAAGCTGGCATCTGTGCGAATGTCAGCGGCGCGCCCTTGAGTACTTCGTCGGCCTTCTTGCCGTAGACGGCTTCATTCAGATCGTTATCGGGAGTGATCATTGCGCCTTTCAAAGCTGCGCCGATGAACACACCTTTGCTGCGTGAGTATGAAAGAATTCCTGCATCAAGTCGCGGATTGGTTGAAGCGGCTGCTTCACGTCCGACTGGACCAGCAGCGATACTTACTTCGCCGCCAAGTTCGAACTTGTCTTTGAGTAAACCATCGAGACCACTCTGGTTCATGATGAGCAAAACGTAATCCGTTTTTTGCGCGCCGATCTGTGGTCCAAAACTGCCGCCGCCGAGATTGAAAAACGCCGGAGCGCTCCAGCCTCCTTTTACACGACGACTGATCACACCCTGACCGCTTCGTCCACCGATGACAAACGCACCCTTGAGGACGCCGGGAAACACTGCGATCGCCTCAGCAGTATCGAGCAGTTCTTTCGGAATCGCTTTGTCTTTGACGTTCATGATCTCCGTAAACGTTTCTGAAGCTTCACCTGCATGGCGAGCCGCGTCGCGTGTGCGAGAAGAAGTTTTTTGAGCCGGAGTCATCGCCGCCGAGAGCGCCAGTAACGCAACGAGAGATACTGCACAGACGATACGAATTGATGTCATGAAAAAGAATCCTCCTCCTGATCGCTACGATGCCCATTCAACAAACCCAGTTGTCACAAAGTACACAGACGTTGCACACAGAATTATTGCGGAATTTTTCCGCACCTTTGTACTTGACTTTCGCCTCGGAGGAATAATACATTGCGCGCGCTTCGAAACGCATCGTAAACCAGAAGTGCATCGACTGTTCCCGCCCCCCGAGCCGATGACGGGTAACTACGCCTCCACTCACAGAGTGCTGCGCATTCAAGTTGGTGGGCGCTCCTCACCTAACTCCGCCGACGCCCGATAAGTAAAGTTTGTTACTTATCCGGGATTAATTTACTTCAGAAGTAGCATTCGACCGCTTTGCCACACCAATAATCGGTTGCGGAGTAGTGTCGGATAAACCAGAACGACAACCCCTTGAGCCTGGGCTCTCAATAGGAGGAGTTTACCGATGGCGTACATCTCCAAACGAAATCGACGAAAAGAAAAGGAAAAGCAAACAGCAGCGAACAATCGTCGCGAGCTGATTGCAGCCGGTTTTAAACGGCGCGATCTGCTCAAGATGGGACTGCTTACCAGCGCCGGTATGCTGATCCCTAAAAAAGGTTTGAGCGCACACCCTCTTAACACGCGCGGTTCTTTCGACAACGACGATCCGAATAGTCCGCCAACCACTCCCTGGCAGGACCTGATGCCGAGATTACCCGTGCTTCCGACGGTTCCACTCGCGTCACTCAACCCCGCGCCCCAAAAAATCCCGAACACAGGCGCAGGTGAAGCGCGAACCGTGCCGCACCAGGCATGGGACGACTTCCCACCGGTTCGTTATTATGAAATGTCGGAGCAGCTTGCAAATCTGCAAGTTCACGGCGACCTTCCACTTCAACCTCTCTGGACTTTCAATGGCGTTGTCCCTGGTCCAATGATCGTCGAGCGCTACGGCAACCTCGGCAATCCCCAAGCCGGTTCAGTGCTCCTTCGTTTGCACAACAACCTCCCGGCAAACAACGGTGGTTTCGGTTTACCGTCAGTTACAACGCACCTGCACAATGGTCATACACCGCTGGAGAGCGACGGCTTTCCGTGTTTCTTCATGGAGCGCGGTCAGTTCTACGATCATCACTACCCGAATGTCTATGCCGGTGTGAAATCGACACACCAGGCGCAGGGCGGCGATATCAGGGAGGCAATGGGCACACTGTGGTATCACGACCATCGCATCGACCACACGGCTGAGAACACCTATAAAGGTCTCGCCGGAACCTACATTCTCTTCAACGAACGCGATACTGGTGACGAAAACACCGGCTTCCGGCTCCCAAGCTTCGGCGACGGCCAGAATCCGCTGACCAGTTTCGACATTTACATGGTCTTCAACGATAAGGTCTTCGACGACCAGACCGGTCTACTGAAATTCGATCTGTTCAATACGGATGGAATTCTCGGCGACAAGTTCCTGGTCAACGGCAAGATCAACCCTGTGTTACACGTCAGCCCGCGCCGTTATCGTTTCCGCTGGTTGAACACCGGACCGTCACGCTTTTACCAGATGTTTGTGCTGGGACCGAACAACAGCACGAAGTCGTTCTGGCAGATCTCGACGGACGGCAACCTCATGGAACGGCCGGTTCAAGTGAACAGCTCTCGCTTCTCAGTAGCCGAGCGCGTCGACGTAATCGTCGATTTCACCAACGAGGCGGGCAAGACGTTCTATCTCGAGAATCGTCTGGAGCAGGATGACGGACGTGGTCCTACCGGAGACGTTCTCGGCGCTGGTCAGGGAACGAAGATACTTCAGATCATCGTCGATGGTCCGGTAGTGCCCGACAACAGCGTGAATCCCGCAACTATTCCGGCGGGTACTTACTTTTACGGGTTCCCGAACACCACCGATCAGGAGCGAATCACTCGCACCTTCCGGTTCGAGCGAGGCAACGGGCAGTGGCAGGTCAACGGCCAGCTTGTGGGTGGCTGCAACCAGCCGCCACGCTTCAGGGTTAAACGCAACAGCGTTGAGAAGTGGGTGTTTCAGAACAACTCCGGCGGCTGGCAACATCCGATTCACATGCATTTCGAAGAGTTTCAAACTCTTACGATAAACGGTAATGCGCCCGCAAACTCGGGAATAATTCAGAAAGGCCGCAAAGATGTTTTCAGGTTAGAGCACAACGTGGAGGCGAAGGTCTTCTTCCGTTTCCGCGACTTCATCGGCAGATTCCCGCTGCACTGTCACAACGTGGTCCACGAAGATCACGCGATGATGGTGCTCGGCGAGATCGACGACGTCGGCGACAACAAGACGAACCCCTAGTGTCGTTTGTGTGGTAACCCGCGCGACTCTCGCGCAGGAAACCTGGACTCCGAACCTGAAGAAAGGAAATCTTATGACGGACTTGAAACGCAGAAGTTTGATAGCGACGCTCGGGGCCGCGCCGTTTGCCGTGCCGTTACTCGCTCACGCGCAGGAGCCGGAAGCGAACCCGAAGTTCAAAACAATACCGTCGCGAGAAAGGACCAGGGACCGCTATTTCCCGAATCTTGTCCTGACCGCTCAAGACGGGCGCAAGTTGAAGTTCTACGATGACCTTGTCAAAGACAAGATCGTGATCTTCAACATGTTTTATGCGCAGTGCGAAGGTATCTGCACACCGATCACCAGGAACCTGGTGCGGTTGCAGACGATTTTGGGCGATCGCGTTGGTAAAGATATTTTCATGTATTCGTTTACGCTAAAGCCCAGGCAGGACAACGTCACCGCGCTGAAACACTATGCACAGATGCACAAAGTGAAGCCCGGCTGGTTGTTCCTGACCGGCTCCGTTGACGACATGGAAACGATTCGACGCAAACTCGGCTTTGTCGATCCCGACCCCTTGGTTGATAAGGATCTGTCCAATCACATCGGGGTACTGAAGTATGGCAACGAACCTTTGGAACGATGGGGTGGTTGCCCGGGAATGTCGTCGCCGGAATGGATTGCCGAAATGCTGAGCTGGGTTGATTGGCCGACAAACTCGGCGCAGAAGAAAGCGAATGGAGGTGGCAAATGATTCTTCTTAAAGGAAGAGTTTTCAAGCTGGCGTTGTTATTGGTGATCGCCACAACAATGCCGAGTGTTATCAGGGCGCAGACCCAGATGAACGAGATTCCCCTCGGCAGCGGTGGCGCGTCGACGCAAGGCGTTACCGGTGGCACCCTGCTCGATGGTGACATGGGGGCCGGTGGCCTATCCACTGGTCCCGAAGCCGCAGCCTTCGACGGCACGTATGTTTGGGTAGCAACGCAGTTCAACAACTCGATAACTCGAATCAGAGTCAGCGACGGTACGGTCGCCGGATCGTTTGCGGTTGGTAAACGACCCGTAGCGTTGCTCTATACGGGGGGATCGCTCTACGTAGCGAACTTGTTTAGCAACACTGTGACGAAAGTGACGCCGTCAACAGGTGCTGTCGCCGCGACTTACACCGTCGGCGATGGTCCAGGTGGGCTGGCGACTGACGGCACGAACATTTGGGTCGCCAACCGGAACAGCAATAACGTAACGAAGCTCAGCCCGAAGGGCGCGGTTCTCGGGACGTTCGCAGTCGGTAAGCGCCCGATGGGGTTGGTGTTTGCTGCAAACAGCATGTTTGTAGTCAACAATTTCAGCAACTCTGTTACGCGTTTGAGTCTCGCCGGCGCCGTGTTGGGGACGTACGCTGTGGGCCGCGGTCCATTCGGAATCGCCGCTCAAGGCGAAAGTCTCTGGGTGACAAACTTTTTCAGCAAGAGCGTGACCAAGCTTCGGGCCAGCGATGGATTCAATCTCGGTGAATTTAAAGTTGGTGATGGAGCTGCGGGAGTCACTTCTGATGGAACGAGTGTTTGGGTAGTCGCGCACGGCGACAATCAATTAGTGAAACTCAATCCCGCGGATGGAGGCGTGGTCGCTACATATACAACCGGCAAGGGCCCCTTCTCCGTCGTCATTGGTGGTTCACAAATCTGGGTGCCGAACTTCTCGAGCAATTCAGTCTCGAGAACGCTAGCTAATTAAATCTTCTTATCCACGAAAGGCACAGATCATTCGTATTGATTTTGTGCCTTTTGTGTTCTCACCAGTCGCATTACAGGAATTTATGCAACCCAACGTAAAGCTCGTCTTTTCAATTAGTCACAAATTTGTGTCACCATTGACAACGTTTTCTTGCGTGTAGTATTAAAGCGCGACCTTCGAAACGAGAAACTCCCAAATCTTATTCGAGGGATTTCGCAACCTCGCAAACTGCGATTGATTTTTTTTGCCCGACTCAGTTTTTGCCACATTAAGTAAGTCCGCCCAGAACCCGATTTTCACCTCACTGCTGCTCATCTTAATTTGACTATGGAGAGATCTGCTCATCCACGGTTGTAAAAATGGGTTTGACTTAAACATCTCCCTCTGGTGTTTGATTGGATACAAGAGTAGAAAAAATCATCAAAATGATGCGAGAAGACGTTCGTGGTGAACTGTCGCTCGCAGAATTCGCTCAATCGGTAAACCTTTCCGTCTGGCGTCTCTGTCACATTTTTAAATCGGACGTTGGCATGCCTCCGATCCGTTATCTGCGATTGCTGCGGATGGAGCGGGCCAAGAATTTACTGGAGTCGAGTTTTCTGAGTGTGAAGGAGATCGCCTACCAGGTTGGTCTAAACGACGAGAGTCACTTCGTGCGCGATTTCAAATCGACTTACGGATACTCTCCTGCCCTGTACCGATCGCATTTCAAAAACAACGACACAGGGAACGGAAACGGCCACAACGGGAAACAACCAAGTAAGGTCCGGCAACAGCTCGCAGAGATCGCAAAGCATTCGATTTTGCCATCGTTGCACTTGTTCATTTACATGTTTGCATGCCTGAATTGAGTATGGACCACGGTAGTGAAATTCAGTTTCATTTAGAAGCAAGATTCGCTAATGAACGACAAAATACGCCAAGCAAGAGAGCTTGTTCTTCAAAAAATTGCAGCGTAATCTTGCGCCCGATTCAGCACAACGCACAAATGAAGTTCCATCGAGTGTAAGTTTCGTTCGTAAAGTCAACTGACGTTACTCAACTGTTTCAGCAGCTAAGCCCTGCCTTTCAAACTGATCGCCTTTGTCGGGAAGTTAGATCAGGATTCGGGAGCCAATAGCGAACACTCTTCGAGTAAAGGTCATAACCACCAGTTAAAGGTTTTTGTTTTTGAGGCCAAACCCAAACGGCTGAAAGGAGATTCTATGCCTATAGAGCAGGCAAACAACCGGCCGGAAATCGACGAGAAGACTGAAAGCACAATCAGTAGAAGAACTGTGCTGAAGATAGGAGCAGCAGCCGGGGCCGCAGGAGTCTTGGCCCCATCCCTGTTGACTCCTTCCGAGGCGCTGGGCTTTCAGCAAACGATTACAGAGCCAATTCGTTGCGATCTAGACGCGAATGGCAACACCATCAATCCAGGACCTGGACCAAGCCACACACCTTTTGTGGATGAATTCACGGCGCCGTTTCCTGCGGTAGATCTTGACGAATTGATCCCACCGCCTCAAGAGTTTCGAAATACCGCTGCGGGTGAAGCTCCGCGCGATCCCCATCAACGCTGGGCGCAGTTCACACCAGCCCATTTCTTGTACTCAATGGAAGCCAAAGCTGGCCTGCATAAGTTCCATTCTGATTTCGGTGACACGTACGTGTGGGGCTTCAACGGTGTGTATCCGGCCCCAACGCCGCTACAGAGATACGGCAAATCCACGATCGTCCGATTCAGAAATAGCTTACCGGCAGTCACCAGCACGTTTGGCAGAAATGAGATGACGATCCACCTGCACAACGGTCACCATGGCTCAGAGAGCGATGGTTTCGCCGGCGACTTTTTCACACGTGGATTCTATAAAGACCATCTTTATCCGAATGTCTATGCCGGTATTGACGCCTTTGGCGGCAACCCGGGTTTGGACGGCGTCGGCGATCCAAAAGAAAAGATGGGTTCCTTCTGGTTCCACGATCACCGCGCCGCGTTCACGCTCCCCAATAACTTTATGGGCATGAACGGCATGTACATCGTCTACGACTCGACTGACCCCGGACATGAACATCCGAGCCAGGGCTCGCTCCAACTGCCGGGAATCTACGGTGTCACTGACTTTCCTATCATTCTTACCGATAAGAGGTTCTGCAACCTTGACGCCAACGGTCGCAATGAGATGGTCAACTCCGTAGGCGGCACCAACAAATGGATCGTCAACGGAAAGATTCAGCCCAAGTTGACGGTCAGGAAGCGAAAGTATCGGTTCCGCATTCTCAACACCGGACCGACCAGGGATTGGAACCTTACGCTCGTCAAGGCAGATGCCAGCAACGTCGCTCGAGTTCAAACGATCAAGGTGATCGCCACTGACGCAAACTTCCTCGAGCATCCACTCGATATCGACGATGGCGCGAATATCGGTAACAGCAACTCCACCACCAATCCGGGTCTTACTCCGGGTGGACTGCGAGTGAGCGTAGCTGAACGCTACGACATCATCATTGACTTCAATAATTACAACCCGGGCGACACGCTCTACCTGAAGGAAACCGGGATAATGCGAGTCAACGGCACTCCGAACATCAACCCGCCAGGTTTCCCGAGCGGCCTCGATATCGGACAAGTGATATTGCGGTTTGACGTAGTGGCCAGGGAGACGTGGTTCCCGAAAGATACACCGCCGATTCCGAACCCCCTGTGCACGTATCCGACCTTGCCGGCGACCAACACCAGTTTCGAGTGGCAGTTTGTTCGTGATCCGGCGTGTCCTGATAGTCCGCCGCACAACTTCCCGCCGACCTTCACTCAGAACGTGCCACCGCGCCAGTTCAGGGTCAGGAGGCCAAAAGACGACTTCGGTAACCCGGCAGGTGGCGACGGAGAGCTCGGATGCTTGTTCGACGCGGAACATCCGGCTCACTGTATTCCGAGGAACAATGTCGAAGAGTGGACCATTAACAACAACGTCGGCAATTCTGCGTGGACGCACCCGGTCCACATACACTTCGAAGAGTTTCGTACTCTACAGCGATTTGTAAACGGCGTGCCGACACCCGCTCCGGGGGTAGTACCGCCGCTGTTCTCGGGTAGAAAAGACGTGAGTCGAATGGAGGCCACGCAAGGCGCATTGGTCAAGATGCAATTCAGGGACTACAACGGCAGGTATTTGATCCACTGCCACAACATGGCCCACGAAGATGCATTCATGATGGTGCGCTGGGACATTTGTCCTGACCAGGCGTCCTTTGATCAGTGCCAGGCAGACAGACAAGTCTGTCAAGACTCACTGGTTTGCGTTGAACCACCACCACCAGAAGAATGAGGAGGTGCCTAATGGAAAGAAGAAAACTCGTAACCAGAGCATATACACCGCATCCGTACTCACCTGGTGCTGGGCGGTACACAAATGCCTTGCTCCGAACACACGACAACGAAGAGGTCAGGTTCTATGACGACATGATCCGAGGCAGGCAGGCGATCATCAATTTCATGTACGCAGAGTGCGGAGGTTCGTGCTCTATCGTCACTCAGAGATTGAAACAGATCTACAACGAGCTGAAACCTCGGATGGGAAATGATCTCTTCATTTACTCGCTGACCATAAAACCCCAGGACGACACGCCGGCCGCGTTGAAAGAGTATGCGCGGAAAAACAAAGCGGATCTGCCAGGGTGGTATTTCCTAACCGGAAATGCATATGACCTCGAGACCATCCGCTTCAGACTGTTTGCGATGAGCCACCCGGGGTTCGATCTTGATGATGCGTTGCACGGCGGCATGTTGCGCGTCGTCAACGATCAAAGAAACTCCTGGGGCATGGTCCAGGCATTCGCCAGCCATAAGAATGTGATGAGGCACATTTCGTGGCAGGACAGTGAAAAGTCCTACGCGGAGATGGTTGTCGAATACGAAAAGGTCCAAAAGCAGATCGATGAGGACCGCAAGAAACACGGCTATCGCTATAGCGTCTGAATGTTTCTGACCGTCTACGTCTCGCGGCCACGGGCCGCTACGGACTTCGGTTCCGGCGGTCGCATGACAGACCGGGAATAGGAGCTGCTCGCGCGGCTTCTATTCCCTGGTCCAACTCAAATCGGCGCGTAGTGCTGAATCCACTCGGGCCAACGAGGTAAATGCTATGAAACGAAATGCCATAATCTCGCTAGTGGCGCTTATCATTTTGGGGTCAATCGGAACGGCTTTGGCCCAACGGAAGAGATGTGAGTTCGACATCGTCGGGACCTGGAAAGCGCAAATCTCGACCACTGAAGCACGTCTTTACACTTTTGACGATAAAGGTGTGGTGAAAGTGCTGTCAGTCTCCGGCACCGAACAACCTCGTGAAGTCGCTACTGCCAAATACTCGCTTGAGAATCTGACTAATCCGAAAACTCCTGGCGAAGTCTCGTTCACGGCAACCGGCAAGAACCGAATTTTCGATCGAACGAAAACTGCCATGAAAGTGGTCAGTTTCGACGACTCATCCATCACCTGCGAGATACCCGGTCTCGCTGGAACAACGAGATGGACCAAAGTAGATCCCGATCGGTATTTCATCGTCTTGGTCGCACGTCAGAACGAGTTCTACGACAGGAGCGGTTCCGCGTTTCCGGTCGTCATCAAGCTGGCTGGAGGCGAGGCGAAAATCGATGCTGCCGGAATTTTTTCCGACAAGGGTTATGCGACGTTTGGCGCTGTTCCACCCGACACTTACAAGGAGTATCTCAGAGAAGCGCGCGGCGATTCGGAAGTAATCCTGCGACTCGAGATCAACTCCAGGCAATATGAAAGAGCTTCGAAGATCGTGCAGGAGTGGGAACGACGCGCACGCGAAGGCATGCTCCTTTACACGTACGACAACTCGCTCTCTGCGCCTCTTCCGTTGAATAACATTCTGCTCGTTAAGGCCGTTACAGAGACACTGAACCTGTGCCAGAACGATGTGGATCTATACAAGCTTGACTACGTTCTCCCCAACGATTGGATCACCAACGAGAACGGTCCCGAGTTCGTCCCGTTCGTCTACTTCAAAGAACTAAGACGGCGGAATGAAGCGAGACACATCGAGTACAAGAAGTTTCAGGAACTGGTGCCGCTGACTCGCGTGGCTACCCGGTAGCTGTTTACGAAATTCTTGATTCTGGGGGGCGCATTTCATGAAGAAGACTTTTCTGATCGTCTCAGCAGTATTGATCGCGTTTTGTTCCGCACAGACTCTGCGCGCACAAACGCCGACCACTCCTGATGAGAAGGCGGCTCAGCCGCGGAAGACAAGCGGAATTTTCACCATGTACGCCTTGGATCCTTTGGCCCGTTCGTTCTGCTTCAACGACGGGAAAGAGGGGATGAGGATTGCGAACCACCAATGGGGAAACCGTTGCAGCGATTTGAACTTCAGCCTGGTAAGCGGCGGCACTCTCGTCGCGGGGATTGAAGTCGATCGAGCAGCAGTTATCGTGGATCTCGGCACAAACAACGAACTCCGCGAGCGATACGGTTTCGACGATGCAGAGAATGGGGCCGTGGGTTTTGCTTCGTTACGTCTCGAAGGAAACAAAATCACGGTTCTCCAGGAAGACAATACGAAACCGGTCTGGACCACGCTCAAAGAGGGCGCTGCACTTTTCACTGAAACCCGGGCCTCCGCCAACGCACCGATCAAATTGGGCCACATCTACCTCGTGCGTATTGCGGACTCCAAGAACCAGAGTTTTCGGCAGATCGCGAAGCTCATGGTGATTGCGTATCGTCCTGGAGAATCGGTAACGCTGCGATGGGAGTTGTTGACAAATTAATTCTGGCAACTCTGCTCAACGCGTGAGGCAATAAATCATTAACGAACTTCACTGAAGGAGAACAGGTATGAGCCAACAACAAGCAGCAGCAGAAACAACGGCGGGCGGCGGTACCGGCGGTACCCTGGGTTTTGCAACCGGCACGGTTTGTACGTCAAGTGGTACTTACCGCTGTAGCAATAAGTACATGGACATCATTGCTATCTTTGCCGAGAAAGACGTATTCCTTCCTGGTCCTGACGGCAAGAAGACCACCTGGTACAAACTCTCGGCGAGTCTGAGTAGCAATAAGTCGGGCTCGTTCGAATCGGTTAAGGTTGTTGCTGGAACGATATAAATCCGCCCGGCACAATCCTTTTCCAGAGACTCTTCCTGCTCGCGCGAGTGAGGCGTGAGCAGGAAGAGTCCGGCGGTCGGTTTAAAATGAACTTCAAACGGTTAGTCGTGCCGCTGCTTGCGGCTGTATTCGTCTTCATCGCCGCCGCCGGTGTATACTCCCCAGTCGTCACAGCACAGAAAACGCGGTCGGCGCATTCTAAAAAAACGACTCAGTTTCAATATGTTTGTCCGATGCATGAAGACGTGACGTCGAAGTCACGCGGCTTCTGTCCGAAGTGCAAAATGAAACTGGTGCGGAAACCGTGGCCACAAAAAAGCACAACATGAACAAAAGGTTTAGCAAAAACAGCTTGCGGTTTTTGTGCCTTTTTGTGGCCGTGTCGTTTTTATCGGTGCTCGTGCCGATCGCCAGCGCTTCGCTCGACAAATCAAACACGATGCCCTGCTGCGCTGGTAAAGCAGGTCATTGCGATTCAGGCCTCGCTGCGAAACCGGCTCCTCGCATTTCGGAGCCGATGTGTGGCCGCGACCACCCGAAGTCAGCAGACGATGCGAACACGATCGTCGCCGAACCTCCTAAACAGGAATCTCAACACTCACACAGTCACGCTGCTGAAACAACTTCTCACGCTGCTGAATCAATCTCGCTGCATAAACCATGTCCGATGGACTGCGGTGCGTGTATGGCGAGCTCGCAACGCCAACAAAGGCGTGAGCGCGGTATTCTTCAGCCATTCACGTATCTCAATCCAACTCTAGTCATCTATTCTAAAGACGAGAATCAGCCATTCTCTTTTTGCTCGAACGAAGACTGGGACCAGATCAGTCCCAGAGGTCCACCCGCCGTTTAACCAATTCGCTTCATTTCAATAAAGTCCCTGAATCTTCCGGCGGGAGGAAGTTCGATGTTCCGTCCTTATCTGTCTCTTCTATTTGTATTTGTGTTTTCGGGCCTCTGTGTGGCGCAGCAAAGCGTTACGTCAGCCACACTGAGCGGCCGGATCGAAGACACGAGCGGCGCTTCTGTCAGCGGCGCCAACGTGGTCGCCACCCACGTCGAAACAAATCAACACGTCGAAACCACCAGCGATCACGAGGGCAGGTTTCGATTCCCTTACCTGCGCACCGGCGCCTACAATCTCAAGATCGACGCACCAGGGTTTGCATCCGTAGCCAAGCAATTGACCGTCTCGATCGGTCAAGCTCTCGACCTGCCCGTCAAACTCGAAGTCGCAGGGGTTTCCGCCGCGGTGAACATCGGGTCAGACGTGCCGATTGTTGAAACGGTCCGCACGCAGATCACCGAGACCATCAGGCCGAAAGAGATGAACGAGCTGCCGCTAAACGGGCGAAATTTTCTCGATCTGTCATTGCTGATCCCGGGCGTCTCACCAACAAACACCGGGAGCAACCAGCGCTTTGCGGAGACTTCCGCGGTGCCAGGTCAGGGCATTTCAATCGCCGGACAGCGCAATCTCTACAACAGTTTCATCCTCGATGGCGTGTCGGCAAACGACGACGCTGCGGATCTCACCGGCACGTATTACAGCGAGGAGGTGATCGATCAGTTTCAGGTCGTGACTTCCGGAGGCATCGCCGAGTTTGGCAGGGCTTCTGGCGGTGTAGTCAACATTCTTACGAGATCCGGCACGAACGATTGGCATGGCAGCGTCTACGGATTCTTTCGCAACCAGCGGTTCGATGCTCGAAATCCACTCGCGCCGACAAAGGATCTCCTGACGCAGGCGCAGTATGGTGTGACTGCCAGTGGACCAGTCCGGCGCGATAACACTTTTTTCTTTAGCAACTTTGAACAGACGCGTCGGAACTATTCCGCGGTCATAACGATCCTGCCTGGCGCGGTGAACACGATCAACAATCGACTTCGCGCCGTCAATTATCCGGGTTCGCTCATCAACACAGGCGTTGTCGCGGCGAGCTTTGACACGACCAACTTTTTCACGCGCATCGATCACAGCATCAATCAGCGAAACCAACTAAGCGCGCGTTACAGTCTCTATCACATCAACGCCGTGAATTCGCGCACCGTCGGTGGACTAAACGCGGTGAGTCGCGGCACAGGTCTTGGCGACACGGATCAAACAGTCCAGGTCAGTAACGTGACGACGATCAATGATCGTACGTTGAATGAGTTGCGTGTCCAGTACACGAATAGCCGTTTGGACGCGCCGGTGAACGACGACGTCGGACCAGCAGTCGGGATCGCGGGCGTGGCGAATTTCGGTACGGCGACGTTCTCGCCGCTGTCGCGCGATATCAACCTGTTCGAAGCCGTCGACAACATCTCGACTATCCGCGGAGCGCATTCGCTGAAAGCGGGTGGCGGTTTTCTCTACAACCGCGTCAACATTCTCTTCCCCGGCGCTGTGCAGGGCGTTTACGCGTTCAGCTCGCTCAACAATTTCCTGAGTGGCAACTACCTCAACTATCAGCAGGCGTTTGGCGCGCCGAACCAGGTTCAATCGAATCCGAATATCGGTGTCTTTGTTCAGGATGAATGGCGAGTCCGTCCGGATCTCACGCTGAATGCGGGGCTGCGATACGACCTCCAGTTCTTACCCGATCCGATTCAGACTGACACGGACAATGTTGCACCACGAATGGGAATCGTGTGGGCGCCAGCCGATCGCAAGACAGTAGTGCGTTCGAGTTTCGGGCTCTACTACGATCGCATTCCGCTGCGTGCCACTTCGAATGCTCTGCAACGCGATGGTTCGAAGTTTCTCGTGGTTCAGTTGTCGCCCACGCAGCCTGGAGCGCCTGTTTTTCCGAACGTATTGAGTGTTCAGCCTGCAACGCTCACGACAAAACCAAACATCACTCGCATCGATCCGGCAATCGACGTGAGTTACAGCCACCAGGCGAATCTTCAGATCGAACGCGAACTGCCGGGCAATGCGGTGGTGTCGGTCGGCTACCTCCACCTGCGTGCGCGACACGTGATACTTTCGCGGAACGTGAATGTGCCGACGGTTCCTGCATCCGCGGGTATTCCGAACCTCGGCCGGCCGGATCCGAACTGGGGAAATATCTCGCGCTTCGAAGGATCGGGGAATTCGTATTACGACGGCATGGTCGTTTCTTTTAACAAGCGTGCGCAGTGGGCCAACGTGCGCGTGTCGTATACGCTCTCGAAAACGATCGACGACGCCGGCAACTTCTTCTTCTCGAGCGTCCAGGACAATTTCAATATTCGCGACGATCGTGGTCTCTCCGACAACGATCAGCGTCATCGTCTGGTCGCGAGCGGTTCGTTCGAAGCGCGTGGCTTCCAATTCGGGTACATTTTCACTTACGGTTCGCATCTGCCTTTCAACGTGCTGCTCGGAACCGATCGTAACCTCGACACTAACAACAATGACCGCCCACTCGGCGTGGGACGAAATACAGGACGCGGATTTGATTTCGCGTCGCTCGATCTGCGCCTGGGCCGCACGATTCGACTTACCGAACGCGTCGATCTGCAATTGTTGGCGGAAGGTTTCAATGTTCTGAACCGCGCGAATTTCGGCGT
This sequence comes from Pyrinomonadaceae bacterium, assembly GCA_035571655.1. Classification (GTDB taxonomy): domain Bacteria; phylum Acidobacteriota; class Blastocatellia; order Pyrinomonadales; family Pyrinomonadaceae; genus PSRF01. Next base: position 30,822 of record DATNCH010000089.1, read on the forward strand.
GCCGAACAACACGTTCGGCGCCGGCACGACACCTTTGCCGGCGTTTGGACAACCGACACAGGCGTTCGATCCACGGCAGTTTCAATTTGGAATGAAGTTGAGTTTTTAATGTTTATGCTTCAAAAGGTTTTGTGTTCAGTTTTGTGCCTTTTTGTGGCCACGGCTTTGACAGGTTGTCTGGTGATGACCGGGTCGGCGCCACGAGCGATGCAGATCTCTGCGCCGGGTGTGGATGCTGCCGAGCCCGCAACCGCGCCGGCCGCAGATGGCACGTTCTATGTTACATGGGTCAATCATGACGGCGGGCAGGCTGACGTGATGATCGCGCGGTTCAATAGTGACGGCCGGATGCAAGGCTCGCCTGTTCGCGTAAACCGCGAAGCCGGCGTCGCAACCGCCTGGCGCGGCGATCAGCCGAGTGTGGCTGTCGCGGCTGATGGGGCCATCTACGTGGTGTGGACCGCACGTGTCGATTCGGCAGGCAAACACGGGACGGATCTCTACCTGTCAGCCTCGCACGATCTCGCGCAGACTTTTTCCACCGAAGTAAAGATCAACGACGACAAGGTCCCGGGCGCTCACGGGATGCACTCGCTGGCGGTCGCAAAGGATGGTCGAATCTTTGTTGGCTGGCTCGACGAACGCAACGTTCACGCGCCAGAGCCGTCGACAAAAGCTGAGGGTCATCACATGGAAAGCAATCGCGATCTCTTTCTCGCTTACTCGACCGACGGTGGACGCACTTTTTCTCCCAACCAGAAAGTCGCGTCAGATGCGTGTCCTTGTTGCAAGACTTCACTCGCGATTTCTGCGGATGGAACGTTGTACGCCGGTTGGCGCGAGGTCTTGCCCGGAAGTTTTCGTCACATCGCAGTGGTCAGTTCGACTGACGGCGGCGCAACCTTTTCATCTCTGAAGATCGTGAGTGACGATCGTTGGGTTCTTCAGGGCTGCCCTGTTTCTGGTCCATCGCTTTCGGTGGACAGCGGTGGTAAGTTGAAAGTGCTCTGGTACGCGGCGGGCGAAGGCACCGCGCCCGGACTCTATTTCGCCGAGTCGAGTGATAAAGGACAGAGCTTCTCACCGCGCCAATTACTGTCGCAGGAAGCCGTTCGCGGCACACCCGTGCTCAGCTCCGCAAACAACGGAGCGATCGGAGTATGGCAGAGTATGGCGGGTGAAACTAAAATGAGTGAGCTCGGGAAAGCAGGGTCGACGATCAGCGTCGCGGCGAATGCGGAGTTACCAGCGACCGCGGTGTCGAATGGCAAGGTGTTCGTCGCGTATATCGCAAAGGAGAAAGAGAAACGAAGTATATGGCTCGTGAAGGCTGGGTAATAATTGCGTGTCTGTCTCTGGCATTGATCGCAGCGTGCGCCCGCGATCGGGTTGCGCCAATTACGGCGACGACTGCGACGCCGTCAGCTAGCGTCGCGGCGCTGTCGCCAAACACTTATCACGGCGTCGGAACAATCAAATCGATCAGTCCGGAACTGCCCGCGATCGAGATCGATCACGAAGACATCGAGGGCTTGATGCAGGGAATGCAGATGGAATTCCCCGTGACGAACAGCGCGCTGTTGAACGGTCTGGCCGTCAACGATCGTATCGACTTCACGATCGATAACAGCAAGGGGGAGATGAAGGTGATTGAAATTAAGAAGAAGTAAAGGCACAAAACCACAAGTTGCGGTTTTGTGCCTCTCTGTGTAGCCGATCGGTTCTTCAGGACTTCTGAAGAGTGGCTAGCGCTGCCAGCACCTCGTCACTGTGTCCGCCTGGTTTTACCTTCTCAAAAACTTTCGCGATCTTGCCCTGTGGATCGATGATGAAAGTGTTGCGCGCGGAAAGCTTCGCGCCGTTGTACTCCATGATCGAGCCGTACTCGGTTGAGACTTTCGCGTCCGTGTCTGACAGCAGCTTGAAATTCAATCCTTCCTTCGTACAGAAATCTTTGTGCGACTCTGCCGTATCCACGCTGACACCCAGAATCACAGTATTCGCCGCGTCATACTTCGCGAGGTCACGTTGAAAATTCCTCGCCTCCAGCGTGCAGCCGCTGGTGAAGTCTTTCGGATAAAAATAAAGCACGACCCATTTGCCTTTGTAATCGGCGAGACTCACGGGTTTGCCTTCGTTTGAATTGAGCTTGAAAGTGGGCGCGGCGGCCCCGACTGCGGGAAGTTCGTTGACTGCGCCAACGCTCTTGCACGCCAGCACGGCCACGATCGCAAACACGAACAATATAGCGTACTTACTCATTTCCTGATTTCTCCTTTACTGGTTCGAAAACTCCTGCATGATCCGCTCGCGTATTTGTTCGGGGGTCAGCTTCTGGTCCTTTTGCAGACTCAGCGCGAGCAATGCTTCGTTAACACAAACCGCGCAGTGTGCTGCGTGATCGTCTTGAAAACAACTGTACAGACTCTTGTGTCCGAAGCCTTCGTCGCAGTGACAATAACACGGCAGTTGCGCGAGCGTGAGCGGGATCTGTTTGGCTGCGCGATAAGCATCGCGAGTTATACCTGTAAATCCTTCGGGGTCGAGGGTGGGTTCGCCGAGACTGGCGCGCGTCGGAGCAACCTGAAAAGCCGGTACTCTTTTCGCGGCAGTTTGCGCGTGCTCGTGGTTGTGCGCGGGCGTGGGCGTTTGCTTCGTTGCAGTGTTGGATTTGTCGGTTCGGGCTGAATTAACGACTAGCAGCGCCACGGCCGCGAGTATTGCAATACCGCCGAATAGTAACCAGTTCTTCTTCTTCATAAAAATTGCTCCTTAAATTTTGGGGAGGCATGTGGTCAGAGTCTACTCTCGCTCTGAAATCTTTGTCGAGACAACTGCCTTAAAAAAAGTCGAAAGTCATTGTTGGATACGGTCATCTATGAGGCGTCGTTCGCTGTCAAGAGTTTTTTGAACACACTCTGAGCGTGACGCCGCAGCGCCTCTTTGGTTTAGTTTGTCGCTCTTTGACATGAGACTGTTAGTTTT